>NZ_JBHVYO010000075.1:0-30292 GCF_042880655.1 Streptomyces sp. NPDC058295
GGCTGGATCACTCCAGCCCGCCCGGCTCCTGTCGTTTCGTGTCACTGCACCCGGATCCTGCGCAGCGTGGCCGAAGCCGCCACCGCCGCTCCGGCGAGGAGTACCGCCCCGGCGATCGCCGCGCCCTGCATTCCGCCGGTGAACGCCTCGCGTGCCGTCGTCGCCAGGGCGTCTCCCGTGCGCCCCGGGAGCCGACCTGCCACCGCCAGGGCGCCGCCGAGCGTCTCGCGGGCCTCGGCCGGGGCCGTGGCCGGGATGTCGTGGCGGTAGATCGCCGTGCCGATGGAGCCGAGGACGGCCATGCCGAGGGCGCCGCCGAACTCGGTGCCGGTCTCCAGCAGGGCGGCCGCGGAGCCCGCCCGTTCCACCGGGGCCGCGCCCAGCGCCAGGTCCGTCATCTGGGACAGGACCATCACGATCCCGCAGGCCAGGACCGCGCAGGCGGTCAGCACGAGCCACATCGAGTCCGTGCCGGCGAGGGCCAGCAGCGCGTAGCCGCTCGCGCCGATCGCGAAGCCGGCCGTGACCACATAGGCGCGGTTGACGCCCTTCTGCACCAGGGAGGTCGCGACCGGGGCCGCCAGGCCGATCGGCACCGAGGGGAGCAGCGCCCACAGGGCCGCTTCCAGCGCGCTCTTGCCGAGGACCGACTGGAGGTACTGGGTGGTGAAGAACGCCGAGCCCATCATGCCGAAGGCGGAGACCAGGTTGAGGGCGAGGGCGGGAGCGAAACCGTGGCCGCGGAACAGGGCCGGGGAGATCATCGGTGCGGCCGTGGTGCGCTGGCGGTGGACGAAGAGGGCCGCGAAGAGCAGACCGACGGTGACCGAGACGACGTACTGCGCGTGCCAGCCCTCGGACGGGATCTCCTTCAGGCCGTAGATCACGGGCAGTACGGCGGCCATCGACAGCGGGACGCTCGGCCAGTCGAAGCGGCCGGGGGCGGGGTCGCGGGACTCCGGCAGCAGAGCCGGGCCGAGGACGAGCAGCAGGACCATCGCGGGCAGGTTGACCAGGAAGACCGAGCCCCACCAGAAGTACTGCACCAGCAGGCCGCTCATCACCGAGCCGAGCGCGATGCCGCCCGTCATCACCGCGGACCACATGCCGATCGCCTTCGCGCGCTGGCCCGGGTCGGTGAACATCGTGCGGATCAGGGCCATCGTCGCGGGCATCAGGGTCGCGCCGCCGATGCCGAGGACCGCGCGGGCCGCGATCAGGGTCTCGGCGCTGTTCGCGTACGCGGCGGTGAGTGAGGCGGCGCCGAAGGCGGCGGCGCCGATCATCAGCAGCCTGCGGTGGCCGATGCGGTCGCCGAGCGAGCCCATCGTCATCAGCAGGCCCGCCAGGACGAAGGCGTAGATGTCGAAGATCCACAGCTGTTGGGTGCCGGTCGGCCCCAGGTCCGCGCTGATCGCCGGGATGGCGAAGTAGAGGACGGAGACGTCCATGGAGACCAGCAGGAGCGGAAGCATCAGTACGCCCAGCGCGGTCCATTCACGGCGGCCGGCGCGGCCTGCCGGAGGTGCGGGGGTGCTCACCGTGTTCGTCGCGTCGGTTGCGTCGGTCGCGTCGGTCGAGTTCGTCGGGTTGGTCATGACGGTGACTGTACGAGCGTATTAAACGCTTGTCTAGAACGCTTGTATAAGTCATGCGTATAGGACGGTTGTATGGATCGGGGGTAGGGTGGCGGGCATGGGACACCGTGAGGATCTGCTCGAAGGCGCCAAGCGCTGCCTGCTGGAGAAGGGGTTCCTGCGTACGACCGCGCGGGACATCGTCAAGGAGTCGGGGACCAACCTGGCGTCCATCGGCTACCACTACGGGTCCAAGGACGCGCTGCTGGTGCAGGCGTACGTCTCGCTGATCGAGGGCGCCGGCGACGAGTTCGACCCCGGGTGGGGTGCGGGGGACGCGATGACGGCGGCCGCCGGGTCGCTGGAGCGCTTCCAGGAGGTGTGGGCGAGCATCATCGGGTCGGTGCCGCGGACGCGGGCCATCTGGCTGCTGAGCTTCGAGCTCATCGTCCAGGGGGACCGGCTCCCCGAGGTGCGCAAGCTGCTGGCCGCGGCGCAGGAAGAGGGCCGGTCGGGGATCGTGCCCATGTTCAACGGCGTTCCGGAGGACGAGCTCGACAAGGAGACCGTCGACACGGAGGGCCGCTTCTACCAGACCCTCCTCAACGGGCTCATGGTCCAGTGGCTCTTCGACCCGGACTCGGCGACCGACGCGGCACAGCTCACCGAGGGGCTGCGCCGGGTGATCGCGGGCGCCACCAAGGGCTGATCCTGGCGGGCCGTCCGGGCCGTCCGGGCCGTCCGGGCCGTCCGGGCCGTCCGGGCCGTCCGGGCCGTCCGGGCGATCCCGGAGTGAGTGGGGCTCAGGGCAGCCGGGCCGCCTTGAGTGTCATGTGCAGGAGCAGCCGGTCCTCGCCGTCGTCCAGGTCCAGGCCGGTCAGCTGTTCCACCCGGGACAGCCGGTAGTAGAGGGTCTGCCGGTGGATGCCCAACTCGGCTGCCGTGCGGCCCGCTTGGCCCGCGCAGTCGAGGTACACCTCGGCCGTGCGGGCGAGTTCGTGGTGGGCGGGGGTCAACAGGGTCCGCACGGCGGGGTCCTGGGCGCTCTCCTGGGGCAGGGCGGTCAGCAGGCGGTAGGGGCCGATGGACGCCCACCGGGCGACCGGGCCGAGGCCGGGCTCGGCGAGTGCCGCCCGCGCCGACGCCGACGCCTCCTGCCAGGCGGCGCCGAGTTCCGCGAGGCCGGCCCGCCCGGCGGCCACTCCCGCGGCGGACTTTCCGGCCCGCTCCAGCAGCCGGGCCGCCGCCGTCGTCGCCGGGGTGAGGGTGTCCGTCGAGCGCAGACGGACCAGCAGGGCCAGGGACTGGGCCGCGGTGCCCCACGGCACGGTGCACAGCGCCGTCGCCCCCGGCAGCGTGCGCAGCGAGGGCGCGTCGTCCGGGTCGGCGGACGGCCAGGGCGTCACGCACACCACCGTGTGCGGGCCGTCCGCGCGGGCGCCGAGCGCCGTGCGCAGCTCCGCCACCGCCATGTCCCGCTGCCAGTCGGGCTGCGCGGTGAGCACCGCCCGCAGCTCCCGGGTGAGGTCCGCGCCGTGCTGCGCCTCGTCGGCGAGCAGGGCGCCGATCCGGCCGGTCACCTCCATCGCGGCCGCCAGCTGGGCGTCCGAGGGCCCGGGGTCGTCGTCCAGCAGCCAGACATAGCCGAGGACGACCCCCCGGTGCCGTACGGGGAGGCAGACGCGCCCCCGGTACACCCCGGCCTCCGGGGTCGGCGGGATCCGGACCGGGCCGGTCGCGCGGGTGATGCCGAAGCCCTCGAACCAGGTGCGGACGGCGGCCGTGGAGCGCCGGGTCAGGATGGAGCGGGTGCGCACCGGATCCAGCGCCGACGCGTCGAGCTCGCCCTCGCTGTCGTAGGCGCCGAAGGCGATCAGCTCGAAATCCCGGTTCTCCAGGGTCGCGGGCGCGCCGAGCAGCTCGGAGATCTCGTCGACGAGCTCCTGGTGGTCACCTTGGTAATCGGCTGTCACCCAGGCATTCTCGCGCAAGTCCGCATCCCCTTCATACATCTGTCTGAGATCCGCGGCACGGATGCGTGACAGCTGTCGATGGCCCACGATCGGAGGGATCCTTAGGTTTCACGGTGGTTCTCCGTGCCGTTCCCCGATCGTCGGGAAACGGCCTTGTATGGGTTGGTATGTGGAGGTGCCCCGTGCTGGGTCCCGTGATTCTCGCCGCTTCGCGCAGCGACCGGATGCGACGCCTGATCTCGGCGGCCCCGGTGACGAAGCAGGTCGTGGACCGCTTCATCCCCGGTGAGACGGTCGACGACATCGTCCCGATCGTCGAGGAGCTCACCGCCGGGGGGCTGGAGCTGACGATGGACGTCGTCGGCGAGGACATCACCACCCCCGAGCAGGCCGCCGCCGCCCGGGACGCCTACCTGGCGCTGGTCGCCCGGCTCGCGGAGCTGGAGCTCGGCGAGCGGGTCGAGATGTCCGTCAAGCTGTCCATGTTCGGCCAGGCGCTGGACGCCGGCCACGAGCTGGCCCTGGCCAACGTGCGCCCGGTCGTCGAGGCCGCCGCCGCCATCGGCACCACGGTTACCCTCGACGCCGAGGACCACACCACCCTCGACTCGATGTTCGCCATCCACGAGGAGCTGCGGAAGGACTTCCCGCAGACCGGCTGTGTCATCCAGGCCTACCTGTTCCGCACCGAGGCCGACGCCGGCCGGCTCGCCGCGAGCGGCAGCCGGGTCCGGCTGGTGAAGGGCGCCTACAAGGAGCCCGCCGAGGTCGCGTACCAGCAGAAGCACGAGATCGACAAGGCGTACGTCCGGATCCTGCGCACCCTGATGGAGGGCGAGGGGTACCCGATGATCGGGTCCCACGACCCGCGTCTCATCTCCATCGGCCAGGAGCTCGCGCGCAAGGCCGGGCGCAAGCTGGACGAGTACGAGTTCCAGATGCTGTACGGCATCCGCAGCGACGAGCACCTGCGGCTGGCCGCCGAGGGGCACCGCATGCGCGTCTACACCGCCTACGGCACCGACTGGTACGGCTACTTCATGCGTCGGCTGGCTGAGAAGCCCGCCAACCTGCGGTTCTTCGTCCGTTCGATGATCAGCAAGGGCTGAGCCCGCACCCCCCCGCTCGAAACACCCGCTCAGAAGGAGTAACGGAAGACATGGACGCGGTAACCCAGGTCCCCACCCCCGTCAACGAGCCGGTGCACGGCTACGCCCCCGGCTCGCCGGAGCGCGTCCGGCTGGAGGCCAAGCTCAAGGAACTGGCCGACAACCCGATCGACCTGCCCTGCACCATCGGCGGCGAGCGGCGGATGGGCGGCGGCGAGCGCTTCGACGTCGTGCAGCCGCACAACCACAAGGCCCGCCTCGGCACCTACGCCAACGCCACGCAGCAGGACGCCCAGGACGCCGTCGACGCGGCGCTCGCCGCCGCGCCCGCCTGGCGCGCGATGTCCTTCGACGACCGCGCCGCCATCATCCTGCGCGCCGCCGAACTGCTCGCCGGACCCTGGCGCGAGACGCTCGCCGCCTCCACCATGCTCGGCCAGTCGAAGACCGCCCAGCAGGCGGAGATCGACTGTCCCTGTGAGCTGGTCGACTTCTGGCGCTTCAACGTGGCCTACGCCCGCCAGATCCTGGCCGAGCAGCCCCCGGCGAACTCCCCGGGTGTCTGGAACCGCCTCGACCACCGCCCGCTCGAGGGCTTCGTCTACGCGATCACTCCGTTCAACTTCACGGCCATCGCGGGCAATCTGCCGACCGCGCCCGCGCTGATGGGCAACGTGGTCGTGTGGAAGCCGTCCCCGACGCAGACCCACGCCGCCGTGCTGCTCATGCAGCTGCTGGAGGAGGCCGGTCTGCCCAAGGGCGTCATCAACCTGGTCACCGGCGACGGCATCGAGGTCTCGAAGGTGGCCCTGGAGCACCGCGACCTCGCCGGCATCCACTTCACCGGCTCGACGAAGACCTTCCAGTACCTGTGGAAGACGGTCGGCGCCAACATCGAGAAGTACCGCTCCTACCCGCGTCTGGTCGGTGAGACCGGCGGCAAGGACTTCGTCGTCGCCCACCCGAGCGCGGACCGCGCGGTGCTGAAGACGGCGCTCACCCGTGGCGCCTTCGAGTACCAGGGCCAGAAGTGCAGCGCGACCTCCCGGGCCTACATCCCGGCGTCGATCTGGAACTCCGGCTTCAAGGAGGAGTTCGCGGCCGAGGTCGACTACCTCACGATGGGTGACGTCACCGACCTCTCGAACTTCATCGGCGCCGTCATCGACGAGCGGTCCTTCGCCAAGAACAAGGCGGCGATCGACCGCGCGAAGGCCGACCCGACCTGCACGGTCGTCGCGGGCGGCTCCTATGACGACTCGGTCGGCTACTTCGTCCGCCCGACCGTCGTCGAGTGCACCGACCCGGAGAACGAGGTCTTCACGACCGAGTACTTCGGCCCGTTCCTCGCCGTGCACGTGTACGACGACAGCTCGGCCGAGGCGTACGACGAGATGCTGACGCAGATGGAGTCGGTGTCGGACTACGCGCTGACGGGTTCGGTCATCTCCGGCGACCGCGCGGCCGCCGCGTACACGATGGAGAAGTTGCGTTACGCGGCCGGCAACTTCTACATCAACGACAAGTCGACCGGCGCCGTCGTCGGCCAGCAGCCCTTCGGCGGCGGCCGCGCCTCCGGCACCAACGACAAGGCCGGCGCCCCGCAGAACCTGATGCGCTGGACCCTGACCCGCGCCATCAAGGAGACGCTGGTCGCGCCGACCGACTACCCGTACCCGCACATGGGCTGACGCGTCGTCGTACAGCGGCAACAGAATGACGGAGGAAGGGGCCGGGCTACTGCCCGGCCCCTTCCCGTTCCCCGTCGGCGGATCCGTCAGCGGCGGCCGGCGCGGCCGAGGAAGTCGCTGATCAGCGCCGCGATCTGGCCCGCGTGTGTCTCCAGGGCGAAGTGCCCGGTGGGCAGCAGGTGCACCTCCGCCCGGGGCAGGTCGCGGCGGAACGCGAGCGCGCCGGCCGGGACGAAGATCTCGTCACCGGCGCCCCAGACCGCCAGCAGCGGGACCTGGCTGGTGCGGAAGTACTCCTGGAAGGCCGGGTAGAGGGCGAAGTTGGAGCCGTAGTCGGAGATCAGGTCGAGCTGGATCTCCGGCTGGCCGGGCCGGGCCATGAGGGCCGCATCGTGCTCGTAGGCGTCAGGGCTCACGAGTTCCTGCTGCTCCGGCGGAACCCCGTGCAGGTACTGCCACCTGATCCCCTCCGGGCTGCTGATCTCCCGCACCGGCGCCTCGGTCTCCGCGGTCCGCTCCGCGATCAGCGCCAGCACCGGCGCCCAGGCCTTTGCCCCGAGCCCCTCCTCGTAGGCGTTGCCGTTCTGCGTGATGATCGCGGTCACCCGGTCGGGATGGGCGAGGGCGAGGCGCAGGCCGATGGGGGAGCCGTAGTCCTGGATATAGAGCGCGAACTCCTTCAGGCCGAGCTGTTCGGTGAACTCCCCGGTGACGGCGGCAAGTTCGTCGAAGGTGTACCGGAAGTCCGCGGGCGCGGCCGACCGGCCGAAGCCGAGGTGGTCGGGGGCGATGACGCGATGACTGTCGGCGAGCAGCGGGATCAGGTCGCGGAACATGTGGGAGCTGCTCGGGAAGCCGTGCAGGAGCAGCAGGACCGGCGCGTCGGCCGGGCCCGCCTCCCGGTAGTACACCTCGTGGCCGCGGACGGTGGTGGTGCGGTGACGGACCTGGCGTTCGGCGTGGAGGGTCATGGCACGAGTGCACCATGCGAGCGCCTAACTGGTCAAGAGTCTTTTAAGGGTTAGGTGACCGGCGCACCAGGATCTTCCCCGTGTTCCCGCCGCGCAGCATCAGCAGGAACGCGTCCACGATCCGCTCGAATCCGTCCACCACCGTCTCGTCCAGTGCCAGCGCCCCGCTCAGCAGATGCGGGACGGCGAACTCGTACAACTCCTCCTGGACGTGCGGGTGATCGCGCACCAGGAAGCCCTCCATCCGCAGGCGCTTCTCCCCCACGTCGGCGTGGTCGAACACCGCCGGCGTGGCGCCGGGCGTGTTGTACTGCCCGACCGTGCCGACGCGCACCACCCGCCCTCGTTCCCGCAGCGCGCCGATCGCCGCCCCGAGATGCTCACCGCCCACGTTGTCGACGAAGACGTCGACGCCGGTGGGGGCGGCCTTCGCCAGCAGGTCGGCGACCGGCCCCTCGTGGTAGTCGAAGGCCGCGTCGTAGCCGACCTGCCGGGTCAGGTACCGCACCTTCTCCGCCGTGCCCGCGCTGCCGATCAGCCGGCCCGCCCCGAGCAGCCGCGCGAAGCGTCCGGTCGCCGTGCCGACCCCGCCCGCCGCCGCGGAGACGAACAGGTCCTCGCCCGCGCGCAGCCGGGCGATGCGGGTCAGGCCGACGTACGCCGTCAGGCCGGTGCCGCCGAGGAGGCTCAGGTGCGCCGAGAGCGGCACCCCTTCGTGCCGGGGGAGCCGTCTGACCTCCTCCGGGCGGACCACCGCGTGGGTGCGCCAGCCCTGGCGGTGGAAGACGATCTCGCCCTCGGGGAGGGCCGCCGGATCGCGGGTGGCGATGATCCGCCCGAGTGAGCGCCCCTCCAGCGATGGGGGTCCCCCCGCGCGAGTGCATTCGAGCGTGGGGGAGTTCAACTCGAAGTCGCCGTCCATCATTTCGCGGTGGTAGGGGTCCACCGACCAGTAGAGGTTCTCCACCAGGGCCGTCCCGGGGCCGGTTCCGGGACCGGGGACTCGGCGAAGCGGAAGTGGCCGGGGGTGGGGAAGCCGGTCGGACGGGCGGTCTGCTGCACGGTGAGCGCGGTGCTGGTCATGGGAGGGGACCGTAGGCAGGAATGCGGGCGGCGGGCAGAGGGTTGCGTTCATGGAACGGGCCGATCCATGAGTCGCCCTCATAGCAGCAGGTGGGAGCCTCGCGTGAGCGCAGTCGATCTTGCGCCGCAGGAGTTGCGGACGCTGGTGGCCGTCGCGGACGAGGGGGGTTTCTCGGCCGCCGCCGCCCGGCTCGGGACCACGCAGTCGGCCGTCTCGCACGCGGTGCCGCCCGCGCGGTCGTCCACGCCCGACGCGTGCTGCGGATGCTCCAGGCCCTGGTCGCCGAGACGCGGGGGGCCGGGGCGACGGGTGCCGGGGCGGGCCGGGTCGAAGGACCGTTGCGCGTCGCGGCCTTCCGCAGCGCGGCCCTGTATCTGCTGCCGCCCGTCCTGGAGCGGCTGGCCGCCCGGCATCCGGGGATCGAGACGAGCGTGACCGTCGTGCGGGAGGTGGGTCCGGGGACGGCCGGCGCGGTGGCCGAGGGGCGGGCCGACCTCGGGATCGCCACCTTCGGCACCAGCGCGCCGATCCCGCCGGAGCTGGTGGGGGACGTGCTGCTGGAGGAGCCGTACGCGCTGGTGCACCCGGCCGGGCACGCCGACCCGCGCTCCCTCCCGCTCGTCGACTGGACGGAGAACTGCTCGTCCTGCACGCGCGCGTGGTGGGCCGCGCAGGACTGGATCCCCGCGGCGACCGTCCGCGCCGAGGACGACGGGGCGGTGCTGTCGATGGTGAGCAGCGGTCTGGGGATGGCGATCATGCCCGCCCTCTCCCTCACCCGGACGCCCCGCGGGACGGAGGTCACCGACCTCGGCCCGGAGCGGCCCACCCGTCGCGTCGGCTATGTCACGACCCCGGAGCTGGCCGCGACCGCCGTGGTCCGGGCACTCGTCCGGGAGTTGAGGTCGTCGGCGAAACCGCAGGTCGGCACCGGGTGACCCGGGGTGCCGTCTCAGATAGTAGGAAGTCCGAGTAATTGTAGAGACAGGCGCGTGCTCCTCCCTTAGCTTTGTAGGAGCCGAACGTCTCGCTCGACCAAGCGAATGGCGGTCGTGAGCCGGGCCCCGCGCAGGCAACCCCTGCGGCCCGCTCCCCGCCCCATCCGGCGTCTCGTAACCCCCTTCCGCACTCCCTGGAATTCGAAGGAGTCGATTCCTCATGGCCGAGACGACCGTCCGCCGCCGAGTCCGTCACATCTCCCGTACGACCGAGTCCGACCGGAAGAACGCCGCCGCGGCGCTCCAGCGCGCCCTCGACCGCCGTGACAACGGCGGCGAGACCGGCCACTGAACCGAGCCGCCCCGCAGTCCGGGAGCCGCACCCGCACGGGGTGCGGCGCGGGCCCCGAACGGGACTTCGGGACCCGCGTCGCACCTCGACCCCGCGCGACACCGCAGGTCCGCGCCGCCAGGTGCGTGCCACGACTTCTCTGTCCGTATGGCGGACGGTCCATGTCATCCCCTGGGACGAGGAGTACGGTTCCCGTATGTCTCGCAGCCTCAATCTCGCAGTGATCCCCGGTGACGGCATCGGCCAGGAGGTCGTGGCCGAAGGTCTCAAGGTCCTCTCCGCCGTCCTCCCGCAGGATGTGAAGCTGGAGACCGAGGAGTACGACTTCGGCGCCCGGCGCTACCACGCCACCGGTGAGACGCTCACCGACGCGGACGCCGAGGCGCTCAAGCGGCACGACGCCATCCTGCTCGGCGCGATCGGCGACCCGAGCGTCCCCTCCGGCGTCCTGGAGCGGGGTTTCCTGCTCAAGCTGCGCTTCCTCTTCGACCACCATGTCAACCTGCGTCCGTCGAAGCTCCTGCCGGGTGTCGCCACCCCGCTGGCCGGCCAGCCCGAGATCGACTTCATCGTGGTCCGCGAGGGCACCGAGGGTCCGTACACCGGCAACGGCGGCACGATCCGCAAGGGCACCCCGCACGAGGTCGCCACCGAGGTCTCCGTGAACACGGCCTTCGGTGTCGAGCGCGTGGTCCGGGACGCCTTCGCCCGAGCCCAGGCCCGCCCCCGCAAGAAGCTCACGCTGGTCCACAAGAACAACGTGCTGGCCTTCGCCGGTCACCTCTGGACGAACGTCTTCAACCAGGTGGCCCAGGAGTTCCCCGACGTCACCACGGACTACATCCATGTGGACGCCGCGACGATCTACCTCGTCACGGACCCCGCGCGCTTCGACGTCATCGTCACCGACAACCTCTTCGGCGACATCATCACCGACCTCGCCGCGGCCGTCTCCGGCGGCATCGGCGTCGCCGCGAGCGGGAACATCAACCCGTCCGGCGAGTTCCCGTCCATGTTCGAGCCGGTGCACGGCTCGGCCCCGGACATCGCAGGCCAGGGCAAGGCCGACCCCACCGCCACGGTCCTGTCCGTCGCCCTGCTGCTGCGCCACCTCGGCTACGACGCCGAGGCGGTCCGCATCGAGAAGGCCGTCTCCGTCGACCTGGAGGAGCGCGGCTCGCTGCCCGCGCGCAGCACCTCCGAGATCGGTGACGCGCTCGCCGTACGAGTAGCCGGCTGACCCCGCGCTGCGCGAAACCTCTCGAAGCCGCCGGGTCGCATCCGCACCCGGCGGCTTCCGCATGTCCCCCGCCGGGTGCCACCATCAACCCTGGGTCGCATTCCCGCCGTTTTGGCCCTCGTCCGCCGCTTGCGATAATCGAACGTGGAGCCGCGGTATGAGGGAATGCTCGGACGTCCTAGCACCGGCCACTGGCCGTACGGGCGTGAGCGCGGCCCCGTCACTACAACCGGTGAAGGACAACCACTCATGACGACGCCCACGATCGAGCTCAAGCCCTCCGCCAGTCCCATCTCCGCCGCCGAGCGGCAGGCGATCCTGGCGAACCCCGGGTTCGGCCGCCACTTCACCGACCACATGGTGACGATCAAGTGGACCGAGGGCCGCGGCTGGCACGACGGTCAGCTCGTCCCGTACGCGCCGATCCCCCTCGACCCGGCCACCATGGTCCTGCACTACGCGCAGGAGATCTTCGAGGGTCTCAAGGCGTACCGCCGCCCCGACGGCTCGGTCGCCACCTTCCGCCCGGACCAGAACGCCAAGCGCTTCCAGCGCTCGGCCCGCCGGCTGGCCATGCCCGAACTGCCGGTCGAGACGTTCATCGAGGCGTGCGACGCGCTCGTCGGCCAGGACAAGGACTGGGTGCCCGCGCACGGCGGTGAGGAGTCCCTCTACCTGCGGCCCTTCATGATCGCGACCGAGGTCGGCCTGGGCGTGAAGCCGGCCAACGAGTACCTGTTCCTGGTCATCGCCTCGCCGGCCGGCGCCTACTTCCCGGGCGGCGTCAAGCCCGTCTCCATCTGGGTCTCCGAGGAGCACGTGCGCGCCGTCCCCGGTGGCATGGGCGACGCCAAGACCGGCGGCAACTACGCGGCCTCCCTGCTCGCCCAGGCCGAGGCCGCCGCCCAGGGCTGCGCCCAGGTCTGCTACCTCGACGCGGTCGAGCGCAAGTGGGTCGAGGAACTCGGCGGCATGAACCTGTACTTCGTGTACGACGACAAGATCATCACTCCGTCGCTCACGGGCTCCATCCTGGAGGGCGTCACCCGTGACAGTCTCCTCTCCGTCGCCCGCGACCTCGGCTACGAGGCCGAGGAGGGCCGGGTCTCGGTCGAGCAGTGGCAGCGCGACTCCGAGAGCGGCGCCCTCAAGGAGGTCTTCGCCTGCGGTACCGCCGCCGTGATCACCCCGGTCGGCACGGTCAAGCGCACCGCCGGCGAGTGGCAGCAGTCGGGCGGCGAGCCCGGCGAGGTCACCCTCAGGCTCCGCCAGGCCCTGCTGGACATCCAGCGTGGCACGGCCGAGGACAAGCACGGCTGGATGCACGAGCTGGGCTAGCCGCCCGCCTCTCGTCCAGGGCCACCCGCTCGGGGCTACTCCGCCCAGGGCTGCCCGGACAGGGGCCGCTCCGCCACAGGGCCACTCCGCCACAGGGCCACCCCGTCCGGGGTGGCCCTGTGGCGTTTCCGGCGCTCGACCATGTTTGAGCAGTGCTCAAAAGTTCCTCGCCGCCCCTTCTGATCACCGAGCAGAACGTTTAGAGTGCTGCTCAAAGAAAGGGAGGGCGACGTGCGACTCACCCCCACCGAACGGGACCGCCTCCTGCTCTTCGGCGCGGCGGAGCTGGCCCGGGCGAGAAGGGCCCGCGGGCTCAGGCTGAACGTCCCCGAGGCGACCGCGCTCATCGCGGACACGGTGTGCGAGGCCGCACGTGACGGCGCCCGGCTCGCCGAGGCGATCGAACGCGCCCGGTCCGTCCTCGGCCCGGACGACGTGCTGCCGGGCGTCTCGGACGTCGTCACGGAGGTGCATGTCGAGGCCGTCTTCGACGACGGCTCGCGTCTCGCGGTCGTCGGCGATCCGATCGCCGGGGGCACGCTCGGGGACCGGGCGCCGGGGGCCCTGCTGCCGGTGCCCGAGCACGCCGAACCCGAGGCGGCCGTACGGCTGGCGGTCACGAACACGGCGACCGTGCCCGTCTCCGTCACCTCCCACTTCCACTTCTTCGAGGCCAACCCGCGGCTCGACTTCGTCCGGGAGCAGGCCTACGGCATGCGGCTCGCCGTCCCCGCCGGGTCCTCCGTCCGCTTCGGGCCGGGGGAGAGCGCCGAGGTCGGACTCGTACCGATCGGCGGCGACCGGGTCGCGATCGGCTTCGCCGGCCTGGTCGACGGGCCGCTCGACGCGCCGGGCGCGAAGGACGAGGCCCTGCGCCGGGCCGCCGCCTGCGGATATCTGGGCGCGGAAGCGGGAGGGACCCGATGAATCCCTACGAGTACGCCGCCACCCACGGTCCCCGGGCCGGCGACCGCGTCCGGCTCGGCGACTCGGGGCTGGTCATCCGCGTCGAGTCGGACTCGCAGCGGCACGGCGACGAGTTCCTCGCCGGCTTCGGCAAGACCGCCCGGGACGGGCTGCACCTCAAGGCCGCCGCCGTCCGCGAGACCTGTGACGTCGTGATCAGCAACGTCGTCGTGATCGACGCCGTGCAGGGGATCCGGAAGGTGTCGATCGGCATCCGCGAGGGCCGGATCCACGCGATCGGGCGGGCCGGGAACCCCGACACCCTCGACGGGGTCGACGTCGTCGTCGGCACGGGCACGTCCATCGTGTCCGGCGAGGGGCTGATCGCCACCGCGGGCGCCGTCGACACCCATGTCCATCTGTTGTCGCCGCGGATCATGGAGGCCTCGCTGGCCTCCGGGGTGACCACGGTCATCGGGCAGGAGTTCGGGCCCGTGTGGGGCGTCGGCGTCAACTCGCCCTGGGCGCTGCGGCACGCGTTCAACGCGTTCGACGCCTGGCCGGTCAACATCGGCTTCCTCGGCCGGGGTTCGTCCTCGTCCGCCGCGCCCCTGGTGGAGGCCCTCGCCGAGGGCGGCGCCTCGGGTTTCAAGGTGCACGAGGACATGGGAGCCCACACCCGGGCGCTGGACACGGCGTTGCGGGTCGCCGAGGAACACGACGTCCAAGTGGCCCTGCACAGCGACGGGTTGAACGAGTGCCTGTCCGTCGAGGACACCCTGAGGGTGCTGGAGGGCCGGACCGTCCACGCCTTCCACATCGAGGGCTGCGGCGGCGGGCACGTCCCGAACGTGCTGAAGATGGCGGGCGTCGCCAACGTCATCGGCTCCTCCACCAACCCCACCCTCCCCTTCGGCCGGGACGCCGTCGCCGAGCACTACGGCATGATCGTCTCCGTCCACGACCTCAAGACCGACCTGCCCGGCGACGCCGCCATGGCCCGCGACCGGATCCGGGCCGGCACCATGGGCGCCGAGGACGTCCTGCACGACCTGGGCGCCATCGGCATCACCTCGTCCGACGCCCAGGGCATGGGCCGGGCGGGCGAGACGGTCCGCCGGACGTTCACCATGGCCGGGAAGATGAAGGCCGAGTTCGGCGCTCCGGACGACGACCACGACAACGAGCGCGTCCTGCGCTACATCGCCAAGCTGACCGTCAACCCGGCCATCGCCCACGGCCTCGCGCACGAGGTCGGCTCGATCGAGGTCGGCAAGCTCGCCGACATCGTGCTGTGGCGCCCCGAGTACTTCGGCGCCAAGCCGCAGCTCGTGCTCAAGTCGGGCTTCCCGGCGTACGGCGTGGTCGGCGACCCGAACGCGGCCACCGACACCTGCGAACCCCTGGTCCTCGGCCCGCAGTTCGGGGCGTACGGGGCCACGCCCGCCGACATCTCGGTCGCCTTCGTCGCCCAGGCCGCCCTCGACCGGGGCGGCGACGCGATGCCGACCCGCCGCCGCAGGGTCGCCGTCCGCGGCACCCGCGGCATCGGCCCCGCCGACCTGCTCCGCAACTCCCGTACCGGAGCGGTCGACGTCGACCAGCGCACCGGTCTGGTCACCCTCGACGGCGAGCCGCTGCGCTCCGAGCCGGCCGAGTCCGTCTCCCTCAACCGCCTGTACTTCCTCTGAGGACCGCTGATGTCTGCTGCCGCCGACGGCTTCCGCATGCCCGCCGAGTGGGCCCCGCACGAGCGCACCTGGATGGCGTGGCCGGGCCCCAACCCCACCTTCGACGACCCCGACGACCTGACCGCGTCCCGGGCCGCCTGGGCCTCGGTCGCCCGCGCGGTCCACCGCTTCGAGCCGGTGACGGTGGTGTGCGGCCCCGGACAGTCGGCGGACGCCCGCGCCCTCCTCGGCCCGGGCGTCGACACGGTCGAGCGCGAGCTCGACGACGCCTGGATGCGGGACATCGGCCCCACCTTCCTGACCGGCGCGGACGGGCGGCTCGCCGCCGTCGACTGGACCTTCAACGGCTGGGGCGCCCAGAGCTGGGCCCGCTGGGAGCACGACGCGAAGATCGCCGCGTATGTCTCGGACCTCGCGGGGGCACGGACGTACGCCTCGAAGCTGGTCAACGAGGGCGGCGCGATCCATGTGGACGGCGAGGGGACGGTCCTGCTGACGGAGACGGTGCAGCTCGGCCCGGAGCGCAATCCGGGGTGGTCGCGGGAGGAGGCCGAGGCGGAGATCCACGCCCTGCTCGGCACCCGCAAGGCGATCTGGCTGCCCCGCGGGCTCACCGGCGACTACCCTCCCCACGGCTTCGGCACCCTCGGCCACGTCGACATCGTCGCCGCCTTCGCCCGCCCCGGAGTCGTCGTCGCCCATCACCAGCCCGACCCGGCGCACCCCGACCACGAGGTGACGAAGGAGGTCATCGGGCTGCTGAAGGCGCAGACCGACGCGCGCGGCCGCCGTCTGGAGGTCGTCGAGGTCGCCGCCCCGACCGTCCTGGAGGCCGACGGCCACTGGGCCGACTACTCGTACATCAACCACTACCTCTGCAACGGCGGCGTCGTGCTCTGCGGCTTCGACGACCCGCGCGACGAGCTCGCTGCGGGCGTCTTCCGCCGCCTGTTCCCGGAGCGCACGGTCACCCTGGTGGACGCCCGTACGATCTTCTCCGGCGGCGGTGGCATCCACTGCGTCACCCAGCAGCAGCCGAGGGTCTGAGATCCGGGGACGAGACAAAGGGGAGCCGGACATGGCCGGAGCGGCACGGACACGCAGGAACGCGCCGCCCCGCGAGGACGTCCTCGCCGCCGCCATGGAGATGATCGCCGAGCGCGGTCTGGAGAAGCTCACCATGGCGGGGCTCGGCCGCGAGGTCGGGATGAGCAGCGGCCATCTCCTCTACTACTTCCACTCCAAGGACGAACTCCTGCTGCGCACCCTGGAGTGGAGCGAGGGCCGGCTCGGCGCCGAGCGCGCCCGGCTGCTGGCCCGCGCCGCCCCCGCCCGCGAGCGCCTCGACGCCTATGTCGACCTGTACGTCCCCGACGGCCACCGCGACCCGCACTGGACGCTCTGGCTGGAGGTCTGGAACCGCTCGCAGAACGCCGCCGTCGACGCGGACGCCCGGGACCGCCAGGCGGCCATCGAGGGTGCCTGGCACCGCGACCTGGTCGCCCTGCTGGCGGAAGGGGTGTCGCGGGGCGAGTTCCGGCGCGTGGACCCCGACCGGTTCGCGGCGCGGCTGCGCGCCCTCCTCGACGGTTTCTCCATCCATGTGGCCATCGGACTGCGGGGCACGGGCCGGGAACAGGTGCTCGGGCACGTCCGGGAGTTCCTGGCCGAGGGCCTGCTCGCGGACGCGTGAGATCGCCCTGCTCGCATTCTGAGACGCCCGGTGAGCAAACGGGCGGTATGTGCCAGACTGCCGCCGTGCTCTCGTTCGCCACGATTATTGGCAACAGGCGCGCCGGTCCGCAGTGACCGCTCCGTACGACCAGGTACGAGCGGCCATCGTCGTCCTCGACCCGCGCGCAGACCTCTCGCACCCGCGAGGGGTTTTTCGCTTTTCTGGCCCACCCACAGCCGGGAGCGAGAGCGCGAGGGAGCATGGGGGAATGGTGGAGCCGGTCATTCCGGTAACGACCGAGATCCAACACAGGAGCCTTCAGACCATGACCGCAACCAGCGAACTCGACGACTCGTTCCACGTCTTCGACACCACCCTGCGCGACGGCGCGCAGCGTGAGGGCATCAACCTCACCGTCGCCGACAAGCTGGCCATCGCCCGGCACCTGGACGACTTCGGCGTGGGCTTCATCGAGGGCGGCTGGCCGGGCGCCAACCCGCGCGACACCGAGTTCTTCGCCCGCGCCCAGGAGGAGATCGACTTCAAGCACGCCCAGTTGGTCGCCTTCGGCGCGACCCGCCGGGCCGGCGCGAAGGCCGCCGAGGACCCGCAGGTCAGGGCGCTGCTGGAGTCGGGCGCCGGGGTGATCACGCTGGTCGCGAAGTCCCACGACCGACACGTCGAGCTGGCTCTGCGCACGACCCTGGACGAGAACCTGGCGATGGTGAGCGACACGGTGTCGTTCCTGAAGGAACAGGGCCGTCGGGTCTTCGTCGACTGCGAGCACTTCTTCGACGGCTACCGCGCCAACCCGGAGTACGCGAAGGCGGTCGTCCGGGCCGCCGCCGAGGCCGGCGCGGACGTGGTCATCCTCTGCGACACCAACGGCGGCATGCTCCCGGCGCAGATCCAGGCGGTCGTCTCCACGGTCCTCGCCGACACCGGCGCCCGGCTCGGCATCCACACCCAGGACGACACCGGCTGCGCGGTGGCGAACACCCTGGCCGCGGTGGACGCGGGCGCGACGCACGTCCAGTGCACCGCGAACGGCTACGGCGAGCGGGTCGGCAACGCGAACCTGTTCCCGGTCGTCGCCGCCCTGGAACTGAAGTACGGCAAGAAGGTGCTGCCCGAGGGCAAGCTCCGTGAGATGACCCGCATCTCGCACGCGATCGCCGAGGTCGTCAACCTGACGCCGTCCACGCACCAGCCGTACGTGGGAGTCTCGGCCTTCGCCCACAAGGCCGGCCTGCACGCCTCGGCGATCAAGGTCGACCCGGACCTCTACCAGCACATCGACCCCGAGCAGGTCGGCAACACCATGCGGATGCTGGTGTCGGACATGGCCGGACGGGCGTCGGTCGAGCTCAAGGGCAAGGAGCTCGGTGTCGATCTGGGCGGCGACCGCGAACTGGTCGGCCGGGTCGTGGAGCGGGTCAAGGAACGCGAGCTCAAGGGCTACACCTACGAGGCGGCGGACGCCTCCTTCGAGCTGCTCCTGCGGGCCGAGGTCGAGGGCCGGCCGCTGAAGTACTTCGAGGTCGAGTCCTGGCGGGCCATCGTCGAGGACCGCCCCGACGGCACCCACGCCAACGAGGCCACGGTCAAGCTGTGGGCCAAGGGCGAGCGCATCGTCGCGACGGCCGAGGGCAACGGCCCGGTCAACGCCCTGGACCGCTCCCTGCGCGTCGCGCTGGAGAAGATCTACCCCCAGCTGGCCAAGCTCGACCTGGTCGACTACAAGGTCCGCATCCTGGAGGGCGTCCACGGCACCCAGTCCACCACCCGCGTCCTGATCTCCACGACGGACGGCACCGGCGAGTGGTCCACGGTGGGCGTCGCGGAGAACGTGATCGCCGCCTCCTGGCAGGCCCTGGAGGACGCCTACACGTACGGCCTGCTGCGGGCCAAGGTGGAGCCCGCCGAGTAGGCGCCGCCCGGCGGGAGTCCTCGGCGAGCCGCTCGAACTCGCCGAGGCCCCGCACCCGGCCGACGGCGCGGTCCTACCGCAGCTGCCACTTCTGGTTGGCGGCCCCCGTGCAGGACCAGATCTGGCCCCGGGCCCCGTTCGCCGACGAGTTGTCCGTGACGTCGAGGCACTTGTTCGCCGCCGTGTTGACGACATCGCCGGTGGTGGCGTTGTACGACCACCGCTGGGCGCCGGTTCCGTTGCAGTCGTACAGCTGGGCCTTCGCGCCGTCGGCCGTCGAACCCCCGACGACGTCGAGGCACTTGCCGAGCGCCTGGAGCGAGCCGTCCGGCTGGACGGTCCAGCGCTGGGCGGCCGACCCGTTGCAGTCGTAGAGCTGCACGGTCGTGCCGTTCGCCGTCGCGCCACCCGCCACGTCCAGGCACCTGCCCGCGAGCCCGACGAAGGACCCCGACCGGCTCGCGTCACCCGACTGCGTCCCCGACCAGGTGAAGGTCGCAGACGTCTTCCCCGGCAGCGCGTACGTCGCGTGCTGCCCGCCCCAGTTGATCGTCACCGTCTTCGCGGTCGCGGCGTCGTTGTAGGCGATCAGCGCCTTGGAGCCGTCGGGGTTGCGCCATGCCACGTTCGGCACGGACGACGACGCCGTCGACGCGATCCGCCGCGCGCCCGGCCGGACGAACTTCGTCAGGTGCCCCATCGTGTAGTACTCGATCATGTAGTCGACGGTCCCGCTCGCCCCGTCCCCGTTGTGCACGGTGACCAGCCCGTCGCACGTCCCGCAGCCGCCGTTGTGCGGCCCCCGGTTCTGGTCCACGGCCAGCGACCACTTCGTCACCGACTTCGCCCAGTTGCGGGTGTAGTTCACGATGTCGAGCATGTCCTCGCGCTGCTGGTTCGCGATCCAGGTCCCGCCGGAGTGCTCGGTGCCGAAGGCGTCCAGCTGCGGGTACCGGTCGTGCACCGACGTCTGCTTCGCCACCTCCCCGCCGTAGCCGTGCCAGGCGATCCCGCCGAAGTTCGGGTGCGAGCGGACCGCCGCGTCGTCCACCGTCTGCGCCGCGTACGCGTCATAGACGTCCCAGTTCCAGTCGTGCGCCAGCACCTTCGTCGACAGCCCGGCCGCAGCCAGCTTCGGCAGCAGCTCACTCTTCGTGAAGTACGCCAGCCCCGAGGCGTTCCAGCTCATCGACGGGTAGCCGGAGCAGCACGTCGGCTCGTTCTGCGCTGTCACGAACGCCACCGGTATGCCCTGGTCCCGGTACGCCTGGAGGTACTTCACGAAGTACGACGCGTACGCCCCGTAGTTCTCCGCCTTCAGCCAGCCGCCGTTGAGCTGTCCGCTGTCCTTCATCCAGGCGGGCGCCGTCCACGGCGACGCCATCACCGTCAGCGCCGGGTTCAGTTCCCGGGCCCGCCGGGTCAGCGGCACCACGTCCGCCAGGTCGTGGGCGATCGAGAACGCCGACAGATCCGCGTCCGTCCGGCCGGCCGGGACGTCGTCGTAGGTGTAGCCGAAGCGGGCGAGGTCCGAGCCGCCCATCGGATTGCGCAGGAACGACAGCCCGATGCCCTCGGTCGGCGAGAACAGCTTGCGCAGGGTCGCCTCCCGGGTCGCCGCGGACAGCGCTCCGCTGCCGTTCATCAGCCAGGCCGCGGTGTCGGTGAAGGACGCCCCACCGCCGGTGAAGGTCTGGTACCCGGTGTTCTCGTCGACCGTGATGTTCTCGCCGCTGCCGCCGCCGCCCGCCTGGAAGGCGAAGGCGGGCTGCGCCTGCAGACCGCGGACCACGTGCCGCCCGCCGGCGTCGTCCGTGGTGGTGAGCCAGGCCGTGACCTGCTCGCCGGCCGCGTGCGCGGGCGCGACCGCCGCGGTGATCCCGGCGGAGGTGAGCAGACCGGCGAGGAGCAGCCGGAGGACGCGAGTGGATCTCCTCATGGAGCGCCGCCCTTTCGAAGGTGGGGGATGGGGGCGTGCGAGGCGTGAGTAAATGACGGCTTCCAGGTCGCGTCAAGGGGTTGCGCGTTCATCTGTCGAACGAACAACGTCCCTGATCCGGACGGGAGTTGCGGCCGTACCAGTTCCGGTGTGAAGTCTTGACGGCGCACCGGCCCACCAGTTAACTCACGGCGTGATCTAAGTCATGAGTGGACCACGAGAGTAGAGGGACGTTGCATGCGAAGAACCGCCCTGCTCGCCTCCGCCACCCTGCTGGCCGCACTGCTCCCGATGACCACCGCCGCCGGCGCGTCCGGCGCCGACGACCCCGGTCCCGCACCCGTCCCGGTCGACCGCTTCGAGGGCGAGATCCCCTTCGCGAGCCCGCCCGCCGAGGGCCTCTTCACCTGGGGCAGCGACACCGACGACCCGCCGGCCCTCCGGCTGACGGCCCGTGCGGACGCCCCCGAGGGCGACAAGGTCCTCACCGGCGGCTACGACATCAGCGGCTACGGCGGCTTCACCCACGACTTCGCCTTCGCCGAGCCCGCCCACGACTGGTCCGCCCACCGGGGCATCCGGTTCTGGTGGGAGGGCCGCGACAACGGCAAGAAGATCGCCTTCGAGCTCAAGGACGGCGGCGCGAACGGAGAGGCGTCCGAGCTCTGGACGACCTCCTTCACCGACGACTGGACCGGCTGGAAACAGGTGGAGATCCCCTTCACCGACTTCACCTATCGCACGGACTACCAGCCCGTCGGCGGCATCGACCAGGTCCTCGGCCTCACCGATACCTGGGGATACGCCCTCACCCTCCCCGTCGGCGTCAAGGGCGACTTCGCCATGGACGGCGTGGAGCTGTACGGCCGCGCGGACCAGTCGCTGCGCGCCGCCGTCACCACCGACGCGGCCGTGTACCCGGTCCGGGAGGGCCGGGCGGCCGCCGTCCGGCTCACCGTCGCCACCACCGGCGCCGCCCCCCTCGACGAGCCCGTCACCGTCGCCTACGAGACCTCCGCGACCGGCACCGCCGAGCCCGGCAAGGACTACACCCCGGTCACCGGCACCGTCACCTTCCCGGCGGGCACCCCCTCCGGCACCACCCGCACGGTCGCCGTCCGCACGCTCGCGGACAAGAAGGCCGAGTCCGCCGAGACCGTCCCGCTCCGGCTGACCGTGACCGGCGCCAAGCCGCCGTCCGAGACCCCGCAGATCGTGGTCGACGCGCACGGACTGCCGTATCTGAACGCCAGGTTGCCGGTGAAGAAGCGGGTCGCCGATCTCCTTGCGCGGATGAGCCTCGCGGAGAAGGCCGGCCAGATGACCCAGGCCGAGCGCGGCGCGATCGGCACGGGCGCCGACATCGCCGCGTACGACCTCGGCTCGCTGCTCTCCGGCGGCGGCTCCACGCCGACGCCCAACACCGCCGAGGCCTGGGCGAAGATGATCGACGGCTACCAGCTCCGGGCGCAGGCCACCCGGTTCCAGATCCCGCTGATCTACGGCGTGGACGCGGTGCACGGCCACAACAACCTGGTCGGGGCGACCGTCATGCCGCACAACATCGGCATCGGGGCGACCAGGGACCCCGCTCTCGCCGAGCGGACCGGCGCGGTGACCGCCGCCGAGGTCCGAGCCACCGGCGTCCCCTGGGACTTCGCCCCCTGCCTGTGCGTCACCCGCGACGAACGCTGGGGTCGCTCGTACGAGTCCTTCGGTGAGGACCCGGCGCTCGTCGAGTCCATGGAGACCGTCATCCAGGGCCTGCAAGGCGCCCGCGACGGCCGGGACCTGAAGGACGGCGACAAGGTCCTCGCCACCGCCAAGCACTTCGTCGGCGACGGCGGCACCGAGTACGGCTCCTCCACCACCGGCAGCTACACCATCGACCAGGGCGTCACCAAGGTCACCCGGCAGCAGCTGGAGGCCGTCCACCTCGCTCCGTACCGGGCGGCCGTGGACCGGGGCGTCGGATCGGTGATGCCCTCCTACTCGTCGCTCGACATCCTCGGCGACGGCCGGGGCCCGGTGAGGATGCACGCCCGCGCCGACATGATCAACGGTGTGCTGAAGGGCCGGATGGGCTTCGACGGCTTCGTGATCAGCGACTGGAACGCCATCGACCAGCTCCCCGGCGACTACGGCTCCCGCGTCCGCGCCTCCGTCGACGCGGGCGTCGACATGATGATGGTGCCGTACTCGTACAAGGACTTCACGGCGGCACTGATCGACGAAACCGAGGCCGGGCGGATCACCGAGCGGCGGATCGACGACGCCGTCGGGCGCATCCTCACCCAGAAGTTCGAGCTGGGGCTCTTCGAGAAGCCGTACGCGGACACCAGCGGCGCGGCGCGGATCGGCTCCGCCGCGCACCGGGCCGTCGCGCGCCAGGCGGCCGCCGAGTCGCAGGTGCTGCTGAAGAACTCCGGCGGGGTCCTGCCGCTGAAGAAGAACCAGAAGGTGTACGTCGCCGGCTCCAACGCCGACGACATCGGCAACCAGACCGGCGGCTGGACCATCACCTGGCAGGGCGCCTCCGGCGACATCACGCAGGGCACGACGATCCTGGACGGGATGCGGAAGGCCGGCGGCGACGTCACCTACTCCCAGGACGCCTCGGCGTCGACGGACGGGTACGACGTCGGTGTCGTGGTCGTCGGCGAGACCCCGTACGCCGAGGGCGTCGGCGACGTCGGCAACGGCAACGACCTGGAGCTGACGGCCGCCGACCGGGCGGCCGTGGACAAGGTGTGCGCCGCGATGAGGTGCGCGGTGCTGATCGTGTCCGGGCGGCCCCAGCTGATCGGTGACCGGCTCGGCGACATCGACGCGCTGGTGGCCTCCTGGCTGCCGGGCACCGAGGGCGACGGCGTGGCCGACGTCCTGTACGGCAGGCGGCCCTTCACCGGACAGCTTCCGGTGACCTGGCCGAAGACCGAGGCCCAGCTGCCGATCAACGTCGGCGACGCGGCGTATGACCCGCAGTTCCCCTACGGCTGGGGTCTGACGACGCTGAGCCGGGTGCCGGAGGGTGGCGCGACGACCCTGAAGGGGCTGGGGGCCGCGGCCGCGGTGGCCGAGCGGGCCGGTGCCGACGAGGTGGGACGGGCGCTGGTCGAGAAGGCCCGGCTCATCGTCCAGCGGAAGGTGGGCCAGGCCGTGACGGCGGCGGTCGCGAAGCCCTTCGCCGACGCGGACCACCTGCTGCTGACCGGCCGGTACGGAAAGGCGGTGGAGCAGCTGACGGCGGCGTACCGGGCGGCGGCCTAGCCACTGTGTTCCCGGCCGCTCGAAGAGACCGCTTTCGATGGCTTTCGGGTAGTTTCGAAGTATGAAGGTCGCTCTATCGACCCGAAGCCCTGCCGGACCGCTGATCGCACTGGCGCTCGCCGTCCTGACCGTTCTGGCGGTCCTGACGGCGGGCGCCCCGCGCGCCTCCGCGGCCACGAGCGTCTCGGTGATCGCCGCGTCCCTGCGCGAAAGCCCGCTCTATGTCGATCCGGAGGCGAGCGCCCAGCTGTCCCAGGCGGAGGCGCACGCCCTCCAGGAGCAGATCGAGGGCGCCGACAAACCCCTGTTCATCGCCGTCCTGCCGGCCGGCTACCCCACGGCGGACCTCTTCACGGACCTGCGCACCGCCACCGGCGTGACCGGCCTGTACGCGATCCGGCTCGGTGACCGCTTCGACGCCCGCGCCGACTCCTCGGTCCTGTCCCGCACGGCTGTCCGCAACCTGGTCGCCAGTGTCCAGGGCGAGGACGACGCCAAGACCCAGCTGACCGACTTCACCGAACGTGCCCTGGCAAACATGGGCGGCTCGGCGCCCAAGAGCTGGAGCTCCTCGGGCGGCGGTGACGGGATCTCCTCCACCGCGCTGATCACGGCGGGAGTGGTGCTGGTCGCGGGCGGGGCGGGCGCCTACACCCTCGTGCGGCGCAACCGCCGGCGGCACGCGGCGGACCAGCGGGCCGCCCTCGACCGGCTGCGGGTCGTCGTGGACGAGGACATCACGGCCTTCGGCGAGGAGCTCGACCGGCTGGACTTCCGCCCGTCGGAGCCGGGCGCCGACGACGCCATGCGCGCCGACTACGAACGCGCCCTGGACGCCTATGAGCAGGCGAAGTCGTTCATGGCGGCGGCGACGAGACCCGAGGACGTCCGCCCCGTCACCCAGGCGCTGGAGGACGGCCGTTTCTCCCTCGCCCGACTGGCCGCCCGCCGCACCGGAGCGCCGCTGCCCGAACGCCGGCCGCCGTGCTTCTTCGACCCCCGCCACGGCCCCTCGGTCACCGACGCCACCTGGACGCCGCCCGGCGGGGCCACCCGCGAGGTTCCGGTCTGCGCCGCGGACGCGACCCGCCTGGCCGACGGCCGCGACCCGGTGATCCGCGAGGTCGACAGCGACTACGGCCGCCGCCCGTACTGGGAGGCGGGCCCCGCCTACGGCCCCTGGGCGGGCGGCTACTTCGGCGGCGGCATCCTGCCCGGCCTCCTCGTCGGCACGATGCTCGGCGGCATCATGGCCGCCCCCTCCTACGCCTCCGACTACGGCAGCGGCTACGGCGACTTCGGCGGGGGCTACGACGGAGGCGACGTCTCCGGCGCCGACTTCGACCCCGGCGACTTCGGCGGCTTCGGAGGTGGCGGGGGAGGGGACTTCGGCGGAGGCGGCGGGGGCGACTTCGGCGGCGGGTTCTGAGGTCCGTTCCCCCGAACTGTCGGCCGTGGGGTCACCTGGCGCTCCCGGCCTGGACTCAGCTGCCGACCCCGGCGGCACTGTCCCGCCCGAGGCCGGCGGCGTCCCGCCCGGGGAAGGCGGCCGGCCGGACGGGCAGTGCGGCGGTCGCCGTGGGGGCGGGGCCGTGGTGGGTCCCCCCGCTGAACCCGACATGATCACCGCTCAGCACGCCCTGGCTCAACCCCCGTGTCCGTGCGGCGACTTGACGGTTCAGGACGGTACCGAACCCGCCACGGGCCCGGCACGCAGCGGTGCCGGGCCCGTGGTCGTGCGACGGGGGGTGTGCGTCAGAGCGAGGCCGCCGCCGAGGCGATGGCCGAGGCGAAGGTGGAGACCTCGGAGTAGACGCCGGGGGCGTTGGCCCGGGCGCAGCCGATGCCCCAGCTCACGATGCCGACCTGGATCCAGGCGTTGTTGGCGTCCCGGCGGAACATCGGGCCGCCCGAGTCGCCCTGGCAGGTGTCGGTGCCGCCGGCCGCGTATCCGGCGCAGATCTCGTCACTGGCGACGAGACCGCTGTAGCCGCTGTACGCACGACAGGTCGCGTCGCTCACGAACGGCACGGTGGCCTTGAGCAGATAGCGCTGCTGGGCGCCGCCCTCGGAGGCCGAGCCCCAGCCTGCGATGGTGAAGGTGCCGGTGTTGTACTGCGTGGTGGTGGCGATCTTCAGGGTGGACTGGGTCGTGATGGGTGAGGCGAGCTTGATGAGCGCCCAGTCCTTGCCGTTGCCGTTGTAGCCGGGGGCCCGGTACACGTAGGTCGACTTCACCTGGACCCGGCCGGTGGTGGACTGGAGGTCCACGACGCCGGCGGTGGCGGTGATGCTGGTGTTGGCGCCGGTCCCGCTGACGCAGTGCGCGGCGGTGAGCACGATCTGCTGGGTGTAGAGCGCCCCGCCGCAGCCCATGGAGAGCCGGACCATGAACGGGAACTCGCCCTGCGCGGCACGGGTTCCGCCGACGACGGGGGCGGGGGCGGCCTGTGCGGACGAGAGGGGCTGAAGGCTGGCGATCGCGAGGGCTGCCGCGCCGACGGCTGCGCATCTCTTGAGCGCTGTGAGGAGTTTCTTCAAGGTGCTGCCTTCCGTGGGGGGTTGGCTTTGACGAGAGCATGTCAACACAAACTGCGCACCGCGAAGCCGTGCACCGCAAAGAAACGTCCATGCGCTGGCATGGTCAGGTCAAATCTGTTGCTGGATTATGGGAACCCCGCAAGCCCTCACACAAGGGGGCTGATTCAGCCACATCCGCCCACCGGCCGCTTGCCCCCCGCCGGCTGCCTGACCCCCGTCGGCCACCTTGCTCCCGGCCGGCTGCCTCACCCCCCGCCGGCGGCTCCGCCCGTCCGACTGGCGGCCGCGCTCGCCGGGCGCAGCCGGCCGCCAGTACGTCGTCGGCCGGTCTCAGTCCTGGACGGCCGCCTTGGCGAAGTCGAGCAGCCCCTCGAAGTCGAGCGCCCCCGGATCCCCGTGCGCGTTCTCCGGCACGTGCATGTGCCCGCACACCCCCTTGAACGCGTTCCACCGCTCCCCGCTCATCCGCTGACCGCCCCCGTTTCCGGCGGACTTCGGGTAGGCGGGCCAGAGCGCCGGTCCGCGCAGCGGGACATGGTGGTGGATGTGCATCCACGCCAGGTACTCGGCGACGGCGCGCAACGCCCACACCGGTGCCTTCGGCCAGTAGACGTGGGCCTGGCCGCGGGCCTTCCACTTGGCGTGCAGGTCGGGGTCGCAGGTGCCGACGAGTTCCGCCTGGCAGACGTTCAGCGTGTTCGTCTCGACGCCGCCGCGCTTGTTGACCAGCGCGCGCGAGGAGACGTCGATCTCGAAGTGCTGGTACCACTTCAGCTTTCTGGCGGCGAAGTCCGGCACGGCCGTCAGGTTGGGCGCGGCGGAGCCGCCCTGGTAGTCGGGCAGCGAACGCCCTTCGGTGGTGTGCAGGACGACGACGTTGACCTCCATGCGGTCACCGCCGAAGTCGTCCTGGTACCAGTGGTCGCGGTTCGCGCCGGGGTAGTGCTGGGGTCCGGTCCTGGTGCTCATGCCTCGCGACTGTGACAGGGAACGGGGAAAGGGGCCGGGAGCTCTTCGCTTCCGACCCCTATTCGCCGTTTTCCACCGTATTCAGCCGAGCGCTTACGCGTTCTTGATCGCCGAGATGTCGAAGTTCAGCTTGATCTTGTCCGAGACCAGAACGCCGCCGGTCTCCAGTGCCGCGTTCCAGGTCAGGCCCCACGCAGAGCGAAGGATCTCGGCCTTGCCCTCGAAGCCGACGCGCTCGTTGCCGAACGGGTCCTTGGCGGCGCCGTTGAACTCCAGGTCGATGCTGAGCGGCTTGGTGACGCCGAGGATGGTCAGGTCGCCGGTGATCCGGTAGTCGTCGCCGCCCAGCGCCTCCGCCGAGGTGGCGCGGAAGGTCATCGTCGGGAACTCCTCGGTCTTGAAGAAGTCGGCGGTCTTCAGGTGGCCGTCGCGGTCGGCGGACCCGGTGTCGATGCTGTCCATCGTGACGTCGATGGTGGCGCTGGACTTCGACGGGTCGGTGCCGTCCAGGTGCAGCGAGCCGGTGAAGTCGTTGAACTTGCCCTTGACGTTCGTGACCATCGCGTGGCGCGCGACGAAGCCGAGCGTCGAGTGGGCGGGGTCGATGGTGTAGTCGCCGGTAAGGGCGGCGAGCTCGGGGCTCACCGTGGCGTCGGCGACACCGGTGACGGTCTCGTCGGTGTTCTTGCGGCCGAAGATACCCATGACGTGCTCCTTGGGGACGGGAAGATCGAGGATGTTTAATCTTCAACGAGGTCAACGAGAACGACCGTAGACCTATTCCGTTCAATGTTCAACATCTTCGTCCTGTGTTGCGGGCCCCGCTGGGATCCGACGGCCACGAACCGCCGTCCGGACGCTCCGTTTCACTCCGGCGAGGGCATGTGCGCGCCGGGAATGTGAGGCGGGTCTCAGCCCCGGGGTTTGTGCGACCCCTACAAGCCCCAGCCCCTCTGAGCAGTCGGAACGGCTGCATGCCCGCCCGGTTCTGTTCAGGGCTACCAGGAAAACGCGCCGGAGACTGTACGGAGTCGACGTCCCTCTTTCCTTGGTGGGCTTCGTAAGGTCACTACATGACCGTTTTGGAAGAGACGACGGGCGAGCCGATCGCAGAGCCTTCGGAACCCACGGATGCGCGCGGCCGCGTGGCCGAGCTGCACGAGATCCGTGCCCAGGCGCTGGCCGGCCCGAGCGAGAAGGCGACCCAGGCGCAGCACGCCAAGGGCAAGCTGACCGCCCGGGAGCGGATCGAGCTGCTCCTCGACCCGGGGTCCTTCCAGGAGGTCGAGCAGCTGCGCCGGCACCGGGCGACCGGCTTCGGGCTCGAGGCCAAGAAGCCGTTCACCGACGGTGTCATCACGGGCTGGGGCACGGTGGAGGGCCGCACGGTCTTCGTCTACGCCCATGACTTCCGTATCTTCGGCGGCGCGCTGGGCGAGGCCCACGCCACGAAGATCCACAAGATCATGGACATGGCCATCGCGGCCGGTGCCCCGCTGGTCTCGCTCAACGACGGCGCCGGCGCCCGTATCCAGGAGGGCGTCTCCGCGCTCGCCGGCTACGGCGGCATCTTCCAGCGCAACACCAGGGCGAGCGGGGTGATCCCGCAGATCTCGGTCATGCTGGGCCCCTGCGCGGGCGGCGCGGCCTACAGCCCCGCCCTCACCGACTTCGTCTTCATGGTCCGCGAGACCTCGCAGATGTTCATCACCGGGCCGGACGTGGTCAAGGCCGTCACCGGCGAGGAGATCAGCCAGAACGGCCTCGGCGGCGCCGACGTGCACGCCGAGACCTCCGGCGTCTGCCACTTCGCGTACGACGACGAGGAGACCTGCATCGCGGAGGTCCGCTACCTCCTCTCGCTGCTCCCGCAGAACAACCGCGAGAACCCCCCGCGCACCGAGTCCACCGACCCGGCCGACCGCCGCGGTGACGTCCTGCTCGACCTGGTCCCGGCGGACGGCAACCGTCCGTACGACATGACCAAGGTCATCGAGGAGATCGTCGACGACGGCGAGTACGTGGAGATCCACGAGCGCTGGGCCCGCAACATCATCTGCGCGCTGGCCCGGCTCGACGGCCAGGTCGTCGGCATCGTGGCCAACCAGCCGCAGGCCCTCGCCGGTGTCCTGGACATCGAGGCGTCGGAAAAAGCTGCACGCTTTGTCCAGATGTGTGACGCTTTCAATATCCCGATCGTCACCTTCCTGGACGTCCCTGGATTCCTCCCGGGCGTCGACCAGGAGCACGGCGGAATCATCCGGCACGGAGCGAAGCTGCTCTACGCCTACTGCAACGCGACCGTGCCGCGGATCTCCCTGATCCTGCGCAAGGCCTACGGAGGTGCCTACATCGTCATGGACAGCCAGTCCATCGGCGCCGACCTCACCTACGCCTGGCCGACGAACGAGATCGCCGTGATGGGCGCCGAAGGTGCCGCCAACGTCATCTTCCGGCGTCAGATCGCCGAGGCCGAGGACCCCGAGGCCATGCGGGCCCGCATGGTCAAGGAGTACAAGTCCGAGCTGATGCACCCGTACTACGCGGCGGAACGCGGACTGGTCGACGACGTCATCGACCCCGCCGAGACCCGTGAGGTCCTCATCAGGTCGCTGGCCATGCTCCAGTCGAAGCACGCGGACCTGCCCTCGCGCAAGCACGGCAACCCCCCGCAGTAACCCGGCAGATCCCACGGGTAACCCACTGGATCCCCTGCGGAAACCTCATCCACGGAGACTTGCACCCATGAACGCTCCCGACATCCGCGTCGAGAAGGGCCACGCCGAGCCCGAGGAAGTCGCCGCCATCACGGCGATCCTCCTGGCCCGCGCGGCCGCCCGGTCGTCCCCCACCGAGACCCACCGAGTCCGCCCCAAGGCCGGCTGGCGCCGCCTGGAGCGCGAGGGCGGCTTCCGCGCCCCGCACAGCTGGCACTAGGCGCCACGCCGCACCAGGCGCCGCTCCAGCCGCTTCACCGCACGAAGAAGGGGCCCCTCCGCCGAGAGGGGCCCCTTCTTCGTGCGGTGGCCGGAGACCCGGCCGGCCCGGCACCGCCGGTGAACGCCGTCTCGCGTCCCGTCGTCGCGGCGCAAAAAAGG
>NZ_JBHVYO010000076.1:0-28976 GCF_042880655.1 Streptomyces sp. NPDC058295
GCCGTGGGCCAGCCGCCGGGGCGGCGCCCGCTGCCCGCCGCGGTGGCGGTGGGCCAGGCACCGGGGGCGGGCCCGGCAGGAGCCTGGGGGCTCGCGGCCTGCACCTCCTCCACCGGCGGGGCGGAGGCCGCGACGGGAGTCGGGGCGGGAGCGGCGGTGGGGGCCGGGGCGGGCGCGGGCGGGGCGGCGGGCGGCTGGGCAGGCGCGGGCGCGGGCGGCGCGCCCGGCGCGGCCGACCGGTCCGGTGCCTGACCCGGTACGGGACCCTGTCCCGGACCCGGACCCCGTACCGCGGCACGGGCGGCGGCCGCCCCGCCACCGGGCGGGATCGGCGCGCCCCCGGCCACAGGAGCACCGGCGTGCGCCTCGGGCCCCGGCACGTAACCCATCGTCGGCATCACGGGCGCACCGTGCGCCGCCCCCTGCGCACCGCCGCCCGGCGAGAAGTTCACGCCACGCTCGATGCGGTCGAGGCGGGCCATGACGGAGCGTTCGTCGCCGTAGGCGGCGGGCAGCATCACGCGCGCGCAGATCAGCTCGAGCTGGAGACGGGGTGAGGTGGCGCCCCGCATCTCCGTCAGCCCCTCGTTGACGAGGTCGGCGGCGCGGCTCAGCTCCGCGGCGCCGAAGACGCCGGCCTGGGCCTGCATGCGCTCGATCACGTCGGCGGGGGCGTCGATGAGCCCCTTGTCGGCCGCGTCCGGCACGGCGGCGAGGATGACGAGGTCCCGGAGCCGCTCCAGCAGGTCGGCGACGAAGCGGCGGGGGTCGTTGCCCCCCTCGATGATCCGGTCGACCACCTCGAAGGCGGCGGCGCCGTCACCGGTGGCGAAGGCCTCGACGACGGAGTCGAGCAGCGAGCTGTCCGTGTAGCCGAGCAGGGAGGTGGCCATGGCGTACGTCACACCCGCGTCGCTCGCGCCGGCGAGCAACTGGTCCATGACGGACATGGAGTCACGCACGGAACCCGCGCCGGAGCGCACGACGAGCGGCAGCACACCCTCCTCGACGGGGATGGCCTCCTGCCCGCAGACCTCGCCGAGGTAGTCCCGCAGCGTCCCCGGCGGCACGAGCCGGAACGGGTAGTGGTGGGTCCGCGACCGGATGGTCCCGATGACCTTCTCCGGCTCGGTGGTCGCGAAGATGAACTTCAGATGCTCCGGCGGCTCCTCGACGACCTTGAGGAGCGCGTTGAAACCGGCCGGCGTGACCATGTGGGCCTCGTCGATGATGTAGATCTTGTACCGGCTGCGGGCGGGCCCGAAGAACGCCTTCTCTCGCAGGTCACGGGCGTCGTCCACACCACCGTGCGAAGCCGCGTCGATCTCGATGACGTCGATGGACCCCGGGCCGTTCCTGGCGAGGTCCTTGCACGACTCGCACTCCCCGCACGGGGTGGGCGTGGGCCCCTGCTCGCAGTTCAGGCACCGGGCCAGGATCCGCGCGCTGGTGGTCTTCCCGCACCCACGCGGCCCGCTGAACAGGTACGCGTGATTGACCCGGTTGTTCCGCAGCGCCTGCTGCAACGGACCGGTGACATGCTCCTGCCCGATGACCTCGGCGAAGGACTCCGGGCGATAGCGGCGGTACAGCGCGAGAGACGACACGCATACGAGGTTATAGGCGACCGCTGACATCGGGTCCCACGCGCGGACCCGGCCCCCTGCCCCCGCCGCACACGCAAGCGCCCCCCACGCACCCGCCAGAGCCGACCTACCCTTGCTGCCTTCCGGCCCTGGGGGAGTTCAGTCAGATAGCGCCGCGTGAGGGGCTGCGCACAGGCTACAGGATCTGAGCGGGGGGAACGAGTTCGCGAGCACTCCTCAACGTCTTGTATTGTTTGCCGCGGAGGATTCGCCTAGTGGCCTAGGGCGCACGCTTGGAAAGCGTGTTGGGGGCAACCCCTCACGAGTTCGAATCTCGTATCCTCCGCCAGTGCCTCACCGGGCACTAAGTCGAAGGGCCCCACCGTTCGCGGTGGGGCCCTTCGCCGTTGCCCGTCCCGACCGTCCGTTCCGGCCGTCCGTCCTGGCCGTCCGTCTCGGATGCCGTGCCGGTGATGTCGCCCCAGTGATGTCGTCCCGTTCGCGGATCCGGGAACCCCGGTGGGGCCGCCCGCGGTGCTGTGCGTCATGCTCATGATCCTGAGCCCGATCCTCGCGACCAGCGACGTGGAGTGGGTTTCCGAAGGTAACGGTCTGTGGTGGGGTCCCGAGGGCGCTTCAACGGGCTCATCGGCGAAGCACCAGGTCAGAGGCGCGCGGCCGCCCGTATTCCGGCCGAGGTGAAGATCGCTGTCCGGGTCTGTGACGAACAGCGGAGAAAGACGGCCGCTACGACTGGCGCATGCAGGCCCATACTGGAGGCAATGACAAAGCCATCGGCACCGAAGCGCTACTTGCCCACCAGTCCCTTCAAGGCCCCGGCCGCGCCGTCTCCGAAGCACTTCGAGGTGGGCGACCAGGTCACGCACGACATGTACGGCCTCGGCCGCGTGATCGGCATCGAGGACGGAATCGCGGCCCTCGTGGATTTCGGTTCGGCGCAAATGCGGATCCTGAGCCCGTACACCAAGATGAGCAAGCTGTAGGACCGCTGTGCCCGGTCACGGCACGCCAGGTCCGTTCACGGCCCTGTAACGAATGGGAGACCTCTCATCGACCCGACCTCGCTGTTCTCCGCTCCGGAAGGGGCGACTCGCTCTGCCACCGCGGCATCGCCGCCTCCGACGACCAACCCCTTCCAGGCCCCGGACTTCGGGGAGGACGAGATCTTCCTGATCGAGGATGCCCAGGCATCCCTCTCCGGCATGGGTGCGGCTCGACGCCAGGCGAGCTAGCTCCGGCCGGAGAGCGTGGCCTCGCATGCGGCGGCCACGCGCCGTCCCGGTTCCGCGCATGCCGAAGGGCCCCACCGTTCGCTGTGGGGCCCTTCGACATGTGCGGAACCGGCGGGTCAGCGAGCCCCCTCGGCGAGCAGCGTCAGCTCGTCGAGGAACGCCTCCGCCAGCAGGCCGGCGTCCTCGCTGCCCGAGTTGGTGGCCACGCTCAGCGTGTGCCCCTTGGTGCAGCCGCCCAGCGCGAAGGTGGCCGTGTCGGCCGGGGGCACCATGGGGACGATCGTGAGGTGGCGCAGCGGCCGGCCGGCCAGGGTCTGGCCCTGCTCGCGCAGATGGACGTAGGAGCAGGCCGCGGGCGCGTACGCGGGGGCGAAGATCTTTCCGCCGGCCAGCGCCAGGGTCGCCCCGGGAACCGCCGCCAGCGTGCCCTCCACCAGCTTCTCGGCGGTGCGCCGGGGGCGGGTCACGGTGGTCAGCAGGCCGGTGCACGCGGCCAGGCGGGCCGCCGGGTCGGCGAGGGTCACCGGCGCGGGGACCCGGACGTTGGCGAACGCGTTGCCGAGGAACTCACCGCAGTCGTCGGGCCGTTCGTCGACCGGGACCGACAGCCACACCTGCCTCGGCTCCGGATCCCGGTCACCGCCGCCGGAAGCGGAGCCGCGGTCGGAGGCGGAACCGGCGTCCGCAGCCGAAAGGCAGGCGCGCAGGACTCCGGAGACCGTCGCCAGGAACACCTCGTTGGTGGTCGCCGGGCGGGAGGCGCCGGCCGCTCCCACGGAGACGGCCGAGCGCGCGGCCCGCAGGACGTCGGCGCGCAGCCGTACGACGGTGTACGCGGGCTCCCGCGGGCCCCGGTGCGGCAGCGGCACCGCGCGGCCCGTGGTCAGCAGCCCCGGCGGGCCGCCCCCCGTCGGGCCGGGGCCGACGGTCCGTCGCCGGGGGCCGGGCACCGCCAGGGACGCGGCGCCGTCCAGCGGCCCGCCGTCGTCGAAGAGGGCCCGCAGCAGGGTCGTCAGGGAACGGCCGTCGAGCAGGCTGTGGTGCATCCGGAACAGCAGGGAGAACTCCCCCTCCGTCGCCCCGCGCAGCAGGTGCAGGCTCCAGGGCGGCCGGTCGGCCGGGAACGGGGTGTGGAACCACTGCCGGACCGCGTCCCGGAGGGTCAGGTCCGCGCTGTCGATCTGCTGGGCCAGGTCGTGGCCGTCCCGGCGCGCCCAGCGGTGCCGGCCGGTCCACCAGGCCAGGCCCGTCCGGGCGCCGCCGGGAGCGACCAGGGTCTGGGTGAGCCTGGGCAGCGCCTTCCAGCGTTCCTCCACCAACGCCCGCAGCTCGTCCAGCGACGGTGGGGCGCCCGCGAGGTCCAGGGCGATCCCGGCGTTGGGCGGGCCGAACGGCCAGCGGGCCATCCCCTCTTCCATCAAGGGCAGATGCGATCCGGGCATGAGACTGCTCCTGTCGTGGGCCGTCCGTGCCGTGGGCCGGTCCTGTCGTGGGCCGGCTGCTGACGGACGACGTCCTGTACCCCCAACGGCCGATCGGACCGGCGGTCACGTCCGCCGCGTCACCGGCAGCCTCTCCAGGTACCCCTCAGGTGTTCCACAGGTGTCAACGCGCGGCCGTGGAGGCTCCCTGATGGGGTGACACTGCCGCAGGTTTGCGGCCACGAACGGTGTTTGTGCGCCTTTAATCGGGACTCCGCGTCCGCCGTTCGGGCGCCCCGGTCCCGAATCCCCCGCCCCGGCTCCGTGCCGGACAGGAGTTGTGTGTCGTGCCTGGTACTCATCCGAATCCCGCGCACATTCCCGCGCACATCGCCGTGTTCAACGTTCCGATGCACGGGCACGTGAATCCGACCCTGGGGGTCGTCGAGGAGCTCGTCCGGCGGGGGCACCGGGTCAGCTACGCCGTCACCGAGGACTTCATGCACCAGGTGAAGGCGGCCGGCGCGGAGCCCGTGCTCTACCCCGACGCGGGGGACGGTTCGGACGCGCCGGAGGACATGGGCGAGGGCTTCGCGCGGGTCGTCGAGGTGGCGCTGACGGCCCTGCCCGCGCTGACCCGGGCATTCGGCAAGGACCGCCCGGACCTGGTGCTGTGCGACATCTACGCCTTCGCGGGCCTGCTGCTGGCGGCACGGTGGCAGGTGCCGACCGTCGTGGCCTCGCCCACCCATCTCGCCTACGACGGCATCGTCCCGGAGTTCTTCGGCGTGCCCGGACTCCCGCAGCTGCCGGGCTTCGCGCGACTGGCGGGCGCCTTCGCCGACCACGGGATCGAGGCCGCGCGGATCCAGGACCTCGTACGGCCCGAACACGCCGTCGCGTTCTTCCCCCGGACCTTCCAGCGCAGGGCGGACACCGTCGCGGCACAGCGCGTCGCGTACGTCGGGCCGGCGCTCGGGGACCGTTCCTACCAGGGTTCCTGGCAGCCGCCGCGGCCCGATGTGCCCGTCCTGCTGGTCTCGTTGGGCTCCCAGTTCACCCGGCGGCCGGAGTTCTACCGGTCCTGCGTGCAGGCCTTCGCCGAGCTGCCCTGGCATGTGGTCATGTCCGTCGGCGCCGTCCCGCCGGACGGGCTGGGGCCGCTGCCCGCCAACGTCGAGGTCCATCCCCATGTGCCCCAACTGGCCGTGCTCGCCCATGCGGACGCCTTCGTCACCCACGCCGGAATGGGCGGCACGATGGAGGCCCTGCACTACGGCGTGCCGCTGGTGGCGGTCCCGCAGATGGCCGAGCAGCGGGTCAACGCCGCCCGGATCGAACACCTCCGGCTGGGCGTCCACCTGCCGCGCGAGAACGTCACCCCCGAGGCGCTGCGCGAGGCCGTCCTGCGGGTCTCGTCCGACCGGGACATCCGCGCGGGCGTGTCCGCCATGCGCCGGGAGATCGCGGCGGCCGGCGGGGCGGCAGCCGCGGCCGACCTGATCGAGCGGGCCCTGTAGACCCGCAGTCCCCGTAGCCCCGGCACCGGTACCGCGTACCGGCCAGGAGGCCGGGACCCCTGTTCCGATGTTCCGAGGAGTGACACCGTGACCCTGACCCACGCCCTGGCGTCCGACATCCGCCGCACCGGCACCGGCCGCACGCCCCTCGAGGTGCCGGACTGCCGCCCGCACCTCTATCTCCGCCAGGTACGCATGAGCGACCTGGACTCCATGAACCATGTGAACAACGTCCGGCTGCTGGAGATGATCCAGGACGCCCATATCGACATGTTCTATCTGCGCCCCGGACTGCCCGGGCAGGAGATCCGCCCGAGGTTCGTCTACGCACGCCACGAACTCGACTACACGGAACCCCTCGTCCTCCAGCCGGAGCCGGTCACCATCACCACGACCATCGGTGACCTGCGCCGCTCGACCTTCCGCGTCACCAGCCGCGTCACCCGCGACGCCCGGGTGTTCTGCACCTGTGTGAGCACGGCCGTCGCCTACGACCCGGACGCCCGCTGCTCCCGTCGGCTGGAGGAGGAGGAACGTGCCCTCGCGGCCCGGCACGCCACTCCCGACCCGGCGCGCTGACCGGCCGCCCCGCCGGGGGCGGGCCGCTGTCTCAGCGCACGATCTCCACCGGCTTCGACTCGCTCACCTGGTCGGTCTCCGACACCCGTACCGTCACCTTCATCTCCCAGGTGCCGGGCAGCGGCAGGTTGACCGTGTCGGCGGCCCAGTAGCCGCCCCGGTCGGTGACCTTGGCGTCGAGGGGGCCGATGTCCTGGTCGGGCAGGCTGAAGGAGATACGCAGCTCGGGGATGCTGACGAAGCCGCCGTCGGGGCCGTAGACCACGGCCTGGAGGCCGTTGTCGCCGACCCGGCCCGGGTCGAGGGTGACCTGCACCTTGCCGCTGACGCCACGAGCGCCGGGGGAGCCGGAGCCGATGGTGAAGGGGATGTTGGTCACGGAGGCCACGGGCAGCCCGGCGGACTGTTCCGCCGTCGCCGCCTCGGCCGCCGCCCGGCCCGGCAGGGTGCCCGTCAGGACGGTCGTGAAGACGAGGACGACGACGGAGACGACGACCTCGGCCAGCACGGAGCGGCGCAGCGCCCGGCGTTGGGCGTCCTCGGCCGGGGTGAGGGCCGCACCGGCCGGCGGCCGGGGCTTCCCGGGGGACGACGGGCCGCCCGCCGGGGCGTCGACCGTGCCGTCCGCCAGGCCGTCCGCCGCGCTTTCGGCCCGGCCGCCCACCCGCTCCGGTACCCGCGCCTCCCGCGCCTCCTGCTTTTCGGCGATCTCCACGGTCACGTTCCTCGCCGTCCTTTCCCTTGTCACCGTCCGCCGCGACCGGGCCCCCGCCAGCAGCAGGAGCGTCACCGCGACCAGTTTGGCCAGCAGGACCCGCCCGTACGTCGTGTCCGTCAGCGCGGACACGGAGCCGAGGCCGCGCCAGGACTGGTAGACGCCCGTCACCACCAGGACGGTCACCGAGACGCCCGCCAGCTGCGAGAAGCGGCCGACCACGCGCGACGGGACGGACGCGCGGTAGAACAGGGTGAGCAGGGACGCCAGGCCGCCCAGCCACACCGCCATCGCCAGCAGGTGCAGCACGGTGGACGTCATCGCCACCGGGACCTGGATTCCCGCTGACGCGTGTTCGGCGCCGGCCCAGGTCAGGGCCAGGCCCGTGGCCAGCGTGGCGCCGGTCAGCAGCGCCGCGCGGGACGGCCGCCTCCCCTCCCCGAGAGCCTTGCGCTGCCACAGCAGCAGGGCCGCGGCCGCCGCGAGCAGCGCGAGGCGCGCCACCAGGGCCAGGCCAGGCCGGGTGCCCAGCGTGCGGCTCAGGCCGGACGGGTCCAGGGCCTGCGCGGGGCCGGTGCCGGTCTCGTAGGGGCCGCGGAGCAGCAGCAGGAACACCGTCGATCCGGCGAGCGCCCACCAGCCGGCCAGCAGCAGCCTGCGCAGCGGCCGGACGTCCGGCGGCCGGCAGACGGCGATGAAGGCGGCCGTGCCGATGAGGAGTGCCGCGGCGAGGTACGCGAGGTAGCGGCCGATGTTGAAGAGGCCTCCGGTGGCCGGGTTCTCCACGGAGGTGCCGGGCAGGGCCGGCGGGGTCGCGGACGGTGTACCCACCGAGAAGGTGAAGGCGCCGGCGATCGGATGGCTGTCCGCCGACACCACGCGCCAGGACACCGTGAACGTGCCGGTGCCGAGCTTCGCGGGGAGCTTGATCCGCGCGGTGTCGGCGCGGCCGTCCGCGTGGCCCGCCGCGCCCGTGTCGACCCGCCGGTTGTCGGGGTCGAAGACGCGGAAGGAGTCGTCGAGCAGGCCTACGGACTCGGTGAAGGTGAGGGTGATGGCGTCGGGGGCCGTCCTGACGACGCTTCCGTCGGCGGGATCGGCGCCGCGGAGGGCCGCGTGCGCCGAGGCCGGGCCGCCGCCGAGGAGGAGCAGGACCAGCACGGTGCCCAGCAGCACCAGCCCTTGAAGTCCCCTTCGGCCGCCGCCGTGTCCCCCGCCGCCGTACCGCCCACCACCGTGTCGTCCGCCATCTCGCCCTTCGCTCACGTCACCGCTCCGCCTTGCCTGGGACTCGAGACTCGTCTGCTCGGAGATACGTACGCATGCACGGGACATCCGGTTCACCACGTCGGCCGTGCCGACACCCCGCCGTCCACCACCAGGTCGTGTCCGGTGATCCAGGACGCGAGCGGCGAGGCCAGGAAGACACAGGCGTCGCCGACGTCCTCCGGGCGGCCCAGCCGGCCGACAGCGACCGCCTCCCGCCACCGCCGCACGCCCTCGGGCCACGCCTCGGCCAGCCCCTCCCGGTCGATCAGCCCGGGCGAGACCGTGTTCACGCGGATGCCGTACACCCCGTACTCCTGTGCCGCCGCCCGCGCGTGCATCACCACGGCGGCCTTGGACGCGGCGTAGTGGGCGTGCCCGGGAGCCGGCCTCGCCGCCTCCACGGAGGCGATGTGCGTGATGCTGCCCCCGCGCTCCCGCATGACCTGCGCCGCCGCCTGGGTGCAGGCGAACACGCTGGTCAGGTTGGTGTCGACGACCGCACGCCAGTCGGCGGCCGGCATCCCGGGCAGGTCCTGCACCGGCTGTACGCCCGCGTTGTTCACCAACGCGTCGAGCCGCCCGCCGCCCCACTCGGCGGCCCGGGCCACCAGCGTGTGGCACTCGTCCTCGACGGTCAGGTCGGCGCCGGCCAGGACGACGGCCCGCGCGCCGACCTCGTCGGCGATCTTCTCGGCGAGCGCGTGCGCCGCCTCGGTCCCGGTACGGCAGTGCAGCGCCACCGCCGCGCCCTCCTGGGCGAACCGCAGCGCGATGCCGCGCCCGATACCGCCGCCCGCACCCGTGATCAGGGCCACCCGGCCCGCCAGCAACGTCATGGACGGCACAGTTGCGCGATGAGGGCGGCCCGGTCCGGGTGCCGCGCCGTGAGGTCGGCCGCGTCGCCGTGTTCGTAGTCGCCGTAGGTGAAGCCGGGAGCCATCGTGCAGCCGAAGAAGGTCCAGGCGCCCCCGCCGGCCACCCGCGCGCCCATCCAGGTGCGCGCGGGCACGGTGAGCTGCGACCGCTGCCCACCGAGGAGGTCCGGGCCGAGCACCGCCGTACGGGAGGTGCCGTCGGGAGCGAGGAGCAGCAGCGTGAGCGGGTCGCCGAGGTAGAAGTGCCAGACCTCGTCGGTGGGCAGACGGTGCAGGGCCGAGAAGTCGTCGGCGGTGAGCAGCGCGACGATCGCGGAGCCGGCGGGGCGGCCGTCCGGCCCCTGCGGACCCGCCCAGGTACGGCGGAACAGGCCTCCCTCGCGGGGGATCGGCTCCAGTCCGTAGTGCGCGACGAGGTCTTCGGGGGTGAGCGGTGAGGTCACCCGGGGAACGCTACCTCCCGGCGCAGAAACGCCAGCTGCGCCTTCTTCTCCGGTAGGTACACGTCCGGCAGGTCGATCTCCGGCAGCGTGACGACCGGCCCCTCCTCGAAGCCCTGCCTCAGGAAGCGGGCGACCGCCTTCTCGTTGCGCACATCGGGGTCCACCACGACGCGCGAGCGGTCCAGGCCGACCAGCACGTACGAGGCGAACGCGTCCATCAGCGCCGCCGACCAGCCCGGCCGCGCCCCGCGCCCGCCGGCCGGGGCGATGAGCACATGGACGCCGATGTCCCCGGGCTCGACCCGGTAGCACTCGCCGACCCGGTCCTCGGTCGGCTCGTAGGTCTGGAGGAGGGCGACCGGTTCGCCGTCCAGCTCGGTGAGGAAGGCGTGATGGGTGTCGAGGCCGGCCATGTGGGCGTAGATCTCGGCGACCTGGTCCCGCGTCAGACCGTTCATGCCCCAGAACGCGGCCCGCTCCTCGCTCACCCAGCCGTGGACGACGTCCGCGTCGCCCTCGGGGTCGAGCGGACGGATCTTGACGGTGCCGAACCCGTCGGCCGCCTGCGTGTGCACATAACGGTCAGCCATGGTCGCTCTCCTTCTTCAGCTGCGCCCAGTCGGTGACGACGGGGGCCAGTTCGCCCTTGAGCCACAGGGGGAGCTGGTCGTGGTGGTGGGGGTGGTCGGGGAGGCCGGACGCGCCGTACGGGACGACCCACAGGCTGTCCTCGCGGCGGGCCAGGTCCCACACGTACCGGGCTGCCGGACCGCGCGCGGCGAGGTCGGTCCAGCCGGGCACGGCCGAGGTGCACAGCACGCAGTCGTGGTCGCCGGCGAGGGCCGGGGCCTGCCGTCCCGGGTCGGGGAGCGCCTGCCAGGGGGTCAGGCGGTGGGTGTCGCCCCAGCGGGCGGCGGGTAGGCCGGCGGTCTCCTCGAGGGCCTCCCGTACGAGTGCAGCCCGGTCGATGCCGTACAGCTCCTCGGCGCGCAGCAGGTGTTCGAGGGCGAAGCCGATGCGGGGGAGGAGGGCCAGCCAGGGGAGGAAGACCTCCGGATAGGCGGGCGGCGTCGTGAGGACCGCGAAGGCCGGGTGGGCGGCGAGACGGCGGACCAGGGCGCTGCGCAGGGCCGCGAACCGTGCCGCGTCCTGGCTGTCGGCGTCCATCCGGCGGTCCCAGCGCAGCAGGCGGTCGCGGAGCTCGGCGGCCGGCCCTGTCAGGTCGTCGAGGGCGCTCAGCCGGTCCAGCAGGGGCGCGGCGGAGCCCAGATGGGTGTCCGTGTGGATGGCCGGCATGTCGGACGCGGACCACTGCCGACGTTCCCCGAGCAGCGTCCGGATGCGGTCGGCGCGGTGCGGCGGGGCGAACTCGACGCCCAGCCGCGCGGCGGGACCGCGCTGGTTGGCCATCACCGCGACGCCGTCGGCCAGTCCCGCGCGGGGCATCTCGTGCCAGCCGGTCCACTCGTGACCGGGTTCCCAGGCGGGCACCAGCCGGGTGCCGTTCGCCTCGGCGCGCTGCGGCACCCGGCCCGCGACCCGGTGCAGCAGGCCGCCCTCGGTGTCGGCAGCCTGGACGACGTTAACGGGCTCGACCCAGAGATCGAAGGCGCGGTCCACGTCGGCGACCCGGCGGGCCCGGAGCAGCGGGAGGAGTGCCTGGAAGCCCAGGTCGGCGGTGACGCGGGGCGGGTGGCGCAGGGTCAGCGCGAGCGGGGTGCCGTCGTCCAGGCCTTCCGGGCCGCCCGCGATCACCGGGCCCCGCTCGGTCTCCAGCACCTCCACCTCGACGGTCTCCTCGCCCGCCACCCGTACGAGTTCGGTGTGCCGGGCGACCCGCCGCCAGGTGCCGTCCGGGCCGAGCGCCTCGACGCCGGCGCCGGTGCGGCGCAGCCGTTCGCGGTAGAGGTCCTGGTAGTCGGCCATGGCGTTGGTGATGGCCCAGGCGACCGTGCCGGTGTGGCCGAAGTGGGCGATGCCGGGGACACCGGGGACGGCGAGCCCGACGACGTCGAACTCGTCGCAGGCCAGGCGGATCTGCTGGTAGACGCCTGGGTCCTCGATGAAGCGGTGCGGGTCGCCGGCGATGACCGCCTGCCCGGTGACCGTCCGGGTCCCTTCCACCAGCCAGCCGTTGCTGCCGGAGGTGCCGGGCCCGTCGGTGGCGAACAGGGCGACCGCCTCGGGGCCGAGGTGCCGGGCGGCCTCCTCGCGCCACAGCTTGGCGGGGAACCCGGCGAACAGGATGTGCGTGGCCAGCCAGACGGCGAGCGGGGTCCAGGGCTCCCAGCGGCCGGGCGCGAGGCCGACCCGGGTGAACTCGGGGGCCTCGCAGGCGGCCAGCCCCTCGTTGACCCCGTCGACGTACGCCCGGACCCAGTCGGCCGTCTCCGGATCCCGTCTCGCGAGCTCGTCGAAGCAGCGTCTCGCCGTGTCGTCGAGGCGGGCGCGGCGCACGAACCGGTCCCAGGGGAGGGCCTCGGAGCCGAGGAAGGACGCCGAGGTGCCGCGCGCCCTGTGCCGTTCGACCTCCAGTTGCCAGGCGCGGTCGCGGGCGGTGACCGATCCCTGGAGGCGGGCGAGGGCGTGCGCACTGTCGGCGCGCAGATGCGGGACGCCCCAGGCGTCACGGTAGATCTCGGCGGTCACCCTCTGGCCCCATTTCGCTTTAGGTTAGGCTTGCCTAAGTGGATTGTGCCGAAATCGTACGCGAGGGGTGGCGAAGTCATGGCGCAGGGGCGGGGCTGGGAGGGCACGGTCCTCAGACTGATGCGTGCGAAGGACTTCACGCTCACGGTCACGGGCGCGGAGGAGGTCACCGGCGAGTACCGCAGGCTGCGCCTCTCGGACGGCGGGCTGCTCGCCGCCACCGGCGTCCACCCGACGATCTGGATCCGGCTCTGGTTCGAGAACGCGGGCCGGCCGCACCAGCGGGCCTACACCCTGGTCGACCCCGACCCGGCGGCCGGCACCCTCGCCCTGGAGTTCGCGCTGCACGAGGGCGCGGCCAGCGACTGGGCGCGGGCGGCGAAGCCCGGCGACACCATCGAGGCGACGGTCCAGGGCACCGGCTTCGAACCGCCCGCCCCGGCCCCCTCGCACGTCCTCGTGATCGGCGACCCGGCCTCCCTGCCCGCCATCAACTCCCTGCTCGGCGAGGGCGAGGGGGCACTCGGCGCCGCCTCGGCGACCGTCTGGTTCGAGGGCCCGCCCGACGGTACGGACGGCCTCCCCTTCCGGACCGACCCCGCACGCCACGAGATACGGCACGTGCCCCGGGCGGACTCGGGCGCCCACCTCGTCGAGCGGGTGAAGACCGAGCTGCCCGCCCTGCTGACGGCCACCCCCGACCCCTACGTCTGGATCGCCTGCGACACCCGCACCACCAGGACGCTGTCGGCCTACCTGCGCAAGGAGCTGGGCCTCCCCAAGGAGCGGCTGCACGCGCTGGGGTACTGGCGCGCGAGCTGACGGCCCAGGCGGGATCATCGACGCATGGACGTCACCCTTCACCTCTCCCAGGACCCCGAGGCCGACGAGCTCCTCGGGCGGTCCCCGCTCGCCGCGCTCGTCGGGATGCTGCTGGACCAGCAGGTTCCGATGGAGTGGGCGTTCAAGGGGCCCCGGACGATCGCCGACCGCCTCGGCACCGACGACCTGGACGCGCACGACATCGCCGCCCAGGACCCGGAGGCCTTCGCCGCACTGCTCTCCGAGAAGCCGGCCGTGCACCGCTACCCCGGATCCATGGCCAAGCGCGTCCAGCAGCTCTGCCAGTACCTCGTCGAGCACTACGACGGGGACGCCGGTGCCGTCTGGAAGGACGTGAGCAGCGGCAAGGAGTTGCTCGGGCGGCTCCAGGAACTGCCCGGCTTCGGCAGCCAGAAGGCGCAGATCTTCCTCGCGCTGCTGGGCAAGCAGCTGGGTGTGCGGCCCACGGGCTGGCGGGAGGCGGCCGGCGCCTACGGCGAGCCGAAGTCCTTCCGGTCCGTCGCCGACATCACCGGCCCCGCATCACTGACGAAGGTACGGGCCCACAAGCAGGAGATGAAGGCGGCGGCCAAGGCAGAGAAGGCGGAGAAGGCGAACAGGGCGGACAAGTCCGCGAAGAAGTAGCGGAGGGGCCAGGGCCGCCAGGTGCCGCACACCGGGTGAGCCGGTTGTCCGCCGAACGGGCGGATCCGATCCCCGGCGTGCTGAACCCAGGGCGTGTCGCGGGGAGATGACCTCTCATGAGCCCCGCAGCACGCCTCCCCCGCAGCCGCACCTGGCTGCGGACGCTCGTGCTGCTGCTCGCCCTGCTGGTGCCGGGCGCGGCCGCCGAGATCTCGGCGGCACCCGTCGCCGCCGCCGAGCTCGCCGAGTACGACGTCCTCGACACGGCGCTGCGACCGGCCCCCTGCGCGCACCGCCCCGCCGCCCCGCCGCGCCCCGCGGCCCTCCCGGCCCCGGCGCCCGGTGTCCCCGCGGACCCGCCGCGCCCCGCGCCGCACCGGCCGTCGTACGCCCTGCACGTCCTGCGCACCGTGGTCCTGCGCTGCTGACGGACGCCGTTCCCAGGCCCGCCGGCGATCACGCTCACGCAAGGAACATGCGAGGGAAAGAGTCATGCCCACAGACCCGTACGCGATCCTGCGCGCCCTGCTGCGCGCGGAGGCCGCGCGCAGCACACAGAAACCGCAGGTGAAGGAAGCGAAACCGCAGCAGTCCCCGGAGTACCGGGACCGCTGACCGGTCGGCGGAGGCGGTACTACCGCCTCCGCCGGGCCGTGCCGAACAGCGAACGGGTGATCTCGCGGCCGATCTGCGTGCCGACGGACCGGGCCAGCGACTTGAACATGCCGCTGCCGACGACCTGCTCGACGACGGAGCGATCCTCCTCGGACGCCCGGGACCTGGGCCCCTTCGCTTCCCGTACTCCCTCCGCCTCCCCCGCCTCCCGCGCATCCCGCGCACCCCTCGCCTCCCGCGCTTCCTTCGCCTTCTTCGTCTCCCCCGTCTCTCCTGTCCCTCTCGTCTCTCCCGTCCCTCGCGTGGCCTGCGTCCCCCGCGCTGACCCCGGTTGCTCGCCGGGACGGGCCGCCAGCTTCTCGAACGCGGATTCTCTGTCCACAGCCTGTGCATACCGCTCGTACAGCGGGGACTCCCGCACCGCCCGGTCGAGGGCGGGGCCGTCGACCGGCCCCATCAGCGATTCGGGGGCGCGCAACCGGGTCGCGGCCACCGGCGTCGGGGCGCCCCGCTCGCTGAGGACGGTCACGACGGCCTCGCCGGTACCGAGCCCGGTGAGCAGCTCCTCCAGGTCGTAGGAGGAGTTCGGAAATGTCTTCACCGTGGCCTTGAGGGCCTTCTGGTCGTCCGGCGTGAAGGCCCGCAGGGCGTGCTGGACCCGGTTGCCGAGCTGGGCGAGGACGTCACCGGGCACGTCCTTCGGGGTCTGCGTGACGAAGAACACGCCGACCCCTTTCGAGCGAATCAGCCGGACGGTCTGCGTGATGGAGTCGAGGAACGCCTTCGAGGCGTCGTCGAAGAGCAGGTGCGCCTCGTCGAAGAAGAAGACGAGCCTGGGCCGGTCGGCGTCGCCGATCTCGGGCAGGTCGTGGAAGAGATCGGCCAGCAGCCACATCAGGAACGTCGAGAAGAGCTGCGGCTTCTCCTGGACGGCGGGCAGTTCCAGGACCGAGACGACACCGCGGCCGCCGGAGGCCGTGCGCAGGAACTCGGCCGTGTCGAACTCCGGCTCGCCGAAGAAGCTCGCCATGCCCTGGGCCTCGAAGGCGGTCAGCGAGCGCAGGATCACCCCGGCCGTGGCCGTCGACAGCCCGCCGATGCCCTTCAGCTCCGCCCTGCCCTCGTCCGAGGTCAGGAAGGCGACGACCGACCGGAGGTCCTTGAGGTCGAGCAGCTCCAGGCCCTTCTGGTCGGCGTAGTGGAAGATCAGACCGAGGGACTGCTCCTGGGTGTGGTTGAGCTGGAGCACCTTGGCGAGCAGCACCGGGCCGAAGCTGGTGATCGTGGCCCGCAGCGGGATGCCGTGGCCGAGGCCGCCGAGGGCGTAGAACTCGGCCGGAAAGCCGGTCGCCGTCCATTTCTGGCCGACTTCCGCCGCCCGCCCCCGCACCCGGTCGTTCGCCGCTCCCGGCGCCGAGACCCCGGACAGATCGCCTTTGACGTCGGCGAGGAAGACCGGCACGCCCTGCGCGGAGAGCTGTTCGGCGATCAGCTGGAGCGTCTTGGTCTTTCCGGTGCCGGTGGCACCCGCGACCAGTCCGTGCCTGTTCAGCATGGGAAGGGGGATGCGGACGGGGGCCTCGGGGAGACACTTCCCGTCCCACAGCAGCGCGCCCAGGTCGAGGGCGGGCCCGGCGAAGGCGTACCCGGCGGCGATGTCGGCGGCGCTCGTCGGCTCACTCATCGACAGACCCTCGTTCCGTTTTACCCCCGTTCATCACGTCTTTTCCAGCGTCGCACTCCGTCTCCATGGCTGCGCCCGGAACGTCTGGACCGGTAGGCTTTCCGTGTGATCTTCAAGCGCATCGGAAACGGCCGGCCGTACCCCGACCACGGCCGGGAAAGCACCCGGCAGTGGGCGGACGTCGCGCCGCGCCCGGTCCGCCTCGATCAGCTGGTGACCACCAAGCAGCAGCTCGACCTGGAAACCCTGCTCGCGGAGGACTCCACGTTCTACGGCGACCTCTTCGCGCACGTCGTGAAGTGGCAGGGCGACCTGTACCTGGAGGACGGGCTGCACCGCGCGGTGCGGGCGGCGCTCCAGCAGCGACAGGTACTGCACGCGCGCGTGCTCGAGCTGGACTGAACCGCCAGGATCCCTGCCCGGACCCCTGTCAGGAACCCCCGCCCGGCCCTTCGGGTTGACCCTTTCGGGTGCTTTCCCGCGCCTCGAACGGTGTCGGATGATCGTTTATTCGTCACGGCCGCCCGGGCGCACTACGCTGCGCCCATGAGCATGCTGACTCCCCCCGGCATGGGCGGCAAGTACCGGATCACGGGGGACAAATACCCCCGCATGCGCCCCCACCGACGACGCGGCAGGCTGGTCGTGGTGGTCGTCGCCTGCGGCGCCGTGCTCGGCGTGGCCGGCTGGGGCACCCTCCAGCTCATCGACGTCTTCACGGGCGGTGGGGGAACGGCCACGGCCGCCGGAGTCGGCTGCTCGACGAAGGCGACCAAGGCGAGCCCCGCCGCGTCCGCGTCCGCCGCCGCCGTAGCCGGCGCGGCGCCCAAGCCCGCGCAGATCACCGTGAACGTCTTCAACGCCACCACCCGCAGCGGCCTCGCCAAGACCACCGCGGACGAGCTGAAGAAACGCGGCTTCAAGATCGGCGAGGTGGGCAACGCCACCAAGCAGTACGACAAGAAGGTCACCGGCACCGGGATACTGCTCGGCCCCGCGGCCTCGCTGAACACCTCGCTGCCGGTGCTCGCCACCCAGCTCACCACCGCCGAACGCCGCACCGACGCGGCCCGTGCGGGCACGGCGGTCGACCTGATCATCGGCAACCAGTTCAAGGCGCTGACCAGCCCGACGGCCTCGGTCAAGGCGCTGACGGCGCTGGCCGCGCCGCAGCCGACGGCGTCCACGAAGAAGGGCTGCTAGCAGCAGCCCTTCCCGCGCCCGCCACCCGCCGTGCCCGTCCGTCTATCCGTCCGTCCGAGCTTGCCGAATGTCTCGGCCTGCTCGGCCGGTCAGGCGGTCAGGCGGTCGGCCGGTCAGGTGGTCGGGTGACGGTTTATTCGGCCGCACCGTACAGCCGGTCGCCCGCGTCGCCCAGGCCCGGGACGATGTAGCCGAGCTCGTTGAGGTGGTCGTCGACCGCCGCCGTGACGACGGTGACCGGAGTGCCCGCGAGTTCGCGCTCCATGAGCTCGACGCCCTCCGGGGCCGCGAGCAGCACCACGGCCGTCACGTCGTCGGCGCCGCGCCGGATCAGCTCGCGGATCGCGGCGACCAGCGTGCCGCCGGTGGCCAGCATCGGGTCCAGGACGTACACCTGGCGGCCGAGGAGGTTCTCCGGCATGCGCGTGGCGTACGTGGACGCCTCGAGCGTCTCCTCGTTGCGGATCATGCCCAGGAAACCCACCTCGGCGGTCGGCAGCAGCCGCATCATGCCGTCCAGCATGCCGAGACCCGCGCGCAGGATCGGCACGACCAGCGGGCGCGGGTGGGAGAGCTTCACGCCGGTGGTCGGGGAGACCGGCGTCTTGATGTCGACCTGCTCGGTGCGCACGTCACGCGTGGCCTCGTAGGCGAGCAGGGTGACCAGTTCGTCGGCCAGCCGGCGGAAGGTCGCGGAGTCCGTGCGCTGGTCGCGCAGCGTGGTGAGCTTGTGGGCGACCAGAGGGTGGTCGACGACGTGGAGACGCATGTCCACAACAGTAACCGGGCCGAACCCGCCCGGCGTCCCCACGCACAGTGAACCTCTCCGCCTCGACTTGCCCTCGGGTTGGGCCGTTGGCTGGCGTCAAACCGCCCGTCGGAGGGAAAGTGGGGGAAAGGTAAGGAGACAGACCGGGGTACCCGGAGTGGTGTGCTGATGCCTGAGCTGCCCAAGCTGCCCGACAACGACTCGCCGCGGAAGGCGCGGCCGGACGAGACCGACGCCGAGCGCCGACGGCGCCGCGCCCGGTTTCTGCGCGAGCTGGCCGAGGCCCGCGAACTGCGCGACCGGGTCCAGCCGCGCCGCGCCAAGACCGCCCGGCTGCGCCACGCGATGCGCATGCGCACGTTCCGCTGGTAGCCCCGCCCGTACGGGACTTGGCGCATACGGGGAAGATCACCACCGTCACGGGTGTCGCGTGGGGCGGGCGTGCGTGGGCGCGAGGGAAAGCCGCGTACGATCCGCTGGTGGTGGCAACGAGAGCACTGGTGCGTCACTCGACGGACCTCTCGTGTACGTGCACATGGACGTACTCGTGGGCGTGCGATCAAAACCACCGGACACAGGGAGCCGAAGACGTCCCCTGGACGCTCTGTTTCTGCCACGATTCCGAGTGGGTGGGGCTCGGAGCCTGAGCTCTCTCCGCCCGCAACCTCCGCCGGGGGGACCCCCAACCGGCACGCCTAAGACCAGTGGGAGAGTCACGGTGTACTTCGCCGCACTGCTCGCGCGCACCGAAGACGGGTGGGAAGCGAGCGACACAGAGCTCGACGATGTGGAGACCCTGTCGGATCTGGCCGACCTGGCCCGGGAGGCCTCTCCCGACGACGACACGGTTCTCGTGCTGATCGAGCAGGAGGACTCCTGGTTCGGGGTCGTCCGCATCGACGGCGAGGAGGACCCTCGCATCTTCGTCTCCGACGCCGCCGCCGCCGCCCGCAGCTCGTACGGCGAGATCCTGCTCACCGACGAACTGCTCGGAAGGGACCCGGGTGACGACGACGTCCTCGACGCCCTCGACCTCGACGGCACCGAGGACGGTGAGAACGAGGACGACGCCGACGACACCGAGGACGAGGGTGTCGTCGGCGTCGTGAACGGCAGCCCGGCCGAGGCCGTGCCGCACGGCCCGGTCGGCGACGCCGGCATCCTCGACGACCTCGGCGTCGGCGAGAAGGAGCTGAGGTCGCTGTCCTCGGACGCGGTCACCGAGATCGCCGACGCCCTGGGCGCCTCGGAGGTCCTGGAGACCGTCCGCTGACCGCCCCGCGAACGGCGCCGGATCCCGTACGCGACCGCTGGCGGGCCGCGATGCGGCTCGCCCTGGACGAGGCACGGCTGGCCGCCCGGGACGGAGACGTCCCGGTCGGCGCCGTCGTGCTGGCTCCTGACGGTACGACGGTCCTCGCCAGGGGCCACAACGAACGGGAGGCCGGCGGCGATCCGACGGCCCACGCGGAGGTGCTCGCCGTCCGGCGGGCGGCCGCCGCGCTGGGCGAGTGGCGGCTGTCCGGCTGCACGCTCGTCGTGACCCTCGAACCGTGCACGATGTGCGCGGGCGCGCTCGTGCAGTCCCGGGTGGACCGGGTCGTCTACGGCGCCCGTGACGACAAGGCGGGCGCGGCCGGTTCCCTCTGGGACGTCGTCCGCGACCGACGGCTCAACCACCGCCCCGAGGTCGTCGAAGGCGTCCTCGCCGAGGAGTGCGCGGGGCTCCTCACGGAGTTCTTCCGCGACCGCTGATCGCCCCCGAATACCGATTTCAAACCAGGGCCCGCCTTGCTGTAAGGTCTCCCTCGGTAGCGTGTCCGAGCGGCCGAAGGAGCTCGCCTCGAAAGCGAGTGTGGCGCAAGTCACCGAGGGTTCAAATCCCTCCGCTACCGCTGGTACAAGAGGCGCCCGGTTCATCGAACCGGGCGCCTCTTCGGCTTCCGTCCTCAGTTGCCGTCCCAGTTCGGCGGTGTAAGCGGCACTGCATCAGCGCGCACAGGAGTGAACATCGCTTCGTTGGCCGCTCTGACGAGCGCGCTGTACCCGTCCTTCATCTGCCGCCTGGCTTCCGCCGCTTGGGCCTGTGCGGCATCAGCTTCTGAATCGTGGCCGTCCAGGAGAGCTCCCCTCCAGTAACGCAGGTACCGCACGTGGTCCTGGTAGCGCTGCCGGCGTGGGGCTTGCCGGTGCTATTGGGGGTGCCGCCATCGGCGGATGCGCGGCGCGATCAATGCCACAAGTCCTTCGTCCATGAAGGCAGCATGCACCCGAACAACTACGTCTAGTCACTATTTCAAGAAGACCGAGGGGCACCCCTGGCGGGCTCCCCCTCGTCGCCCGATCTCAGTTCGTTGTGGTCGGACCGCTTCTGGACGAAGGGTCCGGCTCCCCGAGTCGGGCCCTTCCTCGTGTCTTCGGGCTTTCGCGCGGCTCGGGGTGCTTGCCCAGGTACACCCAGGCGAGGCCGCCGACGATCGGGGCGCTGAGCAGGAAGAGCAGCCAGAGCGGCTTCGGCACGTACCGGACGCGCTCCCCGGGGGTACGGACACAATCGAGCAACGCCCCCAGGCACAGCAACGTCACGAGGACCATCGGGGCGACGGCCAGCGGTTCCAGCAGTCCCAGCATTTTCCTCCCCTTCCCTTCTTCCACTCCGCCCGGCACGCACCGGCGTTCACCCCCTCATCGGACGAGGACCCACGAACGGTTCACGAACGCGCCGTGGACGTTCAAAAGCAGTATGTAAATCGCACTTACGGTTACACTCGCCGCCGTCAACAAGGCCCGGGTGGGCTCATACAGGGGAGGCCAGGTGGCGGTGAACGCCAAGAAGATCGCCGTCTACGTACTCGTGGTCTTCGTGCTCTACGTGATCATCACGGACCCGGCGAAGGCGGCCGACTACGTCCAGATAGGCTTCCAGGGCATATCGGACGCCGCCAAGGCCGTCGGCGACTTCTTCACGTGGCTGGCCGACGGGGCCGAGTAGCTCGCACTGGGAGTGCCCATGATCCGCCACCTGGTCCTTTTCAAGCTCAACGAGGGCGTCGAGCGCGACGACCCCCGGGTCGTGCGGGGGGAAGCGGCCTTCCGGGCGCTCGGCGGCCGGATCGAGGAGCTGCGCTTCTGGGAGCTGGGCTGGAACATCAGCGACCGGCCCATCGCCTACGACTTCGCGATCAACTCGGCGGTCGAGGACGCGGACGCGCTGAAGCGGTACATCGAGCACCCGGCCCACCAGGAGGGCGTCGCCCTGTGGCGTGAGTTCGCCACCTGGGTGGTCGCCGACTACGAGTTCTGAGCCTCCCTTCCCGGCTTCCGAGCCGCCGTTCTCGGCGTTCCTCAGGCAGTCCTTCCGTCGTTTCGGAGCCCTCCGCGGGAACAGCGGAGGGCTTTCGCACGCCGGGAATCAGGGCGCACGGCTCAACTTCTCCCTCAACACGGCGTTATGGGGTGCTTGCACACAGTGCACATGTCTTGTGATGCTATGACCGCTTTTGACGGATGAGTTGACCGATGTTGACCTGACGAAGAGGTGGCGTTGACCGTGTCGGCCAGTACTGCGCCGCCTCAGGAAGAGGCACCCCCGGCACCCGCCCCCGCGCCTGCCCTGGAAGCCGTCCCACAAGGCGTCCCACAAGGCGTCCCGCAAGCTCCTGCGGCCGTCCTCACGGAAGCCCCTACGGAGCCGGTGCAGCCGCCCGAGCGGCGCCGGGGCGCCGACACCCGGGCACTGACCCAGTTGCTCTTCGGCGAGCTCAAGGAGCTCCAGCCGGGCACGCCGGAGCACAACCGGGTACGCGGGGCGCTCATCGAGGCCAACCTTCCGCTCGTGCGCTACGCGGCCGCCCGTTTCCGCTCCCGCAACGAACCGATGGAGGACGTCGTCCAGGTCGGCACCATCGGCCTGATCAACGCCATCGACCGCTTCGACCCTGAGCGCGGCGTGCAGTTCCCGACCTTCGCCATGCCGACGGTCATCGGCGAGATCAAGCGGTACTTCCGCGACAACGTCCGCACGGTCCACGTACCGCGCCGGCTGCACGAGTTGTGGGTGCAGGTCAACAGCGCCACCGAGGACCTGACGACCGCCTTCGGCCGCACCCCGACGACGGCCGAGATCGCCGAGCGGCTGCGCATCGGCGAGGACGAGGTGCTCTCCTGCATCGAGGCGGGCCGCTCGTACCACGCCACCTCGCTGGAGGCGGCCCAGGAGGGCGACGGCCTACCGGGCCTGCTGGACCGCCTCGGCTACGAGGATCCGGCGCTGGACGGCGTCGAGCACCGCGACCTCGTGCGTCACCTCCTGGTCCAACTCCCCGAGCGCGAGCAGCGCATCCTGCTCCTGCGCTACTACAGCAACCTCACGCAGTCCCAGATCAGTGCGGAACTCGGCGTCTCCCAGATGCACGTGTCCCGGCTACTCGCGCGTAGCTTCCAGCGGCTTCGCTCGGCGAACCGCATCGAGGCGTGACGCGGGGCCCGAAGGACACGTCACTCGATCAGGGCTCGGAAGCATGAGCGAGTTGTCACCGTTGAGAGCGAATCGCTCACCCGGCCCCTTCCCTGCAGATCTGCGCTGAAATGCCGTCAGACCCCCTTTTTCCAGGGCTGATTCGCCACTCACATGTCGACATGTCACTACAGCGTGTTGCCGACATGTGACATTCTGCCGGAAGCGCGTTTGCCGGGGCTTCGGCTCCGGTATTCAGGTGAAGGCTGACGTTCCTCAACCGGGAATGTTCGCCGCGACCGTCCCGCGACCCAAAGGGGGTGGCATGTCCGCAGATCAGGGCAGCTCCGAGGTGCTCACGCTCACAAAGAGCGAGTCCGCGCCAAGCGCGCCCGTCGAGCCCGCCGTGCTCGACGTGCTCGACGACGTCACGGCCCCCGAGGCCGCTCCGGCCCCGGTACTCACGACAGGGGCCATCGACACCCGCACCCTGTCCCGCTCCCTGTTCCTGCGACTGGCCACCCTCGCCGAGGACAGCCCCGAGCGCATGTACGTCCGGGACACCCTCATCGAGCTCAACCTCCCCCTCGTGCGTTACGCGGCGGCCCGCTTCCGCTCGCGCAACGAACCGATGGAGGACATCGTCCAGGTCGGCACCATCGGCCTGATCAAAGCGATCGACCGCTTCGACTGCGAACGGGGTGTGGAGTTCCCGACGTTCGCCATGCCGACGGTCGTGGGCGAGATCAAGCGCTTCTTCCGCGACACCTCGTGGTCGGTGCGGGTCCCGCGCCGCCTCCAGGAACTGCGCCTGGCCCTCACCAAGGCCAGCGACGAGCTCTCCCAGAAGCTGGACCGCTCGCCGACGGTCGCCGAACTCGCCGCGGTGCTGGGCGTGTCCGAGGAGGACGTCGTCGACGGCCTCGCGGTCGGCAACGCCTACACGGCCTCCTCGCTGGACTCCCCGGCCCCGGAGGACGACGGCGGCGAGGGCTCCCTGGCCGACCGCCTCGGCTACGAGGACACGGCCCTGGAGGGCGTGGAGTACCGCGAGTCGCTGAAGCCGCTGCTGGCCAAGCTTCCGCCTCGCGAACGCCGCATCATCATGCTGCGCTTCTTCGCCAACATGACCCAGTCCCAGATCGGCGAGGAGGTCGGCATCTCCCAGATGCACGTCTCCCGGCTGCTGACCCGGACCCTGGCGCAGCTGCGCGAGGGCCTGATCTCCGACTAGCCGGACCCGACCCGAGGACTTCCCTCCTGACGGAGCGTCAGCGACACTGACGCGATGCGAAGTCCGACACGGGATCCGACACGGGCACGTGGCCGCCGGGGCGCCGTATGGGGCGCGTCGGCGGCCGCCGTCGTGATGGCGGCCGGCCTGCTGGCCGCCTGCGGGGGAGACGGGCACACGGGCGGCTACGTCGCCATCGGCGGAGCGGGCGACACGGCGCTCCCGGACCCGCGGAGGGGTGACTCGGCGGATCCGACGGGCGGAGTACGGCTCGTCCCGCTGGACGACGAGAGCGGCTCCCCTGCGGGGCCGGCCGGTCCGGGGGCCCCGGCGGGCGAAACGGCCGGACACGGGTCGGAGGGCACCGCGGGAGGCGACGCCGGGCCCGGCGCCCCTCGGCCCGCCACCCCCGGCGTCCCGGGCACCTCAGTCACCCCTGACGTCCCGGGCGCCTCCCCGGGCACCGAGGGCGGCTCCGCGGGCGGTACGCCACCGGACGCGCCCTCACCGACGCCCACGGCCCCGCCGAGCACCGCGCCCGCGGGACCGGCCTCGCTGGCCGTGAGCGATCCCGTCCGCGCGGGGACGGATCAGCGGTGGTGCGAGGACGTGACCCTCACCTTCCGCAACTCCGGTGGCACCGCGGTGCGTTCCGGCACGGTCACCTTCGAGACCCATGTCATCGACGCGATCGGCATCGACTGGGCGACACGCGAGTCCACGGCCGCGCTCCCGACGCCGATCGCCGCGGGGGCGCGTAAGGAGAAGACCTGGACGGTCTGCGTCGACGCGTGGCGCGTACCGCTGGGCATGCGCATCGAGACGCGGGACGTGTCGGTCCGGTGGGAGTGAGCGGGCGGCGCCGGACACGCGAAGAGACGGGGGCGTGCGCGCCGACCCCGCTCTGACGCACGGAGGTCGACGCGCCCGGTCACCCCGTCACCCTGCCCAGTGCGGGCCGGCGGTTACTTCAGCGCCAGCCAGGCGACCGCCGCGACGATCACGACCGCGGCGACGATGCCGACGATCAGGCCGATGCGGGGTCCGGACTGGGTGGGGGCCGGCTGGGCGGCCCGGGGGGCGCCGTCGTCGACGAACGCGCGGAACATCTGGGTGCTGCCGGCGGGGTCGTGGTTGCCCTGGGGGCCCTGCGTGTTAGCCATGGGCCGAGACACTAGCGAAAATGCGCGGGGCGGCCCAAGTGGGGGTAGGAAGTCCGGCCGCCCGGAACCCCCCGGCCCTGCCCGCCCACTTGGGCCCGAGCCCGCGCCCGCCGCTCCCACCGACCACCTCGCCCGACACCCGACGACGACGCCGAGCACCGCCGGGGACCGCGGGGGACTGCCAGGGGGTCGCCTAGGACTGCCAGGAACCGCCGGGGGCCGCCAACCGGTCGTGGTCGCCTCACCCCGGGAGACGGCTCGCGCCCGACCACCCCGCACTGGGGACGCGCTCCGGACGGTATCCTCCCGGAGACGGCCAGGACGCGATCACCCCCACCGGAGACGGCCCGGCCGGGATCGACACGACCCGCAACGGCACGACCCGGAACGGCACGGGCTGGATCACTCCGCACCAGGGACGGCCCGGACGCGATCGACTCGCACCGGGGACGACCCGGCCGGGCATCGCCCCACCTCGGCCGGACGCGATCGACCCGCATCCAAGGGCGGCCCCGAGCGGACACCCCACCCCGGGATTCGGCCAGGACGTGATCACCCGCCCTGGAAGACGGCCGAAACGGAATCACCTCGCACCGGGGAGACGGCCCGGAGGGCAGCACCCCCGCCCCGGGAACGGCCCGGACGGCAGCACCCCGCCCCGCAAGACGGCTCAGGCCGCACCGGCCACCCCCGCCGCCGAGCCCCCGCTGCGGCCCCCTGCCAAACCCCACCGCCTGGCCCTGCGGTACCGGTCCCGCCCCAACCACGGCCGGTCCCGTCCGGAATCGGGCCTCCACGCACCCACAACACCCCCCCACCTGCACATTTACCGTCGCAATACTTGCCTTTGCCAACTTTTTGCGGGTCTCGCGGCGGTTTTATTTGCCTGTAGCAACCAACCGCTCCTATGGTTGCCCTAAGCAACAAACTGGGAGGTGTGATGGCGGGGCAGGCGCAGTATGAGGAGCTGGCGCGTCAGCTCAGTGCCGTCGGGGCGGTGAAGCGTGACCTCGGGCGGATCCTGCCGCCCGACTGCTCCGCGGGCTCGGCCGGCGTGCTGGCGCTCCTCGGCCGCCACGGCGACATGCGCATGAGCGCTCTCTCCGAGCTGCTCGCCGTCGACATGTCCGTGACCAGCCGACACGCCGCGCACCTCGCCGACCGGGGCTGGATCGAACGCTCCCCCGACCCGGCGGACAAACGCTCCCGCATCCTGCACCTCACGCCCGAGGGCCACGCGATGCTCGTCGAGCTGTCACGCCGGAGCACCGAGCTGCTGGCGGAACGGCTCGGCGACTGGACCGACGCCGAGGTCGGCCGGCTGATCGCCCTGCTGACCCGGCTGCGCGCCAGTTTCGGCGAGTGCCGGACGGTCACGCACCGGCCGCCGGCCCCACCCGCGCCGCCGCCTCCCGTTCCCGTAAGCGAACAGACACAGACCACCCGTACACCCGCACAAGCAACATAGGAAAAGGAAGCCCATGGCAACGACCACACCAGCCGGTGTGCGGGCTCACGCGAAGCACGGCGGAGGGTCCCACGGCTCCGCCGAGGCCGCTCCGATGACCCACCGGCAGATCATGGAGGCCCTCTCCGGGCTGCTGCTCGGGATGTTCGTGGCGATCCTCTCGTCCACGATCGTCTCGAACGCCCTGCCGGAGATCATCGGCGACCTCGGCGGCGGCCAGTCCGCCTACACCTGGGTCGTGACCGCCACCCTGCTGTCGATGACGGCGACCACCCCGCTCTGGGGCAAGCTCGCCGACCTGTACCCCAAGAAGGCGCTCGTCCAGATAGCGCTGGTCATCTACGTGCTCGGGTCCGCGGCCGCCGGTCTGTCGCAGAACCCCGGCATGCTGATCGCCTGCCGTGTCGTGCAGGGCGTCGGCGTCGGCGGTCTGTCCGCCCTCGCCCAGATCGTCATGGCGGCGATGATCTCCCCGCGTGAGCGCGGCCGTTACTCCGGCTACCTCGGCGCGACCTTCGCCGTCGCCACCGTCGGCGGTCCGCTGCTCGGCGGTGTCATCACCGACACCAGCTGGCTCGGCTGGCGCTGGTGCTTCTACGTCGGCGTCCCCTTCGCCGTCATCGCGCTGATCGTGCTCCAGAAGACCCTGCACCTGCCCACGGTGAAGCGGGACGTGAAGGTCGACTGGGCCGGCGCGTTCTTCATCTCCGCCGCGGTGTCGCTGCTGCTGGTCTGGGTCACCTTCGCCGGTGACAAGTACGACTGGCTGTCGTGGCAGACGTACGCGATGGTCGCGGGCTCGATCGCGCTCGGGCTGATCTTCGTGCTCGTCGAGTCGAAGGCCACCGAGCCGATCATCCCGCTGCGCCTCTTCCGCAACCGCACCATCACGCTGTCCTCCATCGCCTCGATGTTCGTCGGCGTCGCGATGTTCTCCGGCACGGTGTTCTTCGCCCAGTACTTCCAGCTGGCCCGGGACAAGTCCCCGACCATGTCGGGCGTGATGACGATCCCGATGATCGGCGGCCTGTTCGTCTCCTCCACCGTCTCCGGGCAGTTCATCACCAAGACCGGCAAGTGGAAGGCCTGGCTGGTCAGCGGTGGCGTGCTCATCACGGCCGGCCTCGGTCTGCTGGGCACCATCCGCTACGACACGGACTACTGGAAGACCGCGGTCTTCATGGCCCTGCTGGGCCTCGGCGTCGGCATGATGATGCAGAACCTGGTGCTCTCGACGCAGAACCAGGTCGAGCCGAAGGACCTCGGCTCCGCCAGCTCCACGGTCACCTTCTTCCGGTCCCTGGGCGGTGCGATGGGCGTCTCGGCGCTGGGCGCCGTCATGGCCAACCGGATCACCGACTACGCCAAGGACGGCATCACCGACCTCGGCCCCAAGTACGCCTCCCTCGCGTCCGGTTCGAGCTCCTCCAGCTCGATCCCGGACATGGACAAGCTGCCCGCGCCGCTGCGCACGGTCATGGAGAGCGCGTACGGCCACGGCATCGCGGACGTCTTCCTGATCGCGTCCGTCCTGGCGCTGCTCGCCTTCCTGATCACCCTGTTCATCAAGGAGGTCCCGCTGCGGACCAAGGGCGCGCTGGCCCAGGCCGCCACGGCGGAGACGGAGGCCCCGGCCACCGCGGCCGCCACGGCTCCGGCCGCGGCCACCGCTCCCGCCGAGGAGCACATCCCCAGCTGGGCGGTCGCCGAGACGGCTGCCGAGCCGGGGCGGGAGGCCGGTCCGCAGGACACACAGCGGCTCGCCGCCGTCGCCACCGCCGAACCCCTCCCGGCGCCCTCGGGCGGCATCCCGGTGCACGGCTTCGTGCGCGGCGCGGAGAGCGCGCCCGTCCCGCAGGCCGCCGTCACCCTGATCTCGCTCGCCGGACGCCAGCTCGGCCGGTCGGTCGCGCAGGCCGACGGTTCCTACGGACTGGACGCGCCGGGCACGGGTTCGTACGTGCTGATCGCCTCCGCCGACGGCTTCCAGCCGCAGGCCTCCACGATCGTCGTGAACGGCGAGCCGGTCGCGTACGACATCCTGCTCAGCGGGACCAGCGGCCTCAGCGGTGTCGTGCGCGCCGCCGAGTCGGGTGAGTTCGTCAAGGACGCCATGGTGATCGTCACCGATGTGCGCGGCGATCTGCTGGCCACCGCGGCCACCGGTGAGCAGGGCGAGTTCTCCTTCGCCGAGCTGGTGCCGGGCGCCGTGACCGTCGCGGTCAACGCCGTCGGGTTCCGGCCGCGCGCTCTGCCCGTCGAGGTCGGCGCGACGGGCGTGACCCGCGCGGAGGTCGTCCTCGAAGCCGGTGCCCAGCTCCAGGGCGTCGTCCGGGCGCCGTACGGTCCGCTGGCCGACGCGCGCGTGACGCTCGTCGACGCGGCGGGCAACGTGGTCGGCACCGCCACCACCGGCGCGGACGGCGCGTACGCCTTCGCCGACCTCGACGGTGGCGAGTACACGGTCATCGCGACCGGCTACCCGCCGGTGGCCACCGCGCTGACCGTGGCGGGCGCCGGCGTCGACGGCCACGACATCGAACTCGCCCACCCCGGCGAGTAGTTCCGACAGTTATCGGCTCCGGCCCGGTGCGGGGGTTTCTGCCC
>NZ_JBHVYO010000077.1:0-27789 GCF_042880655.1 Streptomyces sp. NPDC058295
GGTAATGCCCCGGCAAGCCGGGGCATAGAGCGCGAATTGCGCAAGCGCAATTCGGATTCCCGCGTAAACGCGGGAATGAATTCCGTGACCGGAATTCTAGGGCGAGCCTCTCCGCGCAAGCGCGGAGAGGCAGGATTCCCGCAAGCGGGAATCCTGGGTGTCTGGTACCTGCCCACGAGGCAGGTGACGCTCCGTCCGCTGCGCTCCCGGAGCTGGGGGGCTGCGTCCCCGCGAGGTGGCCTCCGCTGCGCTCCAGCCACCGATGGCGCGATGCGCCACAAGGCCAGCCCCGCTGCGCGGGGCTGGCCACGGGCCTTCGGCCCGAGCAGCAACAAGGAGGGGTCTGGTGGTGCAGTCAAAGCAGCCCACCGGCCTGAGCGGCCCGGCTCTCACGGCAGGTGTTCAGGACTGCGGATCGCTGCCCTCGCCAGGGAACGCCGCATACAGGGCTTCGGCATGCACCGCATCCCACTGGCTGATCCGCAGACGCTCCACCCCACCACCGTGCCGGCACAGCTCGATCTCCTGCCCCTTGTCGAACTCCACCCGCACCCGCGGATTCCTGCACACCGCCACGGCCTCGCCGCGCATCATCTCGAACCAGACACCACGTATGGCGTACCGGAGGTCATTGCCCCGGTGGCGTAGTACTCGCACCCGACGGTCGGTCAACAGAAGCGAAGCACGCCGCGGGAACAGGCCCCACAGCGTGCGCCCGTACGTCACCGCGCAACCGGCCGTCATCCGCTCGCCCTCAGGAACCCACCGGGACAAGCGCTCACGATCCACTGACCACTTCGCCGCTTCCACCGCCATCCCCCCTCGTCTACCCGTACAAGACTCGGCTGGCCTCCTTGCGCCGCGCAGCCCGGTTGGCGGCTATGAGACCGATCCACATGAGTGCCAGGCCGGCCGCCACCACGATGCGCACCGCACTGTCACCATCGATCACCCGCCATACCAGCAGGCCGATACTCAGACAGAGCATCGGCCAGTACAACCGCGGCCCCCAACGGTTACCTGGCCTCGTCCATGACGGCGGAACACGGGAACCCGGGCGTTGCTCCATAGACGCCTCCCTTCGTCAGTCGCCTTGCTCACAACTGCAGCCAAAGCGGCCTACTCTCCCCCGGTTGCAGCCTTCGGGTCGTCTGGCTTCCGGTCAGATCTGCTGCACAAGCATCCATGTGGCGACCGCCAGGAAGAGCAGCCCCGTCACTCGCTGCATGGCGTATCCCTTGCTGGTGGGCTCGGTCGCGTCCGGGTCCTTCACCCATCCCCGCTGCAGGTTCCTATTCATCTTCCAGAGCAGCTGCGGACGTACGACTTGAACCAGCCCCATGATCAGCAAGGCACACAGGATCGGGATGAAAACTGGACTGCCGCCACCGGAGGCGGCCTGCACTACCGCATCACGATTCATGCAACTCCGAATGCCCTGACACCGCCTCAGATAACGGACAACGCTCCCCTCGGCGGACTCGCTGCGCTTCTCCGTCGCCCCGCGATCCTTCCGGCTGCGTCTCCAGGAGCATTGGCCCGCTGACGGGGACAGGGCCGGGCTACGGAAGGGTGCTCGCGACGGTCGTGCTCAGGCATTCGCGAGGTGGGCGACCACCTGCGCGGTGCAGCGTGATGCGCCAGCCTGCCTGCTGCGCCGGCCTGGAGGCGTCGCAGCCACAGGAAAGCCGTGAGCAGCAGGCCAGTGAAGACGGCCAGGAGAAGTGCGGAGACCCACATCTGCCGGCTTGCGGGATGCGCCCATCCCGTCCAGATTGCCGCGGCCGCCCACAACAGGACCCCCGCCGCATAGAAGGCGCGGACCTGGCGCAGTTGCCGTACGGCTCGCAGGGACGTGATGCGGTCAGTTGTGGATGCATGCCGGCCCGTGTGCCCCTGTATGCGTTCCTCAGTGGATTGGGTTCGTGCGTGCTGTCTCGATCACTGTTGTCCTTGCTGCTCGGTGCGTCCTTCGAAGTCTCGTCGTACCGCTGCGCCTTGGTCCTCGATCAGCCCGGCATCGTCAGGCAGGTCCAGGACGGCGCCGCAGTGATTGCATAGTTTCCCGTCTTCAGCCGGCGTGCCGCAGGCCTTGCAGAACCGGTTTCCCTGGTCGTTTTCGGTCTTGTGTGTCATGGCTCTCCGGGTCACGGTGGACAGTGATGGTTGTGGAGTACCCATGGCGTCGGCGTTGACTCTCTCGGCGGTCTGCTTCATTTTTAGTGTGAGATAGACTCTGGATTTAGAGTGTCCCGGAGCGGAGGCGTGAACGGGGTGTCGGGGTGGTGGTGCCGTGGCCCATCGCATGGGGGTTTCATGCTCGTTGCTCGCCTGTGGCAGATGGAATCTTTCGTCTGGTGCTGCAGAAAAGGGTAGATCGGAATGGCTGTGAAGGAACTCCGTCCCCACCAGCGAGAAGCCGTGGATGCGGTACTCCGGGCACTCGAATTGCCTGCAAGATCTACTGTGCCGGAGCGGGGGCTGCGGACTCAGGTGATCATGGCGACCGGAACCGGGAAGACCCTCGTGGCCACCCGGAGCGCGGAGGAGCTCCGTGCGGGCCGTGTGCTCGTGCTCGTGCCCTCGCTGGACCTGCTCGCCCAGACCGAGGCCGCGTGGCGCGAGGGAGGCCGCACCGGCCCGATGATCGGAGTCTCCTCCCTGCGCGGTCAGGAGGTGCCCTTCCCCAACACCACAGACGTGCACGAGCTGGTCGAGTGGGTGAGGCCGCTCGACAAGGTCACCGTGTTCGCCACGTACGCCTCGCTCGGGCTCGGCACGCTGGAACGCGCACACGCCGCCGGCCTCCCGGGATGGTCCCTGATCGTCGTGGACGAGGCGCACCGGGTTTCGGGCAGGATCGGCAAGCCATGGGCGGTCGTCCACGACAACACCCGCATCCCCGCCCTGCGTCGGCTGTACATGACCGCCACGCCCCGGCTGTGGCAGCTCGACGAAGACCAGGAGCAGCCAGGGGCGCCGGGTGAACTGGTGGCGTCGATGGATGACGACCCCGCCTCCCCCTTCGGCAGCCGCTGCTACACGCTGACGCTCTCGGAGGCGATCGACCGGGGAATCTGTGCGCCTTACCAGGTGGTGTGCGTGGACATCACCGACACCCAGCTCCAGGCAGCGCAGCTTCTGGGCGAGGATGCGCGCTCCGAGCAGGTACGCGGGGCGCGGCTCGCGGCGCTGCAGACCGCTCTGGTGAAGGCGTCCTCGCAGGAGGGCTTTCAGCGCACGCTCGTCTTCCACCACATGGTGAAGGAGGCCGAGGCCTTCGCGGCCGGTCTCCCCGGCGTCGCCAAGCGACTGCACGACGCCGACCCGGAGCTGTACCCGGCCACGGTTTGGGCCAACTGGCTGTGCGGCGAGCACAAGCCCCTCCACCGGCGGCGTGTCCTAGAGGAGTTCTCCAGGGGAATCGCTGCTGACGGCACCATCGTGGAGAAGACGTTTCTTGGGTCCGTTCGCGTGCTCGGCGAAGGCATCGATACATCCCGTTGTGACTCCGTGTACTTCGCCGACGTACGCGGCTCCATGCCCGACCTCGTCCAGGCCGTCGGCCGCGCACTGCGCATGCAGCCCGGCGAAGGCAAGGTCGCCTCCCTGGTCGTGCCCGTCCTGCTCGGCCCCGGAGAGACAGCCGACAACATGCTCACAAGCCGGGCGTACGGCGGCCTGGCGAAACTGCTCGAGGCACTCCGCGCACACGATGCCCGCATCGTCGAGCAGCTCGCCGAGCAACAGGCATCAAGCCGTGTCAGTGGTGTTCAGAGCCGTAGCGGGGAGCAGGAGGGCGAGAGCGACCGAAGCGAGCGACTGTCGGTGCCAGCTCGGGAGCTGCTGAAGTTCAGCACGCCGCGCGACCCCGCGCAGCTGGCAGCGTTCATCAGCCTCCGTGTCCTCAACCCCGAACACCAGCACTGGCGACGCGGCATCGAAGCCGCCACCCTCTACCAACGGCTCCACGGCGACCTGAAAGTGCCCTTCACCTATCGCGTCCCCGGCAGTGGGAGCGAGGAGGCGGAAGCCGAAGGGTGGCCGGCCTCGCTCGCCGCCTTCCCACTTGGGCAATGGATCGCCGACGCCCGACGCTTCTATGCCCGTGGCGACATGGACGAAGAGCGCATCGCGCAGCTCGAAAAACTGGGCATGGTCTGGTCGCACTACGACGTCGCCTGGGAAGAGGGCCTCGCAGCGACCCTCGGATGGGCCGCCGAAGCGGGCCACCTCCTGGCGCCACTGGACGCCACCTACCAGGGCCATCGGGTAGGCATCTGGCTGAAGAACGCACGCGCCGCCGCCCGAAAGGCGGACGAGATCGAACAGCGCCGTGCCAACGGCCTGCCCGTGCAGTCAGCGGCCGGGGCGCTGTCCCAGGAGCGGCGCGAGCAGCTCGAGGACATCGACCCGTCATGGTGCCCTGCCTGGCCGGTGGAGTGGCAGCGATGCTTCCACCTCGTCCGGCAACACCTGGAGCAGGGCGGTGTGCTGCCCGCCGAACCGGGCGTTGTCGTGCACCAGGGCGAAGACCTCGGACGATGGGTCAAAGCGCAGCGGTTCGGCTTCGACAAGCTGAGCACCGTGCAGCAGTGGATGAGCGAGCAGGTCCTCGGGATCGAGCCCGCCACAAACGACGAGAGACCCAAACCGCGGACCAGCCAGGCAGACAAATGGGCGCTCCATCTCGGCGCCGCCCGGCAGTTCTATGAGCGGGAGAGACACCTCCGAGTGCCCCGCAAGCACGTCGAGAGGATCCTCGTCAGCGGCAACGGCGAGGACAAGGAGGAGCGGGAGATCAAGCTGGGGGCCTGGATCGGGAACCAGCGCAGCAGGGCTGCGGCCCTCTCCCCCGAGCGCGTGGAACAACTGTCCAAGATCGGGATGCGCTGGACGTGATAGGCGTCGTCGCCACCGCAGCCGCCGTGCTCGCAGCCAGCTATCGACTCGGGCGGCTGCGCCCATGGCAGTGGGCGGGCGACTGGGCAACCGATCAGGTCCGCTTCACCGGGCCGTGGACCCGCGGCGGCTTCGGCTGGCCGAAAGAGAAAGTGGTGTTCTCCTCACAGCACAAAAGCGTCGCTGAAGGCGTCGCCAAGCGGTACCCCGGCAGCATCATCCGCAAGCACGCCCCGAGGCGAAGTAGCTAGGGAACGCGCACGCCATGGGCCCACCGGCTTCGGCCGGTGGGCCTTTGGGGTGCTCAGGGTCAGCCGAGCGTCGGCCCCTCCTCGCGCTTGCCGAGCAGGACCACCGCCGACGCGGCGGCGCCGACCACCTCGGCGACTGCGCTCACGTGGTCCGGTGGGAGCACCGACGCGGCCCCGACCACGACCACGCCGATGACGACGAGCTTGAGACGGGGCTTGCGGCGAAGGGGGAGTTGGGGGTCATCATGGGGAGAGGGCGTCCGCATTGTTGTCGTCCTGTCTGCCGCGAGAACGGCGGTCTGTCGCCGGGCGTCCTCATCATGCTTGCGAGGCTAGGGACGTCCGGCGGTCGCTGGATTGGTAGTTGGAGTCTCGCAACGGGGTTGTCACCCCGTAAGGGGGGCGAGACAATACGCGCACAAAACGCGCTCTACGCGAGACAACAGGTGTAGACCAGATGCCACGTCGTGCGACGCCGCTCTCTCCGGACGATGGCCCTCGGGCTCGGTTCGCTCTTGCGCTCCGACAACTGCGTGACGACGCCGGCTTCGACGCTAAGACGATCCACACCATCGCGGCCGAGAACAACATGCCGCGATCGACGCTCCATGCCGCTTTGCGAGGCGAGCGCATTCCGACAGTCCCCGTCCTCGCTGCCCTGGTGCGCTCCTGGGGAGGCAATGAGGCGGAGTGGATGCGGAAGCGAACTTGGGTCGAGGCTGAGATCGAGCGCCTGCGCCTGCTGGCCGAGGAAGAGGGAGCGCGCGGATACCACGCAATGCTGCTCGGCACGCACCGCTCCACCGGAGACGCCCTTCCGAAACCGGGGAGCTTGGCCTCCATGACTCCTGAGGAGGCGTGCGACGCCAAGATCAGGATGCTTGAGAGCCTGCTTGAAGCGAACCTGGTGGACAACGAGCAATACCGGGAAGTGATGGAGAGCATCTTGCAGGGGGCCGCACCGGAAGCGAAGCCGCGCGCTCTTCCGCCGGCCCGTCCGCGACGAGACCCCCGCAACGACGGAGATCCCTTTGCGGACACCACCTGGAACGAACTCCTCGAAGAACTGAAGACGAGAAACGACATGTCGCCAACGTGGGACCTCCTGCGCGAACGCGCAGGAGCCCCAACGATCCGCGACATCGCAGGCTCAGTGGGAGCCGGACAGACTGCGGTGTCGACCGTTCTTCGGGGCGGCCGAGGGGATATCAAGCTCCTGACGAATGTCTTCGCCTATCTGGTGGGACGTCTGGAGTCGTATCAGGCCCAGCAAGCGCACCGTGACAGTGCAGACGAGTAGGCAAGTTGGGGACAAGGCCCTCACCAACCCGCCCGACTGGCTCAGAGCCCTGTGGCACGCGCTACCGAAGCCCTGGGAGTAGCCACCGCGGCCGGGCAGGACGGTCCTGCCCGGCCGCCGCTCGGACGTCAGGCGGCGCTGAATTCGTGGGCGTGGCCGCCGCGCCACTCCACCTACTGCGGGTCGCCTCGGGGTCGGTGACGCCGGCGACTTCGAGGAGTACGACCAGGTCGTGTTCGCTGTAGGCGGGGCTGAGGAAGTCCTGCCGCCCCTGTCGGCAGGGGCGGCAGGGGCGGCAGCGCACGGTCACTCGAAGGTGTAGACGGCGTCGGGTAACGCCGAGGACGCAGCAGGTAGCACCACCAGTGGCTGGCGGAATCAAGTACGAGAGCAACTGCGTACGACTCGGGCTGGTGACTGGCTGTGTTGGGTTCTTCGGGAGGCGTTTGTCGTCGTCTTCGGGAGGCACTTGGTGGGCAGGTAGGAGATCGATGTCGATGAGTTTTGAAGTCGCTCAAGCGTGCGAAGATCGTCGCGTCAGTCGTATTTCTTAGTCCCAGTCAGACGCGGGCTGGTCGACTCGGCCGCCTTGATGCGGCGATGGAATGTAGTCCTCGGCTCCGAGGGGAAGGGCTGCCACGCATGCTGGCGAGCAAGCGTTGACCAAGAGGGGCAGGACGTCGGTGGCCACGCGCAAGGAGATCCACGCCTGGTGGAGCCCGCCCTGTTCTATCGGCTGGTCGCAGATACTGCATGTGTGGATGGCTGTCGCTCCCCAGCGGCGGGGGTCCAGGCCGGTCAGATCGAGTTCCGCGACGGAGGCCTGAGGCGGCTGGAGCCGGGGGAAGGGCGAACGCAGTTTGTAGTTGCCGAACAACGACCGTGTGCTGACCGTGCTGCGGGCCAGCCGTGAGCATCTGGTGATCTCGTAGGGGAACCAGTGCAGGCGGTTCGAGGTGTAGGGGGTGAACTCCTCCAGGCTGGTCATGGCTCCCATCTCGGGTGGGATACGGACCAGGTTGCTGCCGTAGAGCACGAAGCGCTTGACCGCCGTCAGCTTGGAGATGGATGGCGGCAGGGTGACGATCTGCCGCCGCTCCTGCGGGCTGAGTTCGACCAGCGGGCGGAACTCTTCCCGGCCGTCAGCGGCCGCCTCCTCAATCAGCGTGAGCAGATGCTTCCAGCCCGCAGAAGATGTGTCCTGCAACTCGGTGTGGAATCCAACGCGGGCGCGCGGATGCGCCTTGTACTGATCGAAGCACGAGCAGCCGTCCCGATAAGACCCCGGTCCCTGAGGATCCGGATTCGACGTGTCGCCCCAGCGGTTCACGTAGAGCTTCGGCTTTTCCTCATCCACCATGGCGCCAAGATACGGACCCTGCAGCGGCCTGGACCAGGGAATATCGGAAGGGATGGCAGGTCAGCCTGCATCCACTCGCTCGGCCTGCGCCTTGGTCTGTGCCAGTCGGTAGGAGTCGGTGCCGGTCTCGATGATGTTGCCGCCGAAGGTGATGCGGTCGACGATGGCCGCGCAGAGCCTGGGATCGGTGAACGTCTTCGTCCACCCTCCGAACGACTCGTTCGAAGCGATCGCCACAGAATTCTTTTCCTCACGCTCCGTTAAAACCTGGAAGAGGAGTTCGGCGCCCCGGCGGTCGAGCTCCATGTAGCCGAGTTCGTCGATGCACAAAAGATCGACGCGTCCGTAGCGGGCGATGGTCTTGGCCAGGACCTTCTCGTCGGCGGCCTCGACCAGCTCGTTGACCAGCTTGGTCGCCAGGACGTACTTCACCCGGTATCCCTTCATCGCGGCCTCGGTCCCGAGCGCAATCAGCAGATGGGACTTGCCCGTGCCCGAGTCTCCGATCAGGCAGAGAGGGTGGCCCTTGCGGACCCATTCGCAGGTGGCGAGGGTGTTGATGGTCGCGGCGTCGATGTTGGGATTCGCGTCGTAGTCGAAGGCCCGCAGTGACTTCTCGCGCGGGAACCCGGCGGCCTTGATGCGCCGCTCCGAGCGTCGGCGGGCCCGGTCGTCGCACTCGGCCAGCAGCAGCTCCGCCAGAAAGCCCCGGTAGGACATCTGCTCGCGGGACGCCGCCTCGGCGAGGTCGGGGAACTGGCCGCGGATGGTGGGCAGCCGCAGCATCCGGCACGCCTGGTCGATGGCGGTGGTCGCGGCTTCCTCGGTCAGCCCGCGGTTGCGTTTGGCGTTCATGTCGCTTCTCCCTTGCTCGGAGCACTCCCGCCGCGCCGTCGCAGCAGCTGGTCATAGGCGGCAACCGAGGGCAGCGGCCGAGTGTCGGGCGGCAGATGGGACAGCCGCCAGTCGGCGAGAAAGGTGACGGTCGCCCGTGCCGGCCCGGCCGCTGCGGGCTCTGGCGGTGGTGAGGGCATCGGCTGGTCCGGCAGGTCACCGTCGGCGATCTTGCGGGCCTCCAGCGCGACCGCGTCCGCGGTCAGCGCCCCGGCCCGCAGCGCGACCGCGAGCCCGGCGACCAGGTGCTCGTGGCTCATGTGCCGGGCCAGCAGCAGCACCTGGATCAGGGCCTTGGTGCCTTCCTTGTCGCCGTGGGCCGCGCGGGCCGCGTCCCACCAGTCGTCATGGACCGGCGTGAACCGGCCGGCCGAGCGAGCCTGTTCCAGAGCTGTCGACCCGGGGAAGGCGCCCGGCTTGCGGACCAGTGCCTCCAGATAGTGATCGAGGACCAGGCGAGAGCCGCCCTGAGTGCTCAGCCTTTCGTGCCGGGCCACTTCCCGGCCGTCGTCGAAGACCACCAGCTCGGAGGCGTGCAGCAGCACCCGGAGCGTCTTGCCGATCAGCCGGACCGGCACCGAGTACCGGTTGGTGCGGACCGTGATCTGTCCGTAGCGGTCGACCCGTGGGGTGAACCAGCGGCCCGTCTCGAACGGCTCGTCGGGCAGCAGTTTCAACTGCGGCCGTTCGACGGCGAAGTACTCGCCGATCGTCCGGGGACGGGAGCGGATGCGCCGGCCCTCGTCCTCAAGGTCCCACCGGTCGACCATCTCGTTCAGCTCGGCGAGGGTGGCGACCTCGGGGACCGGCACGAAGTGGTTGCGGCGGAAGTAGCCGATCTGGCCCTCCACCCCGCCCTTCTCGTGGGCGCCCTCGATGCCCGGACGGCAGTAGAAACTCTCGATCCCCCAGTGCGAACGGAAAGCGATCCACCGCTCCGGTTCCGTGCGCTGCCGGGAGAAGCCCAGGACCTGGGCGACCGCCGCCTTCAGGTTGTCGTAGCGCACCTTGCCGCGGGGCACCCCGCCCAGCACGGACAGCGCGTGGACATGGCCTTCGAAGAACGCCTCCTGGCCGCAGGAGGCCGACACCCGGTGCACCGCCTTGCCGGAGTACGACAGCCGCAGCGAGAACAGGTAGCAGCGGGTGGGCACCCCCGCCAGCACGATGTGGACATCACCGAAGTCGACCTCCGCCTCGTCCCCCGGCATATGGGACTGCGGGACGAACATCTCCTCCGGCCCGCGGCCGGCCTCCCACCGGACCTCCTTGCGCCGCACCGCGACGTAGGCGCGGACCATCTGGTAGGAGATCCCGTCCGCCGCGTGCTCATCCAGCAGCCGGTCGAAAATCCTCTTCACCGTGTGTTTCTGCTTCGGCGGCGCGTCGAGGTCCGCCCGCAGCATCCCGTCGATCAGCGGCTTGTACGGGTCAAGCCGGGTCGGACGCGGCGCCTGCTTCTTGCGGGGCTCGGGCCAGTTCGAGTCCAGGGCCTTACGGATCGTCCGCCAGGTCACGCCGTACTTGCGCTCCAGAGCACGCATCGACAGACCGGCACGGTGGTCACGGCGGATCGCCGCGTACAGCTCGACCTTGCTCGTCGATATGTGCATTCGAACCCCCAGCGGGAGAAGCACACCGATCGTCCCACTGCAAGGCTCCAAGTGCCGTCAAAACTGGGCAACATCACCCTCTGCGACACGAAGCCGCCTCCCGTACCGGACGACAAACGCCTCCCCTACTCACCTACATAGCCAGTTGAGCAACCTGCGCCGCCCGGGTGCGCTGGAGGACCACCCCGAGTGGAAGACGGCGCTGGAGTCGGTCGACGAGGACTGGAACCCGTCGTGGCCGGCCGGCTGGCAGCGGCACTACGCCGCACTGCGGGAACTGGTCCGCGATGAGGACCAGGCCGACATCGTTCTCCCCGGTGTCACCGTGCATGGGATGGAAGTCGGCAAGTGGCTGGCCCGGCAGCGGGCGCCGAAGGTCTGGGAGACCCTGACGGGCGGTCAGCGCGAGCGCCTGGAGGCCATCGGTGTAGTGCCCCTGAAGCACCGCCAAGGCTCCCAAGGCTGCCTCTGGAGCCTTCGAGCGGGGCGTTGCGGCCCTTGGGCAGTACAAGGCGCGCGAGGGCTCTGTGACCGTCCCACGGGGGCACGTGGAGACGGTCGTGGTCGACGGCCAAGAGCACCCCGTCAAGCTCGGTGTGTGGATCATGAACCAGAAGGTCCGCCGCGCCAAGCTGAGTGCCGACAAGCTCCAGGCGCTGGCCGGCCTCGGACTCCCCTGGGCGCAGGAAGGTTAAGGAGTGGGGTAAGTTTGTGGTTAAGCAATATTGGGTCCTGAGGTGAAGGTGGCAGGGCATGGCGTCTGAGGAAGAGCTGTTCGCAGGTGGTGAAGGCGAAGTGGCGGCTCACCCAGCGCGGGTTCGGCCCCTGGGCGAGGATCTACCGCAAGGCACAGGGGCGTGAGCGGCAGTGCGTGCAGCTGGCGATCCTGTCCTGGGACGCCCTCGACGAGCGGTCCTGGCCCGGTGTGACGCAGATGGAGCCGGCCGACGTCGCCCGCGTCCTGGGCATCTACGCCCAGCGCGTCATCACCCCGCGCGGGTCGACGGCGGTGTCCGGGCTGGAGCTGATGACGGCGCTGCGTCCGCCGACGCGCGCGGTGCAGGACCCGCAGACGGGGAACTGGGCGCCCGGCCACAACCCCGGCTCGCTGGGCACGGAGCCGATGGACCCGGCGCCGCCGGAGGCAACCCCCGAACACCCCGTCATCGTGAACTCCGGCTGGAGTGGCGGGTTCCTGAACGAGGAGGCGTACCAGTGGGTGCGCGACGTCAGCCTGCTCACGGATGAGGAGTGCACGCTGCCGTACGCGGTCGTCGACCCGGCGATGGCGGCCGTCCTCGCCGCGATCAAGGCGACCGTCAAGGGCGGCATCGGCAAGCTCCGCGAGCGCCCGCAGGGCAGGAAGTACAAGGAGGGCGAGCGGTGGCCGGCCCTTCAGCGGCCGACCTGGCGGCCCGACATCCGCGCCGCCGTCATCTCCAAGGCGCGGGTCAACATGCACCGCAAACTCACCAACATGGTCAGGATGACGGGCCTGTACCCGCTCGCCGTACTCTCCGACTGCGTCGTCTACCCCTCCCCCGGCGACAGCCCGCTCGACTTCCTGCCCTACGCCGCCTCCGGCAAGCCCCAGCCCGGCGCCTTCCGCCTCGGACCCACACCCGGCCTGGCCAAACTCGAAGGCGTCCAGACCATGCTCTGGGCCGTCGACCTGATGGAACAGGGCCACAACCCCGCCCGCCACATCAAAGGCGGCGACGCCGTCCTCGACGAAGGCCCGTGTCCGACACCGGCCCCGCACCCGCACTGGAGGCCGTGCGGCAGCTGTGCGCGCCCCCGGTGCGTCGGGACCCTGCAGCGCGCCACACGCACCCTGCGCGACCGGCGCTGCGGCGTCACAGCCGCCCGTGCCAGATGCACCAGACCCGGTTCCTCCTGACCGACGCGGACGGCCAGGACCCCACCACCGAGAAGGGCTGAGCCGTGGCAGAGATCGAGGACGCCATCGAACGCGCCGACCGGGAAGCGTTCACCCGCCAGCCCCCCAAGACACTCCAGGCCCGCATCAACTTCCTGATGAAACAGCTCAAGACGACCCGGGCCGTGGCTGAGGAGATCGGGGTCAGCCAACAGGCGAACGCAAGCACCCGCCCCAGGCCATCGCCGACCGGGTCGACGCCGCCGTACGGGCACGGTGGCAGCCCCAGGTCCGCAAGCGCCGACAGAAGCAGGCGGCCACCGCGACCGGGATCACCGTGGAAACCAGGGCCCGGTTCGGCTACACCGCACCGATCGGCACCACCGACGACGGACGCTTCCGACGCCTCACCGTCCACCTCCCCCCGGCCTACGCACAGCGCTTGTTCAACGCCCGCGACGCCGGAGCCAGCGACCAGCAGATGCGCCGCATCATCGCTGAGGGCTTCAAGGACGTGTACTTCCAGGACGGCGGAACCCGCGCCCCAGGACTCTCCGACGTCACCCTCAACGACATCGACTACCTCGACCTCGCCTACTGACCTGACGCCGGCCCCAGGCCCAGCACCTGCTCGTGTGACTGAGCACTTCAGTTGGCCACTGAGCGTTTGAGTTGGCCAGTCTGGTGCTCAGCGGTGAGCCGCCGTCTCAGGGCCCGCCCGCTCCTGCGTCATTCGAGGGGCACCACGGTGGAGGCCATGGGACGTCGTGGGTGATCCGTCCTCCCCGGACGCCGAGGTCGCGGCGTGCGGCCTTCAGGAAGTTCTCGCGCGCCTTCCGAAACTCGAGGTACGCCTCAGGCCATGTGGCGATGCCGGTGGTCGGTATGCCGCGAGCGAGCCACTCAAGGTGCCAGAGTGCGTGGTTCAGTTTGACTGCGGCGGTATTGCTGTCCACGTCGCCGAGGAGCCACAGGGCTTCTGCGAGCGCCGATCGGTGGGCCTCTGCTGCTGCGAGTTCCTCGAGCACCGCGTCGGTCGGCTCCAGCGCTGTCGACCCGGTGGTGAGGCCGCGAGCGATGGCCAGCCCTGTGTACCGGTTGCTGAGATCCTTGACGGTGTGGGCGTATTCCGCATAGGCGCTGAGACGCCGCTCGTCCCATCGGACGGATTGCTGGCGCCGCCACCGAGTGCGCTCGTTCACGGCGGAGACAGCCAAGGACACCGCCGCGCCGATGGCGACACCAACGAGAGGCAAGGCCTGACTGGCGAGACTCATCCTTCTCCCAGTGAGTGGAGAACTGCCTCCCGGGTTCATATCCCCTGTGGAGGCGGCGACACGTGGGGCGGAGGTCGATGGAGTGCTCCAGCGCCTGCCGTACGGCGCTCAAGATGAAACCGATGATCACTGTGGCCAACTGAAGTCTCAGTGGCCAACTGCGGCGCTCAGTCATACTCGGTGATGATCCACCGGGTCGCTGCTGTTGTCGCCACCACCGTCGAGGCCGACGAAGCCGAGGTCGGCGATCGCGGCGAGGCCGGCCGCGGAGTCGGCCGACCAGGCCGTCGTGGCGGCAGGCGGTGATCTCCGAGCCGCGCGCCGGTCGGGCGGTGGAGGTCCACAGCAGCCGGGCTCAGCCAGGTGGCGGTGAAGTGGCTGATCGTTTCTGCGGCAGTGGCGGTGGGCGTGGTCATCTGGTGGTCTTCCGGTTCCGAAGGGCTGCCGCGGTGAAGCGCGTCATTCCTCGGCCGGGGTGGAGGCTCGGGGAAGGCGTAGCTGGAAGCATGCTCCGAGGGGCCGGGGGGTGAGGGTGAGGGTGCCTCGGTGACGGTGGGCCAGGTCGCGGGCGATGGCGAGGCCCAGGCCGGTGCCGCCGTGGTCGCGGGAGCGGGCGTCGTCGAGCCGGACGAAGCGTTCGAAGATGCGCTCGGCGTCCTCGGTGGGCACGCCCGGTCCGTCGTCGTGCACCGTGAGGACGACCCAGGCGTCCTGGTTTCGGATGGTGATCTGGATGCGGTGTGCGGCGTGGCGGGCGGCGTTGTCGATGAGGTTGCGCAGCAGTCGTTCGTGTTCGTCCGGGTTTCCGCGTGCGTGTGCGGGGGCGGTGCTGTCGCAGGTGAGGGTCAACGGCCGTTCGGTGAGGGGGTATTGCTCGGTCAGCCGGGAGGCGAGGGCTGTCAGGTCGACGGTTTCGGGGCCGGCTATGAGGGTGCGGGTGTCGAGGCGGGCCAGGAGCAGCAGGTCTTCGGCGAGGGCCTGGAGGCGGCGGGTCTGTCGTGCGGCGGTGGTGGCCGCGGCGGGCCAGTCGGTGCGTTCCGGGTAGGCGAGCGCGACTTCCAGGCTGGCCAGCAGTGTGGTGAGGGGGCTGCGTAGTTCGTGGGCGGCGTCCGCGACGAAGCGGCGTTGCTGGGCGGCGGCGTCGTCGAGGCGCTGGAGGGTGCTGTTGATGGTGGTGGCCAGGGCGGTGATCTCGTGTCCCGTGGCGGGGACGGTGACGCGTTCGCGGGGGTCGCTCGCGGTGACCGAGGCGGTGAGGACGCGGATGGCTTCGACCGGCCGCAGCGCGATTCGGACGGCGAAGTAGGCGGCGGCGGCGATCAGTACGAGGCTCACGAGCCCGGCCCGCAGCAGCAGGAGGTCGGTGGTCTCGGTGATTGCCTCGGCTGTGTGCGGGAGCACCACCACATATACCCGCAGGTTGGCGTCGGCGGTGACGCCCAGAGCAGCGGCTTTGTCATCGCCCAGAACATCGGCCGGGATATTGGCCGTGATGACCTGATTGGTCCCGCCGGCCACAGAGGATTTGTCATGGGGGTCGTAGTCGGGGTTCGCAGGCAGGCGAACGGTAGTAATGAGCTCGGCCCTCAAGGCTTTCGGCGGGGCGGGCATCACGTGGTGGGTGCCGGGAGCGAAGTCGTCCATGCCTCCGCCGTAGGCGACAGCGGTGCGCCGACCGGTCGCGACGACCTCGTACGGCACAGTGCTTATGGAGTCAGGAATGACACCCTGTTGCAACTTGTCGCAGAGAGACCAGAGTTGTTCCTTGGCTTGGTCTTCGGCGATCTGCGTGCTCTGGCGGTAGACGTCGTGGTGCAGCCACCAGCCGATGCCGACCAGGATGACGGCGGCGGCCGAGGCAGCGGCCAGGGCCGCGCGGGCCCGTACCGAACGCGGCCACCAACGGCGCCGCGGCTCAGTCGCGTTCACGGTCGTCCACCAGCCGGTAACCGGTACCCCGTACGGTCTGCAGGGACCGTCGGCCGAACGCGGAGTCCACCTTCTTGCGCAGTGCGCTGACGCGTGCCTCCACCAGGTTGGGATCCAGGGCTTCCTCGGGCCACGCGTGATAGAGCAGATCCGATTTGGAGACCGCCTGACCCGCCCGGCGGGCCAGCAGCTCCAGCACGGCGAACTCCCTGGGCGTGAGTTCCACCCGGGCCCCGGCCCGGCGGCAGACCCGGCCGGCGACATCCAACGAGAGGTCGCCCACAGCAAGGACGGGCGGGGCGACCGTGGCGGCCCGTCTGACCAGCGCTCGCAGCCGTGCGACGAGCACCACGTAGGAGAAGGGTTTGGCCAGGTAGTCGTCGGCCCCCGTGTCCAGGGCCTCTGCCTGATCCCACTCCCCGTCCTTGGCGGTGAGTACCAGGATGGGGGTCGCGTTGCCCTCCCGGCGCAACTGGGCGCAGACCTTGTAGCCGTTGAGTCCGGGCAACATCAAGTCCAGTACGACAAGGGCGTATTCGCCGGTCCGGGCCATCCACAGTCCCTGCCGGCCGTCATGGGCGAGGTCGACGCTGTAGCCCTCGGCGGTCAGACCGGTGTGCAGGGTGTGGGCAAGGTCCACCTCGTCTTCGACCACCAGGATGCGCATGCGGTGCAGCCTCGCACAGCGCCGGCCCGCCTTCCTGATCGGCTGGTCAGGTTGGGTCAGCCTCCGGTCAACGAGGTCCGGGCACGCTGGCGGAGTTTCTTCGCCACTGCTGAAAGGCCCTGTCGCCGATGTCCGTTGATGAACGTGTCCCCGTCGCGGCCCAGACGGTTTCCCCTCCCGTACCCGCCCGCCGACAAACACCGGGCCCGGCCAAGGCCGTTGTCGTCATCGCGCCCTTGGCACTGACCATCGCTCTGGGGCTCTGGGGTATCCGCAGGCAGAACACCATGTGGGGGGACGAGTCCGTCACCTATCAGCTCGCGCACCGCGATCTTTCGCAGATATGGCTCACCGCCCAGCATATTGATCTGGTCCATGCCCTCTACTACGCCGTGATGCATGAGATCTTCGGTCTCTTCGGCGGAGGGCTGCTGACGTTGCGGCTGCCGTCTGTGCTGGCGATGTCCTTGGCAGCGGCCGGAGTCGGGCTTCTGGGACTCCGCCTGGCGGGACCCCGTGCCGGGCTGCTGGCCGGCCTGGTGTTTCCGCTCCTTCCCCAGGTACAGAAGTTCGCGCAGGAAGGCCGCTCGTACGCCATGGTCTGTGCCCTGCTCACTTGGGCCACCTATGCGCTCGTGGTCAGCGTCCAGCATCGCGCCCGGTGGCGGTGGGCGGTCTATGGCTCCACCATGCTGCTGGCCTGTCTGCTCCATGAGTTCGCGGTCCTCGCCCTGGTCGCACACGGCGTCACACTGGTCGTCTCCCGTGTTCCACGACCGGTGCTGAGAGCGTGGAGTGTGGCTGCCGCGGGCGTTGTGGCCGGGCTGTTGCCGCTGGCAATCTGCAGTGCGGGGCAGTCGGAGCAGGTGTCCTGGATCGGCGGACCGGTGCGGCCTGGTTATTTCCTGGTGGTGGCGGTCGTGGGCGTGGCGTGTGCCCTGGCGCCCCTGAGGGTGAGGGGGCCTGTGCGGCTTTCCGCGCTGGCTGTGCCGATTCTTGCGCTTCCGGGCCTTCTGCTGCTGATCGCCTCACTGGTCAAGCCCCTTTTCGTCGACCGGTATGTGCTCTACAGCAATATCGGAGTCGCCTTGCTGCTGGGTGCCTGGATGGATTACTTCCTCCGGCGGCAGCGGTCTTCCCGCTACGTGTGGATCGCGGCGGTTGCCGTACTGGCCGCGCTCGTCCAGCCGAGCCTTTCGCTGAGGACGCCCCAGAGCCGGAGCAATGACGTCACCGCCATCGGCGCCACCGTACGCAAGGAAGGCCGTCCCGGCGACGGGCTGCTCTATCTCTCCGGCCAGCACCGGATCTTGACTGCGGCCAACCCCGAGGACACCCGTTTCCTGACAGATCTCGCCCTGGCACAGGACCCCGTTTCGTCGAACACACTTGCAGGTGTCGAGTTTCCCGCCCAGGAAATTGCGGCACGCATGCTGGAATTCGACCGGATCGTCGTGGTCCGCGCGGCGGGTACGCACTCGACCAACCCGCAGGAGGAAGCGAAAACAAGCACCCTGCGGCGCCACTTCCGCGCGTACGGAACAACCCACGTCAACGGGGCGCGAGTCACCGTCTATGTCCGAGACCACGACCCGTCTCCGAAGGCCGGTCCTGGGTCCAACAGCCCGAGAGAGAGCGGTGGGGTGATGAGGTGACCGCGACTGGTGCCGGCCGGGCCGGCACCACCGCCGTCACGCTGTCTCGACCCGGAAGCCGCGGACCTTGACTTGCCGGTCGCTGCTGCCGTGGGAGGCTGCGGCTGTTCTCCACCGTGCCCACCTCATCGCGACCGCACGCCAACGGCGCCTGCGATTCGCCCGCCACCGGCCATGGACGGAAGAGATCGCCGACACGATCAGTCGGCTCGGCACCTTCCCGGACCCAGGCTGACCGACAACAGCCGGGGGAAGATCCGGGACGTCACCTTGCCCCTACGATTCAGACACTCAGCTGGACTTGGCGCCGGAGATCTTTCCCAATGTGAAAGAGATTTTCGTCAACTGTCGCTCGTCTCTGCCTGACATCACCGACATCACCCCTCTGAAGCGAATCAAAGAGCTGACGATCTCCTTGAGTTACGCGGATAATGTCGTTGGTCAAGAAGAATTCAGTCCAGAAGCGGTCAATATCTACCCACGACCCCGAACAGAAATCACCTGATCGCCCATCGGGTTGAGGTCTCAGCGCAAGATCGGATTCTCTTCGGCGCGGCCCCGTCAGCTACGCCTCCTATCATTCAGAACAAACGTCGCTCACCATCTCGCCACCTATGGATAATCGACATCCGGGCGTGGACAGTGTTGCCCTGTTGGACCCCAAGGGCGCCCCGCACGACATCGTCCAAGCCATCGGACGCGCACTCCGCCAAAAGCCCGGAGAAGGCAAACTCGCCTCCCTGATCGTGCCGGTATTTCTCCATCCCGGAGAAAAACCGGAAGACATGTTCACCTCCGGCTCATACCGGCCCCTGGTGAAAGTCCTGGAAGGACTGCGCGCTCACGACGAAGAAGCCATCGAATTGCTCGCGATCCCGCAGGAACCTCAGAAAGACGTCGCGCAGCCCTCCGTGAACATCGGCACGCCGCCCGAGGAAGCGAGAACGAATCACGGTTGCTGCTCCGTTTCGCGGCCCCCAGGGATCCGGTGATGGTCGCGGACTGGGTGTCCTTCAACGTGATCGACACCGAGCGGCAGGACTGGGCCCGCGGCTGGGCGGCGTTGCGCCGATACGTCGAGCGGGTCGGGAACGCTCGGGTGCCTTACGAACACCGGGAGGGGGCAGCTCCCCTGGGGCAGTGGGTGGCAGAACAGCGACGGACCTACGGAGCAGGGCAGATGACCGGCCAGCGCGCCCGCCGGCTCGAGCAGCTCGGCATGGTGTGGTCGCCGGCCGATGAACGCTTCCAGGAGAACCTGGCGGCCGCGCGGGTCTACTACGACCAGCACTGGACACTGTGCGCACCCCGCACCGCCACGATGCTGGACCGGCCCATCGGGCAGTGGCTGTCCAACCTCCGCCGCCCCGGCGCCCTCGACGGACACCCCGGATGGGAGAGCGCGCTGCGCGAGGCAGCGCCGGTGGAGACGGATGGTGTTCTCAGCGCGGGGCCGAGCAGGGAGGGATGGGACGGGGACCCGGACGAGCGGGAACTCCTCGTCGCAGACCTGGGGCGGGCCAGCAGGATGCTGGACTATTCCGCACAGTACGTACCCGGGCATGGAGTTGGATCATGACAGTGATGCATGACGAATACGTCCAGCAACTGACGGCGCGGGCAAAGCACCATCTCGCAGCGAGAGGTGAAGGAGATCGCTCAGGCCATGTCCGAGGGCCGAGCCAGCCGAAACCTCTACCGGCCGTTGGAGAACGTCGGATCAGGCAACAGGCAGTGGTTGTGAAGGTTCTTGCAAGGAGACTTTCTCCGGGCCGGGGTCGTTCGGATCAAGGTGGCATCCTGGCCTGCATGGCCGAACCGATCGATCCCTCGTTCGCCGATGCCGAACTGACCGCCTTCATCGAGGCTGTTCGGCAGGACCCCGGACCTTCCGCCCGTGCCGTGGGCGCGGCGGAGTTGCGGCGTGCGCAACGACTCCGCGCTGAAGCCCGGCCTCCGGGCCCCGAAATCGACCACGTCGAGGACCTAACGGTCGGCTCGGCTGCCGTGGGGGCCCGCCTCTACCGTCCTTCGGCGGCGTTCCGGCCGCTGGTGGTGTTCCTCCATGGAGGGATGTGGACGATCGGCGATCTGGAGTCGCACGATCGGGCATGCCGTCGATTGGCACTCAGGACCGGCACGGCCGTGCTGAGCGTCGACTTCCGTCGTGCTCCGGAGCACCCGTGGCCAGCTGCCGTCGACGACTGCGTGGATGCCATCCGGTGGGCAGCTGCCGGCGGAGGTTCCGGTGTCGGGATCGGAGGCCCGACCGTCGTCATGGGCGACAGTTCCGGCGGGAACCTCGCCGCGCTGGCCTGCCTGCGTCTGCGCGATGAAGAAGGACCGCTGCCGGCCGCCCAGATCCTGGTGTACCCCAACACCGATCTGACACTCTCCTGCCCCAGCGCGCGGTCGAAGGCCACGGGCTGGGGCCTGACGGCTGACGATGTCGTGTGGGGGGCCGAGCAATGGGTCCCGGACCCGTCCCGGCGGGCCGACCCCGGGGTCAGCCCGCTGTACGCCGCAGACCTCGGCGGGCTGCCGCCCGCCGTTGTCGTCACCGCGGAGCACGACCCGCTTCGGGATGAGGGCGACGCCTATGCCGCCCGGCTTGCCGACGCGGACGTTCCGGTCCAACACCGCTGCGAGGCCGGGATGGTCCACGGATTCCTCACCCTCGACACCCTTTCTCCCGCCGCCGCGGAGGCGGGAGAAAGGGTCTTCGCGGACGTCGCCGACCTGCTCGACCACGTCCGCTGACGCCTCGTCAAGCAGCGGCGACCTCAGCGCGCTCGACCAGGACGCCGTTCTCGAACTGGGCGAGTTGTTCGCGGACGCCGAGTTCGCCGAGGCGTTCGGAACCCGAGGGAGGCCGGGCTGGTCACCTGGCCAGCTGGCGCTGGTGACGGTGTTGCAGTTCGCCGAGAACCTCACCGACCGGGCGGCAGCGCATCGGGTGCGGTACGGCATGGACTTGAAATACGCCCTCGGCCTGGAGCTGGGTGATCCCGGGTTCGGTGCCTCGGTGCTGTCCGAGTTCCGCACCCGTCCCCGACAACGAGTTCACCGAGGAGAACAGCGGGAGCGACGGACAACGGCCGCCCGTCTCGTCGGCCTCCGGGATACCACCGCCCGCCAGCACACACACCATCCAGGCGACCTGACACCACCGCACCACACCCCGGGCTCTGGCCTGCCCGGCGACGGCCTCGCCCCGTCTCCCGCACCGAATCACCACCGATCCCCCGGCGGAATCCCCACCAGCAGCCACCCGTGCCGTCCCGCACATTCGGACACCGCATCGAACACCACCCGGAAACGACGAAGATCCCGCCCGATCTTCCGATCGGACGGGATCTCGTCAACTACTCCCGAGCTAACTCAAGAACAGTCGCGTGCAGGGAGTGCAGGGATTCAACGGCTCGGGGTCAGGACGGGTCGCCGTACTGGAGACCGCGTCCGTTGGTGCCGACGTAGACGCGCCCGAAGGCGTCGGGGTCGCCGGTGACGACGGCGGTGCCGCCGATGTTGCCCCACTGGTGGGCGTCGTCGTTGACGCGGAGCCAGGTGGCGCCCATGTCGGTGGAGCGGAAGACGCCGGTGACGTCCTTGACGGTGCCGATCAGGTACAGGGCCTGGTAGGAGGCGCCGGGTGCCGCCTTGCCGAAGCCGAGGGCGGAGGCGGACTTCACCGGGGTGAGCGTGGTGAACGTCCGGCCGCCGTCGGTGGAGTGCAGCAGCCCCTTGCCGCCGTCGGCGATCCACAGGTCCCCGGCGATGCCGGGAACGGCCGTGAGCTTGCCGGCGGACAGGCCGGTGGCGCGAGCGCTGAAGGTCGCGCCGCCGTCGGTGCTGGCGTAGAGAGTGCCGTCGGCCAGCGAGTAGAAGGTCCTGGCCGAGGAGCGGTCGGCGACGACCACGGCGCCGGTGCCCAGGCCGCCGACCTTCGACCAGCTTGCCCCCTTGTCGGTCGAGCGGTACGGGGCCTGCCCGTCCTCGGTCCAGACGATGGCGGAGCCGTCCGCCGAGAGCGCGACATGGCCGCTGTCGGCGCTGCCCACCGGCTCCGACTTGAAGCCGGTCCAGTTGCTGCCGCCGTCGGTGGAGTAGGCGCCGTCCTGCGTGCCGCCCCGGCCGACGCGGACCATCATCGAGGGGTTGGACTCGGCGAAGTCGATATTCGTGCTGGTGACCATCATCGGGTTCTTCAGCCGCCCGGCGGGCACCTTGGTCAGGGCACTGGAGGAGCTGTAGTGGAAACCGCCCAGGTCGCCCATGGAGGAGATGACGGTGGCACCGCCGGGCGGGGCGACCGCGTCCAGCACGGCGGTCTCCTCCAGCCCTTGGGCCCCGATGGTCCAGTGGCTGGTGCCACCGCTGTCCGAGGCATTGGCGTTCTTGCTGCGCCAGATGCCGCTGCCGGTGCCGTACAGCACGTGCCCGGAGGCGAAGGGATCGATGGCCAGGGCGGTCATCCAGTGCCCGACGTCGGTACCGACGTAAGGAGCGCCGGAGGCGTCCCGCTCCGACTTGTCGGACAGTGCCTTCCAGTTCGCGCCACCGTCGGTGCTCCGGTAGATCTCGTCCCCGGGCCACCAGCGGTCGAGGGTGGTGACCATCACCGTGGACGGCTTCTGCGGGTCGACGGCCAGACCGGAGAACCCGTAACTGCCCTGGGACGGCGAGATGTTCTTCCACGCCCCGCCCGCCGGCGTGTACTTCCACACCGAGCCCGCGGTGACGCCGTTGGGCCCGACGACATCGGTGTACGACAGGTACAGCGAGCCGTCACCGGAGAGCACACCGTGCTGCGGCATCTGGCCGGTGGGCTGCCCGGAGACGGCCTGCCAGGTGCTGCCGCCGTCGGTGGAGCGGTAGAGGGAGCGGGACTTGTCGGCGACGCCGACGTAGACGTCCTTGCTGCCGGCCGGGCCGTACGTCACGAAGGAGATTCCCGCGCCGCTGCCGGCGCCGTCCTTGACGGGGAACGAGGAGACTTGCCCCCAGGTCACGCCACTGTCGGTGCTGCGCCACAGGCCGTTCTTGCGCGTGCCCAGCAGCAGGGTGGTGTGGTTGCCGGGGTCGATCGCGAGCCGTTCGCCCGCCCCGCGGCCGTCCTCGTTGCTGCCCAGCTTGAAGGGCAGCTCGGTGCGCTTGAAGGTGCGGCCCCGGTCGGTGGAGCGCAGGACCGCGCCGTTGCCTGCCCAGCCGTTGGTGTAGGTGCCCGCCCCGATGTAGAGCCGGTTGGGGTCGACGGGGTCGGTGGCCAGCGAGTCGATGCCCAGCAGGTTCCAGTCCTTCTCGCCCACCCAGTCCGTCAGTGGGATCCACTGCTCGGCCCCGGTGTCCCAGCGGTAGGCGCCGCCCATGTCGGTGCGCGCATACAACAGCCCCTTCTCGCGCTGGTTGAACACCAGCCCGGTGACGTAACCGCCACCCACCACCTGGGCGTTCTTCCACGCATACGGTCCGGCCGCGGCCGTGGTCTGCGCCCCACCGGTCCCGGTCGACGGGGTCTCGGCCGTCTTCACCAGCTTCCACTGCTGGTTGGTGCTGTGCCTGTCGGGATACTGCATGACCGTCGCACCCTGGGCGGTGGAGCCTCCGGAGACGTCCAGGACCAGGCCGCTCCTGCGGGAGGTGAAGGTGACGGCGTCGGAGCCGCTCACATCGTCGATCCGCCACTCCTGGGAGGCGGCGGAGCTGTCGGTCTGCTGCTCGGCGGCGGCCCACTCGGCGGTCGAATTGCCCGCTATCCCCAGCACTTTGCCGCTGTTGCGGTTCATCAGCTCGTAGTAGCCGTCCCCGGTGGGCTTCAGCTTCCACTGCTGGTTGGCGGTGTTCTGGTCGGTCCACTGCTGGATGCGGGTGCCGTCGGCGGTGGAGAAGCCGTCGACGTCCAGCACCTTGCCGCTGCGCACCGAAACCAGCCGGTAGTAGGCACCGCCGTCGACCGTCGCGGCCTGCGAGTCCTCCTGCGTGAACAGGAGATACGGCACGACGAGGGCGGGCGCGCCGAGCAGCAGGCCGGTCGCGGTCCAGCGCCGACGGTGACGCCCGCGGCGCCCGCCGGTCGTGGGGTTCTTCATGGGGAGGTGCTCTCCTTGCATGCCGTTCACCAGACAAAGGCAGATCCAGGTCCCGAAGGCCGGATCCGACTCCTTGTCGTCACAGACTGTGCAAAGGGTTGCCGAAGCCGAGATCTTATTTCAGATCAACTCGTCGCAGTCGCAGTGGCAGTGGTCGCTGACGCGCGGCGATGATCGGCCGCTGGGCTCGGCCGGCGCCGACGACGCTCAACGCACCGGGAAGCCGAACGAGTAACCCTGCTCCCTGAATTCGGGAAGGATCCGGCGCACGGCCTCGACGGTCTGGGAGCGGTCGCCGCCCGCGTCGTGGAAGAGGAGCGTCGGCCCGTTGGGCAGCTCCCGCTCGACGGTGACGACGACGGCGTCCGCGCCCGGCTGCTCGAAGTCCTTGGTGTCCACGTTCCAGCCCAGCGGGCGCATGCCGTGCGAGGCGGCGAGCTTGCGGCTGTAGAGGACTGATCACCGCCGTTTGCGGCTGGTGACAGCGTTCTTACCGGCACCCCGCGAGTCCGGTGGGTTCAGACAAACTGAAGCCTGTTCAGCGGGAACTTGCGGGTCGATCTGTGTGCATCAGCTCGGCGTGTCCGTGGGTTCGGTGGGAACGTGGGGATGGGCTGCGAGGCGGCGGGCTTCGGCCGTGACCTCGGCATCGATCTGTGCCGCTGTCTTGTCGCCGTATTCGAGGGTGTCGTACTCGTCGTCGAGTTCGGCCAACTGTTCCGTAAGTGCGAGTTCGTGCACCCACACCGTCGATCTCATGAACCGGGCGCAGGGCGAGGGGCTACTCGCCCCGGACGCAGACCTGGAGTGGACGCGGCAGGTGTACTACGCCCTCCTCCGCGAAGCCATCAACAGGCCCGGCGCGGAGCAGGACCCGGACGCACTGGCCACGCTCGTCATCGACACCCTCCTGCACGGGCGCGGGGCCACGCGGCTAAGTCGCAACGTCGCGACGGGACGCGAAATCCCCCATCGCTGCCGACGCCGCCCGCAGCGCGTCAGCAGCGCTCATGTCGGCCCCCGTCCGCCGCGAGCCTAAAGCCTTAGGCGGATCACCGCTGCTCGCCCAGCGGGTCATGGGCGCAACAGCGGAACCTGCCCAATGCCGATGTCCGTGCGGATGCGGTGCGGGCGGGCAGGGTGGCGGAACCGTCCCGCAGCATCCCGGGCGACGTCGACGGCCACCTTCAGCACCACCGCGGGCTCCACCAGGACCACCTCCAGCGTGCGCTGTGTTCCCCAACCCACGCTGAACGTTCATCCCTGTCACGGATGCATGCCCGCCGACCGGGCCAGGACGTCGGGGCCAGAGCGCGCCCCACGCGCGCGGACAGCGTGGTGCTGCGTCCGACGTACTGGAGGCGGCCTGCGGTGTCGTAGCGGCCCAGCAGCACGGTCCGGGGCGCAGTGAGGGAGCCGGTGGCGGCGCCGATGATGGCCTCGAGTGCGCACCCACTGGTGAAGTGTCGGTATTCGAGAGTTGCAGTACTCACCGGCAGGGCGAGCAGGCCAGGATCCACCTCTGTACATCGACGATCGGCCTTGATCACCAGGCCATCGACGTCCTGTGCGGGCAGCACCTCGTATCAGACCCGCGTGAGATCGGCGTCGGTCGTAGTCGGGACCGCCTGGATCGGCGGGGCGATGCCGTACCCCACCGGCAGATGCTCCAACTGTGCTCTGCGGCGCACATACAACCAGCCCCGGGTATCGCCGTGCTCGGGGTGGTGCAGCATGTCGAAAACGGAAGCGCGCGGGTCCAGGTTCAGGGGACTCGGAGCCTTCTCTGGGGTAAGAGGTGCGGTGCGAGAAGGAGTTCATCGACTCAGTGCAGCTCAGCGCCGGTGTAGATGACGGTATCCGGTTCAACAGGTGTGGCGCCATCGCTGAATCGAGCGATGGCCCCAGCTGTAGAGGGGCTTACTGCGGATCGCGCCTCCAGGGGCATGCAGAGCGGGCGAGGCTGGCTGGAGGTCACGATGTGGACCGGGAAGAAGAACGATGTGGACCGTTACGTCGGCCGCACCACTCTGGCCGCCATGCGGGCGCTGCGGTCGTCGGCCTTCTTGCTCAGGGCCGAGCGGCGTGGGCATCCCTGGGCGGGATGGTCGTTTGCCACCGGGTAGAGCAGCCGGAAGCATCTGGAACCCGAACTGGTGGTGGAGGCGGCTTCGAGGTGACCTGTGAGCCTCCGACCGGTGCGGCATCCGCGCTGGCGCCGTGCCCGCCCGGACTTCTCCCCCGCCGACGTCCCCCACCTTCCGCCGGCCCACTGACACAGGCAGCCCCAGGCGATGATGCCTGGGGCTGCTGATGTCCACACGGGGCAGGCCGGTCTGGTTAGACAGACCGCACGATGATGCCGTGGGGGCGCGCGACGAACTGGTCCTCACGCACGACTGCCGCTGCGCTGAGGCGTTTGTTGCACTCCCGGAGGCTCTCAACCGGCTCGCCGTCCTCCTTCATATGCCCTACTCATCGAGCGGGGCGTCGTGGACGACGGCCCGGAGAGTCGTGAGCAACCTGCCAGCCGCATCCGGCGCTTCCCCAACCGTTGTCGACACGCCGGGACGAGCATGTCGACAACGGTTGGGGGGGAGCCCGCTCCTCAGTGTGCTGTTCAGAAGTCGATGCAGACCGGGCCCTGGTTCACGTTGACCAGGCCGACCTGGGTGACGGCGGCGTTGCAGTCGAAGCTCGTGCCGTCGTCACCGCCCTTGTTCTCACCGACTTCGTCGAGAGAGTCGAAGTCGATGCAGACCGGGCCCTGGTTCACATTCACCGCTCCGAGCTGCGTGGTGAAGTCGTTGCACTGTCCGTAGGGCGCCGGCCCTTCGCCCCGCTCGGAGTGGTCGCTGGCCGCAGCGATGCCGGGACCGGCCATCACCGCGGCAGCAGCCAGAGCAACGCCCGCGAAGGTCTTGCGGAAAGACAGCATGATGTATCTCCAAGAAGTGGAGGTCTGGGACACAACAAACTCCACCAGCGTCCACCTTCACCCGCATGCCCTGATACGCCACTTGGACCGCCGGACGCCCCGATGCACTTGCTTGACTCGGCGCCGGTGGCGATGACGGGCTGGGCCGCGGCGCTGCGCTGCCCTCGAGTGGCTCGAGAGCGGGACTGGTGCTGGTGTAGGCGTGTTGGGGACTCGGCCAAGCGGGCGCCTCACCTGGCGGGTGCCGCTGGTCACCCTCAGGCTGAGTTCAGCAGCCCGCGGCGCAGAGACATCTCTGTCCTTTACTCCAGCCCTCAGCTGCCCGTACCCGCATCCCCAGGCTGAGGAGAGCCATCATGCCCAGAGCCACTACGACCAAAGTTACGCAACCCGTTACGGACGACAGCATCAAGGTGCGCCAGCTCAGTCATTACCAGTTCAGCTGGGTTGCCGGTGAGCCCTCTGCCCGGGGCACGCTCACCCTGCAGCTTGTATTGGACGAAGGTGCCTGGGAGGAGGTGCTGACCGTCGATGCCGACGACGCCGACGTGCTGCAGGACCTGCTGCGCAGCACACCGACCGTGCACTATGACGTCAGCCGCCGGACCTTGATGTTCGGGGTCACCGCCGTCGGCACCTGAACAGGCAACGCCCGCCCGTCCCTGCTGACGCTGGAGGCCATCCCGCTCGGATAGCCCATTTGCGTCCAGGCAACAACCACGATCACTTCCTTGCCGATCGTGGTCGGCCGGACCGACCACCCAGCCTCCACCTCCTCGACGAGCAGCAGACCCCGCCCATCCCGTCCGGCAAGCGGGTCATCTTCACCACGCTCGAGGACGGTTCCGGCCTGGAGCGGATGGGGCAGGAGCTGCCTGCGGTTTTTACGTTCTGGGTTCGGTGCAGCCGCCGTGGGGGACGGCGACGGAGCGCAGTTCGTAGGCGGTGTCGGAGCTGGGGCTGTGATGTGGCTGACGGGAACCGGGAAGCCGACGGGATCGGGGCGATGTCCGCTGCGACACATGCCTGCAAGGC
>NZ_JBHVYO010000078.1:0-26164 GCF_042880655.1 Streptomyces sp. NPDC058295
GCCCACCAGCCCGCACCCGCACGGGCTGGTGGGCGGCGGAGTGCGCAGGACGCACTCACGCGATGGACCCCGGGGCGGCTACCCCGGGGTCCTGTCGCAGGTCCCCTCTACACCGTCACCGAGAGGACGACCCGCCACATGCCCAGCATGCCCCCGCCTGCCCTGGAGGACTCCAGGCCGCCGCTTCCGGCCCGGCCGCAGCCGCACGAGCGGGACGGCCGCCAGCCCCAGCAGCCCGGCAGCCGCCCGCACCCGCAGCACACCGCACGGCACGCCACCCTCGCCCGCCCGATCGGAGCCGCAGCAATGATCCCCACCGTCATCACCCTGCCCCGCACCACCGAGGACGAGATCGGCCCCCGCCGCCCCGGCGCCATCTACCAGAACACGGCAGGCGCCTGGGAGGTGCTCGCCGTGGTCCGCGACCCCGAGCGCGCCCGCCAGCTGCTGCGCCGCGGCAGTGCCCGGTGGGCGGTCATCGTCCGCGATGTCCTGCGCCACGACAGCGAGCCGGTCGCCATCGGCTCGGTATGGACGACGTCCGACCACCTCGTCCGCGAGGGCCGGACCGAGCCCACCTACGCCCCGGCCGCCTGACGATCCGCCACGGTCCGGCTCCCACCCGACCAGAGCGTTGGGGGGTGGGAGCCGGGCCGTGGCTGGCCATCCGGCCAGCCATACGGCGGCGGCCCCGGAGGTTGAGAGCTCCGGGACCGCCAGTACAGGAAGGTCAAGTTCCTGTGATCGACAGCATGACACGCACCCGGCCAACTACGGCAGATCAGGATGCCCACCGCCGTCTCGGCCAGCACCTTATGGATGTCGTCCGCCGTCAGGACGCAGTGATCCCCGCCGGTCGGCGCGCCCCGCGCACTGTCGCGGAGATGCGGCTCCGGCAGATCGAGGCGAGCGGACAGCAGGCCTGCGGAACCTGCCAGGGCGCCGGCGGCCGCACCGTCGACAACAGCAGCGGCGGAATCACCCGGCAGGGCTGGGTGCGCTGCGACGACTGCCAGGGGACGGGACGCGCGTGATGCGGGCCCGCATGACCGCGCTCGCCCGCCGCCTGGTTCTCGCGGCGAGCGGCCAGTGCTCCTGGTGCCACGGCTGGTTCCAAGACTGGAACGGCGGCACGTGCGACGCCTGCCGTGCCGCCGGGCACTGAGGCCCCCCCCCCGCCGGGCGGCCGGGGCCCCCCCCCCCGGCGCGGCCCGGGCCGCCGTCCTGCTCGGCACCCGGCACCCCCGCGCCCGCGCCCTGCTCGCCGCCGCAGCAGCGGCGGCCATCACGGCATGGGAGGCAGGGCACCGCGTCGCCGATCTCCCACCGCACCACCGACACCACCGCGAGGACCCGCGTGCCTGAGGACCTCTACGACCGCTACCAGGTCGCCTCCACCGCACACCGCCAGCACCACGCCACCTGCACCGCCTGCACGGACACCTGCCGATGCCCGCAGGGACAGCGGCTGTACGAGTCGTTCACGCGGTTGCAGGACGCCTACCTCAACCGCCAGCGCAGCAAGCGGCGCTGACGTTCCGCCAGCCCGACACCGCCACCTCTGGCGGCTGCCTGACCCGCCCGGCCCGGCCCCGCCCCGTCGGCGGCCGGTCCGGGCGGCGTCCAGGGGAGCCGCGCAGCCGCGCGAGCCCACGACTCACCACATCCCGGAGGCATCACCTCATGCGGACGCTCCCCTTACTGACCCCGCTGGACAACCCCGGCCTGCCTCGCTGCCAGCCGCGTTCCCTGTGCCTGCACACCCCGGCCTGCCCGGCCGTCACCAGCACGGACGCCGACCGCGCCCGCGTGGTGGCCTCCCACCCGGAGCAGGGCTGGAACCTGCTCTGCAACGGCGTCCTGGTCTTCGACGACACCGGCGAACTGCTCCCCGACGGCCGGGCCGTCGACCCGCACCGCCCCGCCGTCGCCGCCGACTACTGGGTCCGCTGGCGGCATCCCCAGGTCGCAGGCTCCGAGCCCGGCCCCTGGGGTACCCTCACCGTCCAAGTGAGGCCCTTCACCGGGCTGGAGGACGAACCGCACCTGCCGCTCGAGGCCTGGCGCGACACGGCCATCACCCGTGAGCAGCGCCGCCGTCTGTCGATGGAGTACGACGCCGCGCAGATCGCGTGGTCCCACGCCCGGCTGCGCGGGCAGGCGGCCCCCTTGCTGCGTGAGGCCGCTCCGCTGTGGCAGGCCTGGAACGCCGCCCGCGACACCCTGACGCGGGAGTTCGACGGGTTCCGGGAGGCCGCCGACGGCCACTGGCGCGCGCAGCTGCTGCGCCTGGCCGATGCCGAGGCCGCCGCCCGCGATGCCGCCGACCGGTTCGACGCGGTCGCCGCCGACCTCGCCCGGCTCGCCCACGAGCAGATCCGGGCGGCGGGCGAGGAGCACGACCTGCCGCTCTACACGGTCGCCCACGAGATCGGCCTGAACGCCTCCGACTGGCGGATCGCCTGGCACGGCTCGTACGACGGCTCCGCTCCCTCCATCTACGGCTGCCGGCTGACCGACTACCTGCACCAGCAGATCACCGCGCAGCGCACGCGGCTGCGCGAGCTGGACGCCCTCACCGAGGGCCTGCGCCGGCACAGCACGCTCCCGGCCGCGCACTGAAACCTCCGCCCCCTTGCTTGAGACAGGAGACGGCCGATGGCCACCAAGTCCCCGGCCCGCCGGCGCAAGCCCGCCAGCGCGCAGCGTGCCAGGCGTCCCTCGGCACCGCCCCCCGCGGCTGCTCCCACGGCCGTGGTTGTGCCGACCGTGACCCGCCCGGCCGCCGACCCGGTGCTGGCCGATGCCGCCGACCGGGCCGCCGACATCATCGACACCGCACGCGAGATGGCCGCCGGTCTCCAGACGGAGGCAGAGAGCCGCGCCGCGTGCTCGGTCGCCGACACCCACGACCGTGTCACCGCGCTGCTCGCGCAGGCTCAGGCCGATGCTGCCGGAAGCCTCGAGGCCGCCGACCGCGCGGCCGCCGACCGGCGGGCCGAAGCCGACCAGGCGGCGCAGGACGCGCGCCGCGGGGCCGACCGGCTGCTGTCCGATGCCCGCGACCGGGCCGCGACGATCGTCGGGGAGGCCCGCACGCAGGTCGCCGACCTGACCGAGCTGGCCGCCGCTGACCGCGAGTCGATGCGTACAGCGGTCGCTGAACTACGCCGTCTCGCAGAAGGTGACCTCGCGGAGATCGGCGCCCTGGTTGAGGTGCGGCGCACTGAGGCAGGCGCGATTCTCGACCGGGCTCAGGAGCAGGCCGACCGGCTGTTGGCCGCCGCGCAGCGTGAGGTCGACCAGGCCCACGAGCGGGCCGGACAGCTCGCCCGTGCGGCAGCCGCCGCTTATGACGCCCGCCGCGCGGAAGGCGAGACGCTCTACACGGATGCGGTCGCCGCTGCCGACACCCGCCGCCGCGAGGCCGACAGTCACGTCGTCGCCGCGCGCACAGAAGCGGAGCAGGCCCTGGCCGCCCTGCGCGAGGAACTGCGCCAGGTCGGCGAGGACTTCGACGCGCAGGCCGCGAAGAAGCGCCAGGCGCTCACCGACGAACTCGCCGGACTGCGCAAGGCGTGCGAGCAGCAGCGCGAGCAGCTCAGGCGCGAGGCCGTCACGGTCGCCGCGCAGCTGCGGGAGGCCGCGGAGAAGGAGGCCGCGCGGATCACCAGTGAGGCAGAGAAGAAGGCCCGCGCTGTCACCGAGCGGGCGCAGGCCGACGAAGCCCGCGCCCGCCGACTGCTGGCCGAAGCCCGCGAGGCGAAGCGGGAAGCGTCCCGCTTCCGTGGCTGGCACCAGAAGCTCGGTCGTAAGGCGTGGAAGACCGCGCCGTGGATCGCGCTTGCTGCCGGCGTCGGGCTCGCCGCTTCTGGTGAGTACGAGCTGGCCCGCATGGTCGGGATCAACAGCTATGTCGCTCCGCTGCTGCCGGTGTCGCTGGACGTGTACTGCGTGACCGCGTTCCGCGCCAAGCGGGACATCCCGGCGGCTCTCGCGCTCATGGCGTCGGCGAACGTGACGTTCCACCTGTCCGAACAGGCGGGCATCGTCGAGCACGGGCACGCAGCACCGTGGCCGCTGACGACGTTCGTCGTGCTGATCTTCGTGGCCGTCATCTGGCGCGTCCACGCCCTCATGCACGACGCCGGTACGGACGCACACGGCGGTACGGACACCGACGGGCGTACCAGTACAGCCGCCCGTACGGACGGCGTGGCCGGTACAGAGCACACCCGTACAAGCCCGGCCGGTACGGGCTCGTACAACACGCCAGCCGGTACACGGCCCGCCCGTACGACCTCCGGCGCGGCCCGTACGGAGCCTGTACACGCCGCCTCGCACAGCCCCGCCTCGGCGGGAGCGAATGCGGGGGTGACCAGCGCGTACAGCGACCGTACTAGCGCCGTACAGGCCGCCCCGCACGGCGCATCGCGTACTAGTACGGAGCACTCCGGCCGTACGGACACGGCGACGTACGCGAACCAGGCGCGTACTAGTACGGTCTCCGCCCGTACGACTCCCGGCGGCGGCCTCCCGGCAGCCCGTACAGGTACGGCCAACGGCCGCCCCCGTACGAGCAGTACGGTCCCCGCCGGGCGTACCGGTACAGCCACACCCGCTCGTACGGACGCCGAACTCATCCCCGCCGTACAGGCCCTGCCGCGCGAGACCGACGGATTCGTCAACGTCTCCCGCGTACGCACCACGCTCAGCGTGAATGCCCCCCGGGCCGTCCGGCTGCTCAAGGAAGCCGGCCTGCTGCGCCCCTCGGACGCGGACAAGTACCTCACCTGAACAACCGTCCGGCACACATCAGTGAGGGCCAGCCCATCCGAATTGGGCTGGCCCTCGCTGTGACTGCCGGAAGCAGTCACAGATCCCCAAGTACACCAGGAGGACACCCCACCGTGAACAGCAACGACCCGACGAACCACCCCCTGCGCGGTGTCGCGCAGTCCCCGGAGGCGACCGCCCGGTACCTGGCCGACATCCAGCGGGTCCTGCTGGAGATCGGCGACAACCTGGAGGTGCTGGCCCGTGAGACCCGCGTGCACCTGCGCGACACCCATGTGGAGGGCGACCGCTGGTACCACGCCCGGCTGCGCGCACAGCCGGTCGAGAAGACCCTCAAGGACGTCCTTCGGCACCTGAACGGCCTGACCGACGGGCTGGAAAAGGCGGCCTACAAGCGCAACGACGTCGCCGACAAAATCAAAAAACTCCCAAGGGAGCGCAGGGAAAAGGAGCTGCAAAAGCAGCGGAAGAAGAATCCGCAGCTTCCCGGCGTCCCGAATTACTCTCCCGAGGCTGGACAGCAGGCCGCGCAGCAGGGTTATTATGGTCCTGCGTCCATTTACGACCTCGGGCGCGGCAGGGAGTCCGCGTGACCCGGCCGCTTCTGAAATCCGAGCTCAAGGCGCAGCGCTCCCGCGAATATCTGATCGCGCAGCGGGCCGATTTCATCGCGAACCACGGCGAGGATCTCGGAGCTTTCTATTTCCTGGTCATGCTGGTGCAGACCATCGGAAAGAAGGCGCTCAAGGGTGGCGACGTGCAGAAGCTGCGGGCGCTGGCCCACGACCTGAACGCCGTCTACATCAAGCACACCCAGTAACCGCCCCGCCCGTGAAGGGGGCCACCGCGAGCCCTGCGGCGGCCCCCTTCGGCGTCTCCAACGCCCAGGCGCCCACACGCCCACCCGACCAGGCGCGCACACGCGTACGCGAGGCAGTCACTCACTGTCAAGCCCGACCGAACAGGAGATGAGGCCGTGTCGGACGACACCGAACCCGAGGGACGGCTGCTCAATTTCCCCCCTCCCGGGGGAGTTCTGGACCGGCCGCCGGACCTGGCGGACCCCGGACGGCTCTTTCCCACACCGGCTATTCCGCCGGAATCCGCGGAAGAGACGACCATGGAACTTCCGGTCACTCCGGCGGCCCCCGACCCTCTTAATTCGCTGCGATCGGAAGGAATTCCGCTCGCCGATCCGGAAGGTAATACGTCCGGTGAATTGGGCGAGGATGGCGAGGGTGAATATGTGCAGCCTCGCTCTCTCGCCGACCGGCTGGGTGACTGGCTGGAATACCGGATCGAGATGGGCCGCGCCCGCCTGGAGTGCGACGCACCGTTCCGTGAGGCGGAAATCGCGCGGAAAGTCGCCCTGCTGGAATCGCAGACAGCCCGGGAAACTGGCCTGATGGACGCGCAGAACAAGCTGCGCCAGGCCCACCTGAAAGCCGGGGCCGACCGGGCAGGAGCGCGAGGGAAGGCAGACGCGTCGGCCGCCGGGTTCGGCTCGGACAAGGGCCGGGGCAAGCATGGTTCCCCCGGGCGCGGCTCTGGGGGCGGGGCCGGCCGTTCCGGCGGTTCGGGCCGCGGCGGCGGAACTACCGGCCCTGGCAGCAGCCCTGGCCGCGGAACCGGCGGCGCCTCAGGGCGCGGCCCTGGGGGCGGCAACTCGCCCAAGAGCTCCGGGAAGGGCACTGATCGGCGCGGTGGTGGCCGTGCTAACGGGCCGAAGGGCCATGAGTCGCCCGGCGGTTCAAAGGGCCGTCAGAACGCCGCTGGTGGCGTCGGCTCGGGCAGGGGCAACGCAGGTAAGGGCAGTCCCGGTGGCTCCGGGTCCGGCAGGGACCGGGGCGCTAACCGGGGCGCTAAGCGCGACGGCGGCAGAACCCCCGCCTCGAGCCCGACCGCCGAACGGGCCCGCGGTCGCCAGGAGCGCGCAGCCGCCCGCCAGTCCGCCCGGCAGCAACGGGCCGCAGCACGGCAGGCCGCCGGCCTCGCCGACCGGAGCAGGGACCGTGACCAGGACCGCGAGGCCCGGCAGGCATCCCGCGACCGGTCCGAGCGCCGCGCGGACAAGAACCGCCGACGGCAGGAGAAGACGGAGCGAAAGGAGCAGCAGAGGAAGCGGCAGCAGGCCGCCCGTGAACGCGCCGAACGCACCGGCTTTGGCGAGGCCTTGGCGGAGGAAGCCCAGCGCCGCTGGGACAAGCGCCGCCCGAGCACCGACGGAGGGGCGAAAGAAGCCTCCGGCGGCGAAGCGAAGGAGAGGAAGGAAAGGACGCAGAAGAAGGAGGAGGGGAAGCCGGAGAGCGGCGATGGCGGCGGGAGGACGGAAGAGAAGTCCGAGCCCGGCGACAACAGCCGCAGTGACGTCCCGCCTGACGGCGCGTCCGAGCCTCAGTCCCCGGGTGGCCCGGAGTATGACGACCCGGAAGACGACGGACGCGGCGGGCCGTACGGCTGGAGCGCCACGGACCGCGACGGCAAGCGCTGGACCTGGACAGCCGGGGGCTGGCGCCGCCGCACCTCGTACAGCACCCGAGGCAGTACCCCGGGCAGTCCATTCGGCCGCGACCGCACACCGCCCACCCCCGAGTGGGCCGACGGCCGCCCAAACCGCCCCGCCGACACCGAGCCGGAGTCCACCACGGACATCTGGGACGCGGTGATCGTCGACGACGAAGGCGACCCGTTCCGCTCGTATGCCGCCCGTCGTCCCGGCCTGCCCCGCGCACCCCGGCAGCGGCCCACCTTCCGCACAACTGAGATCAAACGGCCCGGCACCAGCCGGCCAGCCCCCGCCCCGGCCGCCCCGGACGACGGTGACACGCCGTCCCCGGGCGCCGGGATCACCTCACCGAACACGGAGGAACCCCGCGTGGCCCACACCCCCGCGCCCCGCACATTCGCCGCGAGCGGGCCGCTGCCCGCTCAGCACCAGACCGACATCACCTTCGAGCAGTACCTGATCGAAGCCGTCAACTTGGCGGTCGCGGCCGGGGCGGACAAGGAAGAGGCCATCGAGCTGGCCAAAGCGCTGGAGAAGGTCGCTGACGCCCTGCGTGACATGTCCGCCGACCTCGCCGCCGACCACGCCATCGACACCCGCGTGACGGCACTGATCGCCGACCTCGCCGACGCCGCCGACCAGATGAAGAAGGACGCCACCCAGTGCGCCGCCGAGTCCGGCATGGCCTGCGAGGCCGCCGTCACGGTCGCCGGTGCCGTCGGCCTCGTGTACGGCCAGGACCAGCAGGCCATGCAGGACGCCGGACTGGCCCACACCTCAGCCGCCGCCCACCACTGACAGACCAGCCCCTGAGGAGGGATCGATGAGTGACCTCGATGTCCCCGCCAACTACCGCATCGGGCCCCCGGTGCGCGAAGTGCCCGTCGCCGCGACGGACGGAGACAACCGCTACAGGGCCGTCCAGCAGAAGCTGACCGCCCTGGCCCGCACGCTCGACAGCTCCCTGCTCGATCTGGTGCAGCTGCACCTGCGGATGAAGACCAACGCGACCCGTTCCGAGGAAGCCGCCCGCGCCATCGCCGCTGCGGACGTCGACCCGACGTTCGTAGAGATGCAGAACGCGGTGTCGCTCGCCCTGGGGGGCGCGCAGATCGCCGCCCGCAAGCTCGGGGAGTCCGGCAGCGAGGTGTCCCGCCTGGCCCAAGAGGCACAGACCATGCACGCCCGCCTCTACCAGGGCCTGGACGACATCCGCTCCTCGCGCCGCGAGCGGACCCCGAAGCCGGGGTTCTTCGCCCACTGACCCTCCCCCACCCACCAGTCAGTCCCTGATCCCGGGCGGCCCCGCACCCTGCGGGGCCGCCCACCCACTTCCCCCCTTGAAGGAGAACCGGTGCCCACGCCGCGCCCCGTCGTGCTGGAACGCCTCGCCTACACCCTGGCCGCGCCCGCGCTGGCCGTGGCCCCCAACCTCTCCCCCGACGGCGCCGTCAGCACGTCGGTCCTGCTCGCCGGGGCCGCTGGGGCGGCCGGAACCTACCTCGCCGCGAAGAGCAGCACCGAGGGCGCCGGCCGCCGGATGCTGCGCTGGATGCCCCTGCCTCTGGCGGCCGCGGTCGACGTCGCAGCCCAGTGCACTGCCGGATACGGCCCGTGGGGACTGGATGCCCTGCTGGCCGCCGGATGGGCGGCTGCCGGATGGACGGTGCTGCCCTTCTCTCGGCTCGCCCGCTCCCGCCACCGCCGCGCCCTCGCCGCCCCCGCCCCCGTTGCCGCTGCCCTGCCTATGGCAGAGGCCCCGGTCATCGTCGACGACGGGGCCGACATCTTCACCCAGCAGGTGCGCCTGCTGTGGGAGCGCGCCGGACAGCCCGCGAAGACGATCGTCATCCGGGCCGTCCCGCACGAGGGCACGCCGCACGACCTGAGCATGCTGCTGCGTGCTGCTGAAGCCGGGCATCCGATCACCGGCCTCACCGAAGCCATCGTCGCCGCCGCGTTCGACATCGACGTGAGCGTGGTCCGCTTCGCGGAGGTCCAGCAGCAGCCGGGCCGCCAGGGCGGGCCGGGCTGGCTGGAGGTCCACATCACGCCGGACGCCGACCGGCGCCGGCGCACCGCCCCGACCGCTTCCGAACGGTGGGCGGACCGGATCGGCGGCGAGCGTGGCGCCATCCCCGGATCCGTCTACGTCAACAAAGTCCGTGACGCCGGGCGCGGGGTGACGTTCTGGATCGCGCGCATGGACGACCCGCAGCAAGAGCCGCGTGTCAGCCTGCCCGCACTGTGCGCGGAGATGGGTGCCGCCTACGACGACGGCCGCGTCTTCGTCACCCTCGACGGGCCGGACATCCTGGTGTCCGTCTGGGATTCCTCGCCGCTCGCCGCGGTCTACCCGGCCACCCGCGAGCTGCTCACCTCGGACGCCGATGGCCGGTGGGTGTGCGGCTACCTCACCAACGGACAGCCCGCCCGCCAGCGCGTCTACACCGACCGCGGCGCCGCCCACGGCCTGCTCACCGCCCCCTCAGGCGGCGGCAAAACCCAGCTCATGGGCCTGTACATCGCCGCCGACTCCCTGTTCGGGAAAGTGGTGTGGCTGGCAACGGAAGCCCCCGACGAGAAGACCGCCATGCTCGGGCAGCACACCGACCGCTACGGCATCGGCCCGCTGTTCATGGTCCGCATGACCCGCGCGCTGGTCGCCCTGATGGAGATCCGCGGCCAGATGCGGTGGGCCGACGGCGAACTGCACGACTGGGCACCCGGCGCCCCCGGCTGCCCCTACCGGCCGCTCGCCGCGTACATGGACGAATTCCTGTCCGCCGCCCGCCACGACCTGTACGGGGCGGAGATCATGAACAACGCGGAGATCATCTCGGTCAAGGGCCGCAAGTACGGCGTGGGTGAGACCGTCGCAGGACAGTCGGTCTATGTGCAGGACGGGTTCACGCAGCTGCTGTGCGAGAACCTCCGCGAGAACTGCCTCCCGATCGTGCTGAAGGTCGCCCCGAAGAAGATCCTGGAGATGTTCAAGACGCTCGGGGTCGCCCCCGAGGACACCCCCGACCCGCTCCCGCGCTCGTTCTCCCCGGCGGAAGCCGGGCGGATCGAGCGGATCATGGCGGGGCAGCCCGAGCCGCCGACCGACTCCAACACCGGCGGCGCCGGATGGATCATCGAGGGCAAGAAGCCCGAGGTGTTGAGGACATTGTTCATGGACTTCGGGGCCGGGATCAGTCATCTCTTCGCAGACACCGTGCACGGCCTCACCGACCACGAGATCCGCGAACTGGACGCCCGCGGGCTGTGGTTCGACTGGACCGAACCGGCTCCCCGGCCCGGCGAGTTCGGACCCGAACCCGACGAAGACGGCGACGGCGAGGACGTCCCGCGCCCCCGCAAGAGCCGTAAGCCCAGCCCCGCCTCACGCCGCGACACCGTCACCTCTGCTCGCCAGGCACTGGAGACGATCAAGCATCTCACCTCCTCCTGACCCCGCCCCGCACTGCCCTTCCGCGCCCTCCCTGCCGCCCCGGCCGGGAGGGCGCACCCGTTCCCCGCCTTGAGTTGGAGAGACCTTCATGGACGCCCTGCACCCCCACGGCGTGCCCGAGTCCGCAGCCGAGACCGAGGCCCGCCGGCTCATCGCGGACTGGGCACAACAGCCCGAACAGCAGCTGGTCCGCCACTTCCCGACGGCCTACCGGGACACCACCCCGCTGCCCGCCTACGGCACCACCCCGCCCGTCCCACAGCCCGACCACCGCATCGTCCCTGCCTGGGCAGCCGGTATCGCCGTCGCCTCCATCGGCGTCGGCGCCGGCGTCACCGGCATCGGCTGCGGCGCCTGGCTGGTCCTCCAGGGCCTGGCCTCCGTCACCCTCACCAGCGTCCTGATGGTCACCGCCCCGTTCGCCGGCCTCGCCATGGTCGCCACCGCCGCAGCCGGCGCCCTCAGCAAGATCCGGGCCACCGTCACCACCCACGTCTACGAGGGGCCGGTCACCCACCACACCGAGATCACCAACACCAGCCAGCAGCAGGGCTGGTTCTCCCGCACCCGCAACGACATCAGCTGACCGCGGCCGCAGTCCATCCGCACGGTCAGTCCTCGCTCTTCACCGCCATTCGAAGGAGTCCCTGCCACATGCCCGCCGACAAAAGGTCCGTGAACGGCCAGCACCGCCCGACCGGTAATGACGTCCCGCCCGCCAGCCCTGACAGCCACCGCCTCGCGCGACTGCGCACCGCATGGGGCAAGGCATGGCAGGACGGCGGATCCCTTCACCGGCGGGCGGCAGAGGTGAGCCGCTTCCGGCACACCGGATGGGACGACGCCGCCGTCTGGATCAAAACGGTCACGCTGATCGCCGGGGCCAGCATCGTCGTTCTGATGGTCGGCGCGGCCGCCGACATCGTCACCACCGTCCTGGACAGGCTGTCCGACGCCCCGGCCGTGGACATCGGCGACAGCCACGGCTTGTGGGGCGCCGTCGACCACCCCATCCGGGCCTACCTCGCCGACCAGGCCGCCCACCTCACCGTCACCCCCGCCGCCCTCTACCGCGCCTGGCAGGCAGCCGGACTCGTCGCGCTCGTCGGCGGCTTCTTCGGCAACGCGGGCGCCCGCCTGACCTGGCTGCTGTGGGGTGCTGCCAGCGTCGTCATGGTCTGGTCCGCCTCCCCCGACGGCGGCCGCGCCGCCGCGACCGGCCTGGCCGCCCTCATGTGGGCCCTGGCCAGCATCGTCGCCCTGCACGGCCTGACCCTGCGCCCCGTCGTCCACCACCACCCGCCGCGCTGGCAGTTCAGCCCCAACGTCCACGTCCACGCCGCCCCCGTCCCTGCGAGCGACAGCCCCGACGACACCCCCAGCAGCACCGTCATCCGCCCACGCCAGCACTGATCTCCGGCCGCTCCGTCTGGTCCTCGCCCGGCCCCGCTCTCGCGCGGGGCCGGGCGAGGACGGGGCAGGCCGCCCGGCCACTTGTGAACAATCCATGCCCCGCATCTGATCGAAAACCTGCTGGCACTGGCCGCCGTAACGGCGCTCCGCTTCGCGTCCCGCAGCCCCCTGCCACACCGCACGTCGTGTCTGCTGCGTGCGGGTCAGTTCTGCCTCTTGCGCCGCCACCTCGCGCCAGCCTCTCGAGCCCGGTCGTTCCAGTGGTCCCGGACCCATCCCCACAACAGCGCCACCGGCGCTGCGACCAGGGCGACCAGGAACGAGTGGTCCCATGACATGCCGTCGCGCCTGTACCGGAACATCAGCACGAGCAGCGCATAGACGCCGATGCCGAGTAAGAGAACCTTCAACGGTTTCGAGAGATTCATGCGGTGCGGATACCCGGGGTCCACCGATCAACCCGGCGCATCCTTCGTACCGCAGAGCCTCCTGCCAGAACAGCAGCCGTCCTGTCTTTCCTGTCCCGAGCCCTCTCCGCTGCCACGGCGGGGAGGGCGTCCTCGCATCTGCCCTGAACTCCGCACTGGCCGTTCAGCCCCGCGTCCGCGTCCACGCCGCCCCACAGCGAGCGACAGCCCGAGCACCATCCGCCCGCGCCAGCACTGACTCCGGTCGCTCCGCCTGGTCCCCGCCCTGCCCTGCCCTGCCCTGCCCCGCGCGGGCCGGGCCGGGCGAGGACCGGACAGGCCGCCCGGCCACCCGCCCGCGCCCGACGCATCCGCGCCGACGGGGCGCGCTGCTTGCTGCCCACCGACGTCTGGAGGAACACCCCATGCTCACCCCCCGGCCCCCGCCGCCGGATCGGCCGACCACGCCCGCAGCGCCCCGGCCCCCGCTACCCGCACCGCCCCGACCGGCTGCCCGGCGCCTGGAGCCAGTGATGCCCCGCCCGAGGAAGAAGCGCCGTCACCGCGAAGCGACCCGGGTGCCGCGCATCGACGCGACGCTGCCCGAGTACGACCGCAGCACGGTGCCCGAAGGGCTCGCCACCCGGCGGCAGTTACGGGACATGGGCCTGAGCCCCGGCGGCAACGAGGGCCCGGTCGCGATCCTAATCCCCATGTAAGGACGGAACGGGCCAGTGCTGGAATGCCTGGACCGTTCGAACAGCAGGGCCGTCATGTCTGAACTCAGCCGGACACTCGGTGTCTCTCAGAACAGAGCGGCGGACGGGCCTGCGGCTTGTGGTGACGGCCCGGCGGGTGCCGAGCGGATGCCTGAATCATGCCGGGCTTTGACGCCTCGCTGTAGACCGCGCGGCGTTCGGTACCTGCTCGGCCGTCACCACTGGCACCCACAAGTGGCGGTACTCGTGGACGCCGGGCGGATGCCTGTGGGCACCCAGGGGCTCAAATGCCTAGCCGTAGATCGCGCGCCGTTCGGCGTCTTCGAGTGCCACCACCACGGCGCAGATGTTGATGTTCGTCGGTCCTGGGCGGACGCCTGTTGCGATCCGGGCTCTGACGCCTTAGCGCAGAGCGGCGCTGTCCAGGGCCGTCGAGCGTCAACACTCGCGCCTTGATCACTCGTTGGTGTTGGTGGTGCGAGCCCGCCGCATGGTGACCTCTTGTGAAGCCCGAGCCGTCTGAGCTCCCGGATAGACCGAGGCCCGTGGGGTGAGCTGGTGTCACGAACGGCTACTGAGGTGGCGGACCGGCCCTCGTGCTGAGTCCTGGGATTAGGTCGCCGCGTGGTTCCGCATGAGCTCGTGACCTGCGCAACTACATGATGGGGAGGAACATCTTGATCTACTGCGGCATGGACTGGGCCGAGCGGACACACGACGTCGCCCTGGTCGACGACAGCGGCCAGTTACTGGCCAAGCGGCACATCACCGACGACGCAGCGGGATACAAGATCCTGCTGGACCTGTTGGTCGAGTACGGCGACAGCGAGGAGAACCCGATCCCGGTCGCGATCGAAACCTCGCGGGGCCTGCTCGTGGCCGTGCTGCGGACCGGCAAGCGGCAGGTGTTCGCGATCAACCCGATGGCCGCCGCCCGCTACCGCGACCGGCACTCGGTCTCGCGCAAGAAGTCCGACCCTGGCGACGCCCTGGTCCTCGCGAACATCCTGCGCACCGACATGCACGCCCACCGGCCTCTGCCCAACGACAGCGACCTCGGCCGGGCCATCGCTGTCCTCGCCCGTGCTCAGCAGGACTCACTCTGGAACCGTCAGCAGCTGTCCAACCAGCTCCGTTCGCTGCTGCGGGAGTACTACCCGGCGGCCCTGGCGGCCTTCGAGCCCTGGCGCAACGGTCTGTGCCGGCCGGAGGCCCGGGAGCTTCTGAAGGCGGCCCCAACGCCGACCCGGGCCGCGCGACTGACCCGCACGCAGCTGGAGGCCGCGCTCATGCGGGCCGGCCGCAAGCGCGGCATCACGGCCGAGGCCGAGCGGCTCCGCGGCGTCTTCCGCGACGACTACGCCCACCAGCCGCCGCTGGTCGAGGACGCGCTGGGCAAGCAAATGCTCGCCCTCCTGGTCCAGTTGGAGGCCGCCTGCACCGCCGCCGACGACCTCACCGAGGCGGTCGAAGAGGCTTTCCCTCAGCACCCGGACGCTGAGATCATCCTCAGCTTCCCCGGCCTCGGCGTCCAGCTCGGCGCCCGGGTGCTCGCCGAGATCGGAGACGACAAGGCCCGCTTCGCGGACGCCCGCGGCCTGAAGGCATACGCAGGCGCCTCGCCCATCACCAGGGCCTCGGGCAAGAAGTCGAGCATCACCCGCCGGTGGGTCAAAAACGACCGGCTCAACCACGCCGGCTACCTCTGGGCCTTCTCTTCCATCACCGCCTCGCCCGGCGCCAAGACGCATTACCGGCGCCGCCGCGACGACCACGGAGACTGGCACGCCGCCGCCCAGCGCAACCTCTTCAACCGCATGCTTGGGCAGCTCTACCACTGCCTCCAGCACCACACGCTGTTCGATGAGGCCGTCGCCTTCCCTTCATCATCACCCGCGGTCGCGGAAGCGGCCTGAACGCGGGAACTCATACGAGTCCGGCAGCCTGCCGAAGCTTCGCTCGATCGCCAGGACGGGGCAGATCCTGCGCCAACATCGCCACTACGCTCGCGTTCTCCGCGAACACAGCCCGTCACTGTTCACGCTCGGGATGATCGCTGTCACTGCCGAACCAGCGGACCATAGCTTCGTTGCGTCCATCGATCGGCTCGGAGAATCCAGCGATCGAAACCAGTAGATGCAGCAGGCCGGACTGCACAGGAACCTGCGGGTTGCTTGCAAGACGGAACAGGAACGGCAGCACTGTCGGCACAGCCAGGTTCATCTCCCTGACGCTGTTGAGAATGGAGTTGGTGAGTACACGCTTGGCCTCGGGCGCGGCAGCCTGATCGAAAAGACCGTGCAACAGCACCGGGATCGCCGCCGGGCACTCCGGGAACTCGGACCAGCGGACATACTCACACCCGCGTAGGGCGGGATGACCACGGCCAGCCTCAACCGCCTGCGGGTAGTCCTGGAGGAACCGAGTTATCGCCGTCTCCTTGGCGGCCAGATCCGTGCTGCACACCTGTCTCCCCGTCCTGCCGCAACAAACCTTGAACTCCGCGTCAGCCGAACTCTTGCGCGATCAGAGATCCACGCGCAAGCCAGGAGAACGAACCGTTGGTGTTCGATTCCCCAAGCACCCAGACAAGTGCGGCTTGACGAGTTGGATGCCTGAGGTGTCTGCGCTGCCGGCTGTGCACCCTCCACCGACGCCGGTGATCCCCGGCGGCACATCACGATCTACCTGGAGTGCTGATGCCTGACACCGCCACCACCACGGCCCGCCCCTACGCGGCTGACAGTCCGCTCGCGTTCCTGCTCGAGATAGCCGCCGACGCGTGCGGACCCAGTGAAAGCGAGCAGCGCGAGGACGCGGAGACCGCCGCCGCCCATCACACCTATGCCGCCTACCCGCAGACCCTCGCGCAGGCCGTGGAGGCCGCCAACTGGCATGGAGCCCCGGCCACGGACAGCCACGGCCGCCGGGTCGAGCCCTCGGCCGTGGCATGGCTGGACGGCGGCCTGTGGCTGCACCACACCTTGCGCATCACCGAACACGACGGCGCCGCCGACGTCCTCACGCTGGTCGTGCCGTGCACCTGCGGCTGCTACACCGACATCACGCTCGATGGCGAAGAGATGCTGCTTGCGGAGTTGGCGCCGACGCACGGCCGGTCGGTACATGACGACAGGGCGGGCGACTGCCGCAGCGTCCCCGCCGTACCGCCGGTGGGCGGTCTGCGGTAGCAGCTCCGGAACATCCGCAGCCGCGGACAAGGCTGCGGTCGGATGTGCGCTCGCCCCTCAGAGCTTCTCCGTCACGAGAGGCGAGCGCACATCCCAGCATGCCCGATTCCGGTACGGCACGGACCACACATGATCACGGCAAGAGGCGCACCCCTTCCGCCTGGACAGCCGGGGACGCGCCTTCCCTCATTCCGCCCGCGAGGGCAGATCGGACAACACCTGATGCTGGTGTTCAGACACGACCAGGACGACTTCACGGACCTGTTCTGCGGTCTCGGGGGCTCCACCAAGGGACTGAAGGGGGCCGGCCTACGGCTGCGGTTGGCGATGAACCACAACTCCGTCCAGGTCGCCGCTCACCGCGCCAACCACCCCGAGGGACTCCACCTCACCGAAGACATCAACGCCTTCGACAAGCGGTCCCTCCCGCGCACCCGGATCCTGTGGGGCTCTCCGATCTGCACCGAGATCAGCCCGGCCGGGGGCCGCAGGCGTACCCGCGGGCAGACCTGCCTCATCGGCGCGGACGGTTCCTTGACCGAGGACGACGGGATGCAGCCGCAGTTCGAGCGGACCAGAGCTACGGCGCTGGACATCATCGCCGCGACCGAGGTCCACCGCTACGACGCGGTGCTGTGCGAGAACGTGATCGAGTTCGCGACGGACTGGGAGCTCTTCGACTGGTGGCTGTCCGGGATGGCGATCCTGGGCTACCGCCATCAGATCGTGTGCGCGAGCAGCGCCCACCTCGGGGACGTCGACAACCCGACCGCGCCGCAGCTGCGGGACCGCGTCTACATCGTCTTCACCCGAAAGGTGATCCCGCAGCCCGACCTCGAGGTCCGCCCGATGGCCCTGTGTCCCGGGTGCGGGCCGGTCCAGGCCCGCCAGGTCTGGCGCAACCTACGCCGCCGCAAGATCGGGAAGTGGGGAGTGCAGTACGACTACCGCTGCCCCAACCGGCAGTGCGGGCACCGCATCGTCGACCCCTTCACCCGGCCCATCAGCGATGTCATCGACTGGTCCCTGCCCGGCCAGCGGATCGGCGACGGGCGGCCGGACCGCAAGAAGTTCACCCCCTACGCGGACTCCACCCGCGCCCGGGTCGCCGCCGGCCTCACCCGGTACGGCCATGCCCCGCACGTGACGATCCTGCGCAAGAACACCACGGCGGTCGCCACCACCGGCCCGGTCCCGGCGGTCTCCGCCAAGGGACGCCACCACGCACTGATCGTGCCCAACGGCCGCAAGGGCGCCGTGCGCACCACAGCGGAGCCGCTCATCACGATCGCGTGCAAGCCCCACCACAGCCTGGTCCGTACGGCGCCCACCCTCGACGACTGCTCCCTGCGCATGCTCACCCCACGCGAGCTTGCGCAGGCCCAGCGGTTCCCCGCCGACTACGTGCTGCCCGACGCCAGCCAGGAAGAGCAGATCCTCGGCATCGGCAACGCGGTCAGCGTCAACGCCGCGCACTGGATCGGAGCCCGCGTCGCGGCCGTTCTCTGACGCCACCCGCACAGCCGCAAACAGCAGAGGCGCACCCCTTTCCGCCTGGACAGCCGGGGGTGCGCCTCCCTCATCCCGCCCTCGAGAGGGCAGAACGGAGACCATCATGCCCGCTGAGCCCGTCTTACGGCAGCGCTCCCGGATACTCGCGCTCGCCGCCGCCGCGGTGCCCCTGGCCCTCGCGGTCGCCGACGACGTCAGGGTTCGCCGGCACCTGCAAGCCGCCCGCCGCGACCCGCTCACCGGCCTTCCGGGCCGCGACATCCTCGCGTCCCGCACCGCGTCCCTGGCCCGCGCGCACCGCGGCCTCCTGCACGTCCTGGTCGCCGACGCCGACGGCCTGAAGACGGTCAACGACACCCTCGGGCACGCCGCCGGCGACACCCTCATCGCCGCCATCGGCCACCGGCTCGGGGCCTGGGCGCAGGCCCGCGGCGGCCTCGCCGCCCGGCTCGGAGGCGACGAGTTCGGCCTCGCCGTGCTGCTCGAGCCGACCGCGACCCTGCGGGAAGTCACCGCGCTGCACCAGCTGCTGGCGCAGCCCGTCGGTCACGCCGGGCAGACACTCACCCCGGCCGTGTCCCTCGGGACCGCCCGTGCCGCCGACCTGCGCGAGGCGGCCAGTGTGTCCCGCCTCCTGCGCGGCGCGGACATGGCCATGTACCGGGTGAAGACCGGTGAGAAGCCGCCCGGCTACCTGGCGACCCGCCACGACGCCTACACGCCCACCGTCCACGGACGCCGTCCCGGCCGTCCCGGCACGCACCTGCCCCTCGCATGACCCGTCGGGCCCGCAAGACGCCGCTGTGGGAGCCGGGCTGTGTCCCGGCTCCCGGCGGCCTGCTGGACTGGCGCGACGGCCGGCATTTCGACCGCTGGCAGGACCTGCCGTGCGTGCTGTGCCACCGGCCAACACCGATGCGGTCCCACCACGGCGAACCCGTCCACAAGGTCTGCGCAGAGGACTGGATCACCCAGCACCCCACGGAGGCCCGCCTCGGCAGGTTCGCCTCCGACGTCCAGCCCAAGCGCCCGCGCGACGACGACCACGCCTGACCCTCCCCCTCCTTGGAGAGCTCTGCCATGCCCGGACTCCGATCCGACCTGCCGGCCTCCGACCGGATTGATTTCCCCTACACGCCCTCCCCCACCGCCTGCCAGCGCCGCCCCGCCCTCTTCTCCCACGAGACGACCAGCACACGAGCAGCACAGAGCGACATCGAGCAGGCCAAGCAGCTGTGCTCCGGCTGCCCGATCGCGCAAGGCTGCCTCAAATGGGCACTGGCCCACCCCACTCAGGCACGCCTTGGTGTGTGGGCAGGCACCACCGCCCGCGAGCGCACCCACCTGCGCCAGCGCCTGGCCGACCGGCTCGGCACCGACTGGGTGACCGTCGTCGCCGACCGCGAAGACCGGCGCCGCGAGCAGCGCCAGGCCGCCCGCTACACCCCGCTCACCGTCCGCGAAGCCCGCATCGTCCGCCTGGACCGCGACGTCAACGGGCCCCTGCCACGGCGGCCGCGGAAGCTCACGCCGGACGACCAGCGGCGCAACATGCACCGGCTCCTGGCCGCTGCCAGTGCACCGGCCAGGAAGGCGGGATGACCATGGACCACAGCGGCATAGCGGTCACTCTGGACGGCTTCCTGCACGACGAGGCCGTGCGCGGCGACCGGTGCGAGACCACTGCCCGCTTCCGTCTCATCGTCTCCCCCACCGACGAAGTGGTGGACGAAATGGTCTTGCCCTGCACAGCCACCACCCCCGTACTGGTGGCTGCCGTGCTGCACGAGCTGGCCCCCGGCGACCAGCTCCGCATCACCGGCTTCCTCTGCCTGCCCCGCACACCGGATGAGCCGATCTGGCTGGACGTCACCACGCTCGAAGTCCTGTGGGCGGCGCCGCTGTCCCTGGCGGCCGGCGACACGGACTCCCTGAACGCAGAGACGATCGCCGATCTCACCGACCTGTTCGAGGACCTCGACCTGGTCGACCTCACCCGGGCCGTGCTCGACACCACGCGGCCCGAAGACCGGGCCATGGTCATCCGTGCGATCGACGACGTGCTCGGGGACATCGCCATCCCCGGCGTGGAGGACATGGACCCGTGACCGCCGCCCCGCACCGTTCTGGGAACGGTTCCCCGCGGGAGGCCCGCGCGGTTCCTGGTCGGCGGAAGAGTACGCCGCTGCTCAGCGAGCCCAGGGCACGGACGTCCAGGTCGTGATGGGACCTCGTCGGTGACCAGTTCCTCGTGGTCACCGACACCACCAGGTAGCAGCCACACACACTCCGCAGCGCCGCGCCCGTCACTGTGCGGGCGCGGCGCTGTCCCTTTCATCAAGGAGCTACGGATGTTCACCAGCACACCGGCACCCGAACGAACCCTGCATCTGCTGACGCAGCTGGAGCGGTACGGATCCCGCGAGAACGGGCAGTTCGCCGTCGGCCGGCGCCTCCTGCAGGAGCACCCCGACCTGCCGCTGCACGGTTTCGCGATCTCCAGCAGTATGTGCCCCGAGCCGGGTCGTCCTCGGCACAGCCTGATCCTGCGCGTTGGTGAACACGACACCGACGGCATCACCGCCTGGGCGCGTGCTCTGGGCACCGAGCCGGTCATCGACGGCGCCCGCTACCGGCTGGACACCTTCCTGGACGGCATCGGGATCTGGGGGTCGGCGACGATTCCTGAAGACGCCTACGACATGGACCAGGCGGTGTTCGTCCCGTCCGGCGACGACGTCAGCTTTACCCACCGGGGCCTGCTCGTGACCGAGTTCGGGGAGGATGGCGACCTGCTTTTCAGCGGCCACCCGCCCGTACGGGAAGTCCTGGCCGCCACGAGCGTCTACTACCGCGACACCTGCGGCCAGCGCCTTCGCCCGTTCGACGGGCACGACCTCGCCGACAGCATCACCTACGGCTGGTGCCGATTCGTCGCCTACCCCACCCGCACCGACTGGCGGATCCGCAGCGCGTCGCAGGCCACCCCCGGCGCTCTCCCCGTCACCTGGATGTACGCCCAGGACGGCCACACCCAGGACCTCGGCTCCCTCGAACGCTGCCCGGACTGCCAGCGCCCCAGCCGCGGACTGGACTACCACCCCACCACCGGGCAGCTCGTACACGTCTGCCCCTCACCCGTCTGTCGGCATCAGTGGCCCGTCACCGACTTCCTGAGCTCCGCGGCTGCCGAGCCTGCCAGTAGGAGGTGGCGAGGTTGGCGCGGGTGGTGAGCGTGCTGGGGTGTTTGGGCCCCAGCAGTCGCTCTTGCTCGGCCGCTACCGTTTTCAGCAGCTTGATCGATTCGCTCGTTCGGCCCGCCTGCAAGTAGGAGGTGGCGAGGTTGCCCTGGCTGGTGAGCGTGTCGGGATGCTTGGGTCCCAGCAGTCGCTGTTGGTCGGCCACCACCTGTTCCAGCAGCTTGATCGCTTTATCCGTCAGGCCAGCGTGCCAGTAAGAGGTGGCGAGGTTGGCGCGGGCGCTGAGCGTGTCGGGGTGCTCGGGGCCCAGCAGTCGCTCCCGGCCGGCCACCACCTGGTTCTCGATCCGGAGCGCTTCGTACGTCTGGCCTGCCTGCTGGTAGGAGGTGGCGAGGTTGTTGCGGGTGGTGAGCGTGTCGGGGTGGTCGAGGCCCAGCAGTCGCTCTTGGTCGGCCGCTACCGTTTTCAGCAGTTTGATCGATTCGCTCGTTCGGCCTGCCTGCAAGTAGGAGGTGGCGAGGTTGTTGCGGCTGGTGAGCGTGTCGGGGTGCTCGGGGCCCAGCAGTCGCTGTTGGTCGGCCACCACCTGTTCCAGCAGTTCGATCGCTTGGTCTGTCTGGCCTGCCCGTCGGTAGGAGATGGCGAGGTTGGTGCGGCTGGTGAGTGTGTCGGGGTGCTCGGGGCCCAGCAGTCGCTCTTGGTTGGTCAACACCTGCTCCTCGATCCCGATTGCCTTGCTCGTCTGGCCTGCCCGTCGGTAGGAGATGGCGAGGTTGGCCCGGCTGGTGAGCGTGTCGGGGTGCTCGGGGCCCAGCAGTCGCTCTTGGTCGGCCAACACCTGCTCCTCGATCCCGATTGCCTTGCGCGTCTGGCCTGCCCGTCGGTAGGAGGTGGCGAGGTTGTTGCGGGTGGTGAGCGTGTCGGGGTGGTCGAGGCCCAGCAGTCGTTCTTGCTCGGCCGCCACCGTTTTCAGCAGTTTGATCGATTCGCTCGTTCGGCCTGCCTGCCAGTAGGAGGTGGCGAGGTTGGAGCGGGCGGTCAGCGTGTCGGAGTGGTCGTCGCCCAGCAGTCGCTTGCATTCCGTAGCCATGCGCTGCCAATACGCGATGGCGGAGGCGGCAAGTCCGGCATTGATGAGGCTGTTGCCCGCACGGTAGAGGACCGGGTGCCCGCTCGGGGACCAGAGGCAGTCGTTGTTGTGGTCGGAGAGCGCACTGGTATTGGCGCGCAGAACTGCGGCGTGGTCGGCGTGGTGCTGGTCTGGGTCGGGCCATAGCTGGAGGAGGCCGTCGGCCACTGCGGTAGCGAGGGCTGGTGTTTCGTCGGCAGGGATGGTTTCGCGGGTGGCGCGGGCGGTGAGGGCGTGGATGCTGACGGCGCGGGGTTCCGCCCGGGTGTCACATGTCAGTAGTGCGTAGCGGTGCAGGAGACGAAGGGCCGCGTGGGCCTGCTCGGCTGTGGCCGGCGCGTGTACTGCGGTGGTGTCACCTTGTGAGGCTGGGGTGTGGTGGATGGCGAGGTGGTCGAGGAGGGCGGGGGTGTTCCACAAGGCATGGGGGTGGCCGGCGGGGTCGAGGAGGGCCGTCAGGCGCAGGACCGTGGTGGCGAGGCCGGTGGTGTCAGTGGCCTGTACTGCGTCCAGCGAGAGTAGGAGTGCGGCGGTGACCTGTGTGGGGTGTTCCGGCTTGAGATAGCCCTCGGTGTCTGCAGCTGGCGGCATGAGCTTGTCCAGGCGGGCGTGCCGGTCGTTGTACAGGTTGAGGTACTTGGTAGAGGTCAGTTCCTCGTTGATCATGTGGGCGGCGGCCATGGCGAGGCCGAGGGGATGGTGCCCCAGGGCGTGGGTCAGTTTCGGCGTGTGATCGTCGATGAGGTGACCCATGTTCTCGGCGTCGAAGCGCTGGCGCAGGTAGGTGTCGGATTCGGCGGGGGTGTAGACGTCGATGTCGATGCGGATGCGGCCGTTGCCGGTCAGCGACGCGTCCCTGCGCCGGGTGGTGGCCAGGACGCGGCCGCTGCCGGTCTGACTGGCAGGCCACAGCCGTTGGATACTCTGCGGATCAGCAATGTCGTCGAATACGACAAGCCAACGGCGGTCCGTGATGCGCAGCCAGTCCAGCAGCAGGCGAGCGTCCGCTTCCAGGTCGCCGGCGCCAGCGCCGGGCAGCTTCAGGCCAGCGGCGGTTTGTGCGTAAAGGGTGGTCACCTGCTGCACGTCGGCGGCAGGCGCCCACAAGACCAGGTCGGTGCCACTCCTTATCGCGTCAGTGGCGTAGGCGGCAGCGAGTTGGGTCTTCCCGACCCCACCTCCGCCGGACAGCACGCGCGGCTGTTCCTGCGCCAGGACGACCGACCGGTTGTCCGACCACGCTGCGTCGATCCGCTCCCGCAAAACACTGCGAGGCTGGAACGCCGTCGCCAGCTGAGGGACCGGCACGGGTACAGCCGGCCATGTCACAGCATCTTCGCTTCGATCCGTGTCCGGCTGCGCAGCGGTGATTTCCTCCAAGGACACAGTGGTCCCGGGATGACCGTGCCGGGTGACCAGGTCGGCGAAGCCGGGCAGGCTGAGCGCTTCATGGACGGGCGCAGCTTGCAAGCGGCGGCCGCCCATCGGCCGGTTGTCCTCCACCGCCACCCCGACCAGCCGGCCACAGCAGAAGACCGCTGCTCCCGACGCGCCCGCCCACGGACGCTCGCTGCCGTGCCCGAGGTTCGGCCACACCCGGCAGTCCAGAACCCAGTCGGACGACGACGTGGACACCACCGGCAGCTCGCCCCGCAGGTGCTCGAAGTTCCCGCGGGCGGCCTCGTCGGCGAAGGCGGGAAAGCCGGCTCCTTCGAACGGCAGCGGGACAACTCCTCCGGGCCGTCCCCACCGCACCGGACCATCTTCCACAGAGACGGGCTCCTCAAGCCACAACAGAGCCATGTCCAAAGCATCTTTTGACGGAACACCTTCACGGGGATCCGGCCAGCAGACCTCGGCCAGCCTGTCTGCAACACCGCCGAAGCGAGGATGTCCCACCCGCGCCTGCACCCGCCGCGCCCACCGCCGTTCCGGCAGCACCACATGCAGGGCCGTCAGCACGAGCTGGGGCCCGATCAGATAGCCGGAACCAACTCCCCCCGGATCCCCAGTACGTACCCATGCAAGGCGCCGTGCGTCCATCTCACCGCTCCCATGGCCGCTTCGACCCGTCCATGGAACAGAACCCCTCATCCGGCACTTCAGCGTCCGTGGAGTGCTTGGACGTTTCACTACCGGTGGGCTGCTCGACAGCGGCGCCGGCGCCGTCCTCTGCGGACGGACGGCGGATCTTGGCACGGCTGCCGCCCAGGGCCTCGTCATGGACCTGCAGGCTCAGCGTCAGTGTCTGACGATGTGTGGTCCCCAAGTTGCCGCCCCCCTCCACGCCAGCCTTGGCACCGGGAAAGCCGACCTCGACCTTCACCTTGCCGTCGCCGCCGCGGCGGAACTCCACATCCAGCGTCAGCTGTGCCTGTTCCACCTCGAACCGCAGCTGCTGCCCGGCCCCGTCGTCCTGCGCGGCATACAACTCACGCCGCAACTCCATCAATGCCTCCGCCAACGTAACCTTCGCGTCCACGGCAACCCCCATGTACCGCGCCGAACTGGCGCCTCCGGAAAACAATCAGCATGTCCTAGCTGCGATGCCCTCCGCAGCGCTTCCGCACGGTTCCACCGGTGGCCCCGGCCCGCGAACGGCCTGCGCCGGCGAAGAATGTGCCTCCCCTGTCGGGGCCGATACGAGCCGTGCAGCGCCGGCCTGCTCAAGCTGTCAGAGCCTGAAGCGGCTACGCAGACATCCTGCTCGACAGCGAAGACAACCCGATCAAGGTCTCCGTCGAAACGGGCGCTCAAGAATGGCCGCACCCACACCGGACCGAGAAGTCGTCGCAGGCGACCAGGCGGCGAGGGTGAGGTCGCAGGTGCCGGTGTGGCGTGAGGGGCTGGCCTGGTCGGTGCTGTCAGTGGACTACCAGCGCATCCTGCAGGCGTTCGCGGACCGGGCCCGGCTCCATCAAGGGCCGCTGACCTGCCAGGAGATGGCTGCGGCGTTCGGTATGGACGTGGTGCCGGCGCGGGTGGAAGCACTGCGGTCGAAGGCGAAACGCCTGGTGGCCCGCGGCTGGCTGGCCGAGCCTGCGTCGGGCCGGTTCACGCCCGCTGCGGGTGTGGCCGGGCCAGACGGCGGGTCATTAGCCCGATCATCGACCAGCGGACCATCGCCTCGGCGCTGGTAGGTGCTGCGCTCGAAGTCGCGGACCAGACGGCGGGTGCGCACCAGGTGGGCGAAGAGTCGCTCGACGATCCAGCGTTTGGGCAGCACCACGAACCCCTTCTGATCGTCGCTGCGCTTGACGATGGTCAGGACCACTGAAAGCGTGGCCAGGCAGTATTCGACGAGGCTGCCGGTGTAGCCGCCATCGGCCCAGACCAGAGCCAACCGGTGGTGCGCGTCGGCGACCTGCTCCAGCAAGACCTTCGCGGCGGTGCGGTCACCGGTGTCCGCAGCGGTGACCATCACACCTAGCAGCAGCCCGAGGGTGTCGACAACGACGTGCCGCTTGCGCCCGTTGACCAGTTTGCCGCCGACGAAGCCGCGGCTGTCGGCGCCGACGACGGCATCCGACTCCCGTTCGATCAACGATCGCCAAGGTCGGTACGACAACAGCTACTAAGAGAGCCTGTTCAGGCGGAGTTGCGATCAACCTTCGTTGCTTGCAGGTGGTGCCCCTACGGCAAGCAGCGGACCTTGGCTCCCGCGGCACGAGGTCGGCACAGGGAGAGCGACGTTTCTGCCGCACCGGAGCAGGACTGTGTCCCCGTCGTGGGGGGGGGGTGGGCCGGGCAGACCCACCACCCCCCCAACCCCCCCCCCCCCAAAATAAAACCCCCCCCCCCCCCACACACAAACCCCCCCAAAAACAACCCCC
>NZ_JBHVYO010000078.1:26174-27566 GCF_042880655.1 Streptomyces sp. NPDC058295
GGAGCCCCGAGCGCGCCCGGCCGTCCAAGGTGCGGCTGGGCGGGGGCTTAGACGCGGCGGAGTCGCAGCGCCTCGGCCTGAGGGGTGAGAGCGTGGGGGGCCGGGGCCCCCGTGGGGGGGGGGGCGCCCCGGTACCCCCCCCCCCACGACGTACAGCAGCGAACGTCAATCTGGGTGAAAGTCGTGCATCATCATGCGGTGATCGAGGATGTCCGGGACCGGCTCCGCGACCCGGCCGCCGCCCGAATCCTCGACCTCAACGGCCTCGACCCTCGCGTCCAGGACATCGTCCTGAAGACGCCCGGTGCCCGCGAGCTGCTCGCCAACCTCGCCGACTACGCGCCCCTGCCCGCCGGTCCCCGCCGCATCGCCATCGGATGTGCAGGCGATTCGGGAACGCATCCGTGAAGCCCGTGGTAACGGCTGGCTCGGTGAAGTGGAAGGGCTCCAGAGCAGCCTCGACGCCGCCACCGCCAAGCTCAACAGTCTCAGCCGGGCCCCGGCCGACGGGCGGCCGCAACTGGTCGAACTTGGCATGCCGATTTTCACCGACCACGCTCCGCTGCCCACTCAGGAAGCGGAACTGCCCGAGCATCGGATCTGACCCCACAGAGCCAATGTGGTGGCCCCGACGGGGACGGGGTGCGGGACATGCTGCGTACTCGTCGGCTGGCGCCCGGGGCGGCAGAGCCCCCGGGCGCCGGGCACCGTATGGTTCGACTTCCCCACATGCGAGAGGAACGATGCGATGCTCGGCTATTGGCTGGCGGTCGTCCGCCGGCTGGCCCTGCCTGCGCTGGCGACCAGCGCGGTGTGCGCGGCAGCCATGACCGCCGCGCTGGTCCTGGGCGACGGCACGCCCTGGATTGGGGCCGCCCCCCGGGCCCTGGCCGCAGGCGCGGCGGTCGCCCTCGCCTTCACCGCCGTGCTGTCCACCTCCACAGTGGTGAGCGCGGCTCGCACGGCCCGCCGGTACGGGCTCACGCTCGGCCCCGAAGCCGTGGCCCTGCCCTCCGTCCGTGAGGTGCGGGTACCCGCCATCGGGGGCAGGACCGCCTTCCAGCTGGCAGACAGCGTGCGGTACGCGGTCGAGAGGGACCCCGTCCTGCGGTTGGACGAGATCACCGCGTTCGGGCACGGCACCCTGGACCTGAACCTGTGCGGCCCGTCGGACACGACGGTCTCCGTACAGGTCCGTGTCACGACCGGGCCAAAGGAGACGGCCGCCGTCGTGGAGGCACGTCCGGCGGTCACGTACAAGCGGCTGGACGCGGCGGCCTGCTGGGCCGTCGCCCGCATCGTCGAGGAGCGCGTGGAGCAGGTACTGCGCGCCGAGGCCGCAGACGGCACTGCCGCCCGCTGACGCCGGGCCGCCCACGCGGCCGAAGACCC
>NZ_JBHVYO010000079.1:0-26791 GCF_042880655.1 Streptomyces sp. NPDC058295
GGTCAGGCGCCTGACGTAGCCGGGTTGCTCTGCGCGTATCGCCTCCCCAGCTCCCGCTGCCGCTGCTCGTACGCTTCAACATCCCTCGGCTTCAGCGGGACCGCAGGGCTCTCCGTCCGGGCATCACCAGCGGGCACCGCCCGGCGCTCCTCGTCGGCGGCTGCCACACGGAACAGCACCGCCTCCCAATCAGCCACGCGACCAGCCGGCGTGCGCTCCGTACGGCCCCGCAGGGTCCGGTCGGTCTGCAGACTGAACGCCTTGGGCAGCACAGTGGTCTTGCGGCGGTGGCCGGTCTCCGCGTGGCCGTCCTCCAGGCGCGCCTGCCACTTCTTCACCGTCACGTCGACGGTGACCAGACGGTTGCTGCCTAAGCGGCAGCGGACGGCCGCGTCCTTGCCCGCACGGCCGGTGTCGTGCGGCACGACCTTGGGCTTCTTGGTCTGGAGGCCGGTGATCGGCACCCACGTCTTGCAGTCGGGGCAGATCAGCGACACACAAGTCGGGCGCAGGTCGTACTGGTGAGGCTTGAGGGTGGAGATGACGAGCGCCGGGCGGGCGTTGACGGTGCGGGAGCGGGTCCGGCTCCGGCGGGGGCGGGCGGTGCGCTCAAGGGTCGAAGCAGACATCTGGACTCCTCACGGACGGAGTGGCAGGGAGCGCGTCGCGATGCTCTCTCTCCCCTCCGGGCCGCACGGCACGAGGCCGGCGTCCCGTAGGACAGACAGCGCACAGCGCTGCGACGTGCACACAGTCGTCGCGGCCGTCAGGCTCCGGAGGAGTTCGATGGTGCTCTCGCGCCCTCAGCGAGCTGAGGACTACCCCGGCCGCCCCGAAGGGCGGACGACTTCCTGCGGTGTTGCAAGGGGACCGACGTTCCGGCTCCCTCATCCGGCGCCGCCCGCGGGGGCGGTTTCGGGTGGGGGAGCCGGGTCCGTGAAGACCCGGCGGGAGAAGGTCAGGCAGCGACCGTCAGGGGCGCGGCTGCTGGCCGTGCGATATGCAGCTGCGCGGCGTACGGAAGGAGGAGGTCGACCAGGCGCTCGCGGGCCAGGGTGCCGGCCTCGTACAGGTCGAGCGGCGTACCGAACGCCACGTCCAAGTCGATGTCGCCGAACTCCGGGAGCTCCACCTCGAGCGCGTCGAGAAGCGCGAGGTCTGGCGGTCGAAGGACTCGGTGGCGAGGCTGGCGGCGGGACGGCGGGTGACATTCACGGGGTGGAGCTCCTCTCGAAGGGGTGTGACCTGCCAGTTCAGTCGAGTAGGGCAGCGCGAGGTGATCAGACGGTCTCCGTAGGTGTCCCGTCCTGCGCTGACCCAGTGAAGCAAATCTCTTTAAAGAGGTCAATAGTTCTCCATAGAGATGCTGTGAGATCCTTGCACCGGCGCGCGAGCGTGGCTTTGCTCTTTGCCCGGCCCGTACGATCAGCTCTATAGAGAGAAAGAGCCTGGGGAGATAGATGAGCCGCGAGTCCAGCACAGACCAGCCCAAGTACCTGCGCATCGCCGCAGAGCTGCGGGCGAGCCTGGAACGCGGTGACTACGCCCCTGGCGACCGGCTGCCAGGCGAGAACACGCTCGCCGCTGACTTCGGTGTGGCATCCCTGACCATGCGCCAAGCTCTCGGTCTATTGCGAGGCGAAGGCCTGGTGGGGTCCCGCAAGGGGTCGGGCTGGTATGTCGAGGACTTCCGCCCCATTCGCCGTCGTGGCATTCCCCGGCTGGCGCGTGACCAGTGGGGAAGCGGCAAGACGATCTGGTCCGCCGACGATGGCCGCTCGCCAGACGTTGACCAGGTCACGGTTACCGAAGGAGCGGTCGCACCTCAGCACATTGCTGAGGTGCTCGACCTCGCGGAGAACGAGACCGTCTGCGTACGCAGCCGTCGATACGTCATGGAGGGCCGGCCCGTTATGCTCGCGGCGTCCTACCTCCCACAGATTTTGGTCGCTGGATCGGCAATCACTGAGGCCAATCCGGGTCCAGGCGGAATCTACGCCCGGCTTGCAGACCTCGGGCACGCGCCTACTCGGTTCCGGGAGGAGATCCGGGTGCGTATGCCGTCCGGGGAAGAGGTGGCGCGGCTGTCCATTCCAGCTGACCGGTCCGTCATCAAGTTGGCTCGCACCGCCCTGGATGCTGACGGACGGGCCGTTGAAGTCAACGAAATGACCATGGACTCCGCCGCGTACGTGCTCGACTACGAGTTCGACGCCTGATGAACCTACTTCGCGACCCGGGCGTTGTGAATTGCTACTCCCGCACAGGGAGCCAACCCGCAGTGCCCGGCGCGCACGAAGCCGATCGCAAGAGGCCACGCGTCTCACCGGTCCCCCCGGCGAGACGGCCTCAGCAGTGCCTTGAAGATCAAGCCTGTCACGCTAGTGCTGGCCACGGTGGTAACGATGTCGCGGATCACCACCAGCAGAACCAGCACGACCAATCCGCCGGTCAGAATGACCGTGACGCGTATGACCACCGTACCGCGGACGTGTCCGCGCGGCCGGGTTCCTGCCATGGCTCTCGAGCAGGTGCAGTCATGTGTCGACCTCACGCCGGTGGGCGTGAGATCGATGTTGCGGCCATGCGCGTCGGCCACACGGTGCCCCCTGTCGTGGGCATGACGGATCTCGTTCATCTCGCCCTCCTAGAGCCGAAGTTGGGGATCGATCCCGGCTGGGGAAGCCGGTACTCCAGGTGTAGGCGTGATCTTGGGTGACTTCTACGGTTGCCCTGTATCCGTAGGGCGGATACAGGGACTTGGATACATAGAGGGGGCTCAACGTGGGCCAGAGGCCGAAGGTGCTGACGCCGGACCAGTCTCCCCAGCACCGCCTTGGCTACATCATCCGACAGCTGCGTGAGGCGCGTGGACTGTCCATGCGGGAATTCGCCGCGAGGACGTTCGTTTCGCACTCCAAGGTGCAACGTTGGGAGAACGGGGCCCGCCCACCTCAGGACCGGGGTGAGGCGGAGCTCATCGACCGAACACTTGGTGCTGGTGGGTTTCTGATCGAGCTGTGGCAGGAGATCAACCGGGGCGTACCGGAGCCCACCCATGTATCCGGTTCGGCGCCCCATGTATCCGATACACCGATGAGCCTGGCCACGGCCCTTTCACACACGGCACCGTCAGACAGTGAGGGGATCTTCGTCCCTGCACGTCTCGACGATGGAACGGTGGTGCTCGTGGCACTCGATCGACGCGCGCTGTTGCGCGCCGGGGTGGGGGTCGGTGCAGGTGCGGTTGCCGGCATGGAGATGCCAACAGCTTCAGCAATCAGCGCCGCCGAAGATCCCTTCGGGTTAGCGAGGACCGCCAGCGAAAACTGGCCGGGCCTTCAACTGTCCCGCCCCACCCCTGACTTCGGAGTCGACTGGCACGCCCTCATTCCAGGGGGCCGTTCCATGCTCGGCTCCCAACTCTCGCTCCAGGTCCACCCCGCCCGCATCGAGGGGAGCCGAGTGATCGTGTCTGTCCCCGACCAGCGGCGGGCTGAGGAATTCCTGACGCGGCCGAATCGCAGCCTGTTGGTCGGGGCCGTCAACGCCGAGGGAGTCTCACGGTTCTACGCTCTGGACGGCCGATCGGCCCGCAGCAAGCTCGCGAAGAACGGCGGCGTGTACGAACTCGCCGCACCCACGGCTTACGAACTGGATGACCTCACCTACGGCATCTTGTGGGCCGTCAGCAACTACGACGACGCGCTGCAGGCCGATGATCAGCCTCTTGCCGAGACCCGCAGCGATCTCAAGGCCTACGAGCGGCTGTCTTCCTCCGCGGTCAGCCGAGAAGCTGCACCCGGGTTGAACACGGTCGCCCACATGTGGCTCGGCTCAGACTTCTGCGCTCGCCACATCCTCCGGGCGCTGCCGGATCTGCCTGCGCTGCCCGCGTTCTGGACGAGGGAACAGCGCGGTGAGGAGGCCAGCGCCTGGCTGATCTTCGATCACAAGTACCCGTACCTGCGGGAAACCACGAAGGCGCTCGGCAACACAAGCACCCGGGCGTTCTGCATCCCGGAGGAGGTGGTCCGCTCGTCTCCGAGGTACGAGCGGATCCTGCTGTTTCTGGCCGTGGCGTTGATGGAGTCGCTCGGGATCCACGCGCAGTTCACGTCCGATCCCGCGTACGAAAGCGTTGAGGGTTTCGTGGTCTCGCCCGACAAGGAAGCGGTGATCGCGAACTGGGTGAGGGGCGACGGCATGTGGCACGTCGACGTGACCGCCCGGTCCTCGGTCGTCCGCGAGTTCACGATCGCGGCCCGCGACGTCGACGCGGACTCACTCACCGCGGCGCCGACGGCTGCCGGACGGCTGCGTGCTCTGGCGCAGTACCTCGATCTGCCGTGGTCCTGGTTGATCCAGCGTTGCGGCCAGCTCGCCCGGTACGGATCGTCCGGGCTGATCCAGTCCCGCAGCCGGCTGGTCTCCGCGGCTGGCATCGACGCCGCTTGCGCGTACGTGGCCTCTCTTCCGGCCGATCACTGATCCCGCACCATCATCTGCCTGTTCACGAAGGGGAAAGAGGCCATGGCCGACAACGCCCGACGCGTCGCAGTGATCTCGCTCGGCGGCACGATCGCGATGACCGCGCAGCCCGTCGGCGGCGCGACGCCGACGCTGTCGGTCGACGACCTGATCGCCGCGGTACCGGGGCTCGCTGACACCGGCTTCCATGTGGAGGTACGTGACTTCCGCCGTCTGCCCGGCGCGTCTCTGTCCTTCTCCGACCTGTTCGAGCTCGCCGCGACGATCGAGTCGCTCGCGGTCGACGGCGTGGTCGTCACCCAGGGGACGGACACGATCGAGGAGACGGCGTACCTGCTGGATCTCGTCACCACGGGCGACATGCCGATCGTGGTCACTGGCGCCATGCGCAACGCGAGCATGGCGGGAGCGGACGGTCCCGCGAACGTGCTGGCCGCGATCCGCACCGCGGCCAGCACCGAAGCACGGGGCACCGGCTGTGTGGTGGTGTTCGGGGAGGAGATCCACGCTGCCCGCTGGGTCCGCAAGACCCACGCCACGAGCCCCACCGCCTTCACCTCGTACCCCGGTCCGATCGGCTACGTCGCGGAAGACCGCGTACGCATTCTGGCCCGCCCCGACGCGGCCCCGAGGATTGCTTCCCCGAGCGCCACCGATCCCGCCGTCCGCACCACCGTCTTCACGGTCGGGATCGGAGACGACGGGACGCTCCTCCAGGTCCTCGGTGACCACGTCGACGGCCTGGTCGTCGCTGCGTTCGGGGCCGGCCATGTCCCGATGGCCTGCGTGGACGCCCTTACCGACCTCACAAAGCGCATGCCGGTCATCCTGGCCACCCGCACCGGATCCGGCCCCGTACTGCGGCAGACCTACGGCTTCCCCGGCTCCGAGTCGGACCTGCTCGCCCGCGGGCTGATCTCCGGCAGCACGCTGGACCCGGTCAAGGCGCGCATTCTGCTTCAGCTACTACTGATGACCGGCGCCGACAGGGACCAGATCAACCAGGCCTTCAGCACCCTCTCGTAACCGACCCAACAGCCCCGGGATCCCATCTTGCGCAGCTACGAACTCACCACCGGCCGGACCTTCGGCGTGACCTTCGACCACGGCGACGACTTCTTTCCCACCCTCGCCGACTTCTGCCGCCAGAACGACGTGCGGCACGGCTACATCCCCATGTTCATCGCCGGCTTCGCTGAGGCAGAGATCGTCGGCGCCTGCGAGAAGCTCGAGAACCCCGAGGCCCCCGTCTGGAGCAAGGTCCACCTGACCGGAGTGGAAGCGATGGGGTGCGGAACACTCGCGTACGACGCTGAGACCGACACGGTCCTGCCGCACATCCACACCTCGCTGGGGGAAAGGGCGCGCTCGGCCACCGGCCACACGAGCCATCTGCTCAGCGCCCAAGTGCAGTTCCTTGTCGAGATGCTCGTAGTCGAAGTCACCGCCCCGGTGATGACCCGTCCCAAGAACCCGGACCTCTATGACGTGCCGCTGCTGACCTTTGACGCTTGATACGCCACACCCACAGTCCTAGGACTGTGGTTCACTGGATCCGAAGTGAGGGGGAAACGCATGGCGCCGAAGTGGCAAGAACTCGCGGACAGGCTTGCCGTACAGATCCGCCGCGGCGACTTCGCGCCCGGCCAGCATCTGCCTCACATCCGGGAACTCGTGGCGGCCGGCGAGGGCTCGAAGGCCACAGTCCACGCGGCCTATAAGGCTCTCGAAGCAAAAGGGCTCGTCACGTCGTCGCGCGGCCACGGCACCATCGTCCGTCCACACAAGCCGATTCGCCTTGTTGGCAAGCGGGTTGTCCTGCGTGATTTCACCCGCGAGGACGTCGACGATGTCCTGGCGATCATCGGCGATGACGCTGTCACGACGTGGCTCAGCTTCGACAGCCGCGACGGTGTTCAGGCCGTGACCATGATCGAAGGCACGATGGAGCGCGCTACGCAGAAGCCCCGGACCGAGTTCTATCTCGGGGTGACCAAGCGCGACGACGACCGCGTGATCGGATTCGCTCGGATCGGGCTCAGCGGTGTCCAAGCCGGGAAGTTGGGCTATGCCATCGCGGCGAAAGAGTGGGGCCACGGCTATGCCACAGACGCAGCCCGCACTCTGATCACGTACGCGTTTAAGGAGCTCCGGCTCCACAGGGTCTCTGCCGCGATCGGTCCGGACAACGCCGCCTCGATCGCTGTCGTGCAGCAGCTCGGGTTCGTCCGCGAGGGCGTGCTGCGTGATCACGTGTTCACCAACGGGCAGTGGCGCGACAGCGTGCTGTTCTCCGTCCTCGTACACGAGTGGAGGCCCTAGTGACGCTGCGGCCGGAGCGCGTATACCTGATCGGATCTCCAGACTCGCCGTTGGTGAAGATCGGTTGGAGCGACGACCTCGAGCGTCGGCTCCGTGACCTTCCGTCGGGGTCACCCGTCCCCCTGCGGTTGCTCGCTGTCTACGAAGGCGGCCACTACATCGAAGCTGAGCTGCACCATCGCTTCGCTGACAAGCGTGTACGCGGCGAGTGGTTCGATCTCGGTCCCGATCCTGTGGCAGTTGTCGCCCCCTTTGTGAAGGTGGCACAGGTGGGCGAAGCGGAGCTGGCAGGGCTGCGACAGCCGAAGCACACACTTCAGATCGACCACCTCCCGTTCTCCGAGGTGTTCAGTTGGTTCCCCGATGACCCTCCGGGCGCCTACGAACGTCTGGACCGCGAATGCCCCACCTGGAAGCAGGCCGGGAGGTGCCTGTGCGACGAGTAACGCCTAAGCAGAACGCCTGGGCTGCTCACCTGCCCCCGGGCGACACCGCATCCGGTTCGGCGCCCGTTTCACGGGTGGCTGGCCGCTGGCACTTCCCGCTGGGTGGGCCGCTTGAGCAGGTAGCTTCCCGCCCTGCGGGATTCGCGGGGGTGTTTGTGCAAGTCCGCTTGGATTCCGGGCCGATTCCTGTTCGGATCTTGGGCACGTACCGCGTGATCAGTGCAGTTGATCCTCATGAGTTTCGAATCCACCAGGGAGGTGTCGTGTCATGACAAGTCGTCAGCGATCGTCCGGCTCTGCGACACGTCAACTCCTGGTGTCCGTATCGGAGGGACGGGGGAGTATCGTGTCTCCGAGCTTGATCAAAAGAAAATGGCCCCCACGACCTTCAGCAAGTCGAGGGGGCGGGCCGAAGGACTTTGTGGAAGGAGTCCGACGGCCTTGCCGAGCACCCGTACAGAGCGAATCCCAGGTGATCGACATGCATCAGGGTACCCGTACCCTGCCCCAGTCACACAACACCCCGCCGTGGTGCCAGCAGCGCGTGAGCGACCGCTGGCCCTTCGGCGGGGCGTTTGTGCTGCACACAGCCGTCTGCCCCTCGGTTGAGGGGAGCGGCATGAGCTAAGTCGAGGGGCGGCTTAGCCGCCCGGGACATCCAGCTCCCAGGTGATTCGCACTCACCTCGGCTGACGCCCCATCTGCCACCGGAGGGTTTCGCAAGCCCTCCGAAGGATTGCTTGACCGGTTCGCACCCGGTCAAGCGGTCGATCTTGGTTCTGCAACGAACCCAAAGCACCCGTACGGGGCTTCGTCATGCCCACTCCTGAATGAAGGGAGCGGTGTCATTCTGCACGACCGCTCGGGCTTTCGCCAGCCCACACATGGCCGTTTCGCCCCTATTTACTCCTCCGCGACGCCCCAGCTTGACCGATTTCACAGCCCGATTCGCCCGGTACGTCACGCTGTTCGGGACGGCTTTGCGATCTCGCGCACGTTCGATGTCACACGGGACTCGATCTCGACACCCATAGAAGGTGTGCACCTCTCTGTCCCGGCTCCCGTCGCACCCGCGTCCGGATCCGTCGTCCACAGGCTTGCTGCCACTCGCTGGATTCTGTCCACAGGTGACCTGGTCCATGGTCGCCAGATGGATCATGTTCTGACGTCTTTCCGGGTGGTCCGGTGAGCGCCGTGGCGGCGTCGGCCGGTGTGCTTCCGCTCTCTCGTGCGGAGTTCGCCGGCGGGGCGTCGCGGCGTCGGCTGCGGTCGGTCCCGGCGCAGGCCGGTCCGGTTGGTTCGCTGGAGCTGGGCAACCCGCTCCAGCTGTCGAAGACGATGCGGGCCCGGCTGCTCGCCGCGGTGCGTGCGCTGGTGTCGTCTCCAGCGCTGGCCGGTGCGTCGGACGGCGCGCGGCTGGCGTCGGTGGTGCTGACGGCGAAGGCGAAGGTCCGCGACGACTACCAGGCGTCGATCTGGGCGGCGGAGATCGGTCGGTGGCTGGGGGTTTCCCAGTCGATGGTCGCGCACACCGTGCTGCCCGAGCTGCGCGCTGCGGGGTTCCTCGGCTCGAACGTCGTGACCAACAGCTTCGGGCACGCGACGGGGCTGGAGTGCTGGGTGATCCCGATGTACCGGGCGCAGAAGGCCGGCGACCGGCGGCACGCGCTGGCGCTGTCCCGCTCGGAGCTGGCGGTGCTGCTGAGCCTGTGCGAGGTGCTGTTCGGTCCGGGGTGGGCGCCGAAGGACAAGGCACCGGTCCCGGCCGGGCTGCTCGCCGGGCGTACGGGCCGGGGGGCTGCAACGGACCGGCTCGGACTGCTGCTGATGGTGCTGACGACGGGTTCAGTGGGCTGGCTGCAACTGTGCCCCGGGTCGGTGGACACCAGGCGGGGGCGTCCGGCAGCGACGGTTGCGCGGCTGCTGGGCTGCACGGCGGCGGCCGGGGCGAAGGTGCTCAAGCGCCTCCAGGAGCACGGCGTCGCCGACGTGGTGCGCCAGGAGACCGGCTCGGGTCTGCACGCGCGGTCGCGGGTGCGCCTGGTGCCGGTCGCCGCGGCCCACGGCGTGGCCGTGCGGGAGGCCCGCCGGGCGGCGAAGGCCGTGTTTTCAGACCTCGCCGGTACTGCATCCGGAGATCTAGAGTCCGGCGAGACGGGCAAGGCCCTTGTGACGACTGGGATCAAGGGTTCCGGACAGGACAAGATCGGCGGATCGACAGACCTCGCCGCAACTGCACAGCACCACGCTCTCCACGCTTCTGCCGCTACTCCTGGTGGTTCTCTCGCGCTCTCTGATTGCTTTTCCGGCGAAGGCCGTGGGGGTGAAGGCCGTCGGCCGGAGCCCGTGTGCATGCGCGAGAACCAGGCCGACGACAGCGAGACCGACGTTGCCAAGTCGGCGCCGCCACTAGCCGAGGCTGGCCCGCTGCGCGGGGAAAAGCCGAAAGGGGCCCCGGTCGATGAGCGTGATGGGCAGCGTGCTGCCTGGGCTGTGGCCGATAGCCGGCCAGAGGCCGTGGGGTGGAAAGCGGCGCAGCAGCAGCGGAGGGTGGGCCTTCCGGCTGATCTTGGCCTGCGGGTGGCTCTGGGGCCGGTCTGCGGGCTGTGGGAGCGGTTGTCCGGCTGGCAGCAGGATCAGGTTGAGGCGGCCGCGAAGGCGGAGGTGTGGCGGCTGGCGGGCATGCTGGAGCAGCCGGAGGCGGCGGCTCGGCTGCTGGCCAGCCGGCTCACCGACCGGTTGGAGGAGACCGGCGGCGAGGCCCTGGTCGACCGCCCATACCCGTGGCTGATCCGGCGAGGTCTGGTGCAGCGTCAGGCGTGCTCGGACCGCCGGTGCGATGACGGGATCCGGCTGGACACCGGCGGGGAGTGCGGGAACTGCGGCAACGTGCTCCAGATCCGGCGTGCCCGGCGGGCGAAGATCGCGGCACAGGTCGACCGGGAGCTGCCCGGTCTGGCCGATGGTGAGCGCCGCCGGGTCCTCGAGGAGCGGCTGCGCGAGCAGGCGGCCATCGAGGCGGAGGACCTCGTGTGGCGGCGTGAGAAGGCCCGAGCGGAGCAGGCCCGCCGCGATGCCGCCCGAGCGGCTGCTCAGGATCGAGCAGAGCGCGAACATGAGGCCGCGGCCGTCGCCGACGCGGTGCGCCAGCCCCTGCCGTGCGAGGACTGCGGGCAGGACCGGGCGGCCGGGCTGTGCGAGGCGTGCGACCACCGCCGTCAGACCGAGACCCTGATCGGTGAGGCCGGTCTCATCGCGGCGGCCTGGTCCGGCGACCTGACCGACCCGGGCAGCGTCGCGGCCGCCGCCACCGAGGCCCGGACGGCCATCGGCAACAGCATCGCCACCGCATGGCAGGAGTTCCTGCAGATCACCGACGTGGCCGCCCTGAAGGCCAATCCCGAGGCAGCTGAGGACGCGTACGCGTTCGCCGCGTTCCAGACCGCACAGCAGGCCATCCAGGAGTACCAGGACAACGCCCTGGCGACGCTGGGCCGGACCGAGGCGGCCGAAGCTGAGGCGCGGCGGGCGTACAAGGCTGAGCAGGGCCGCCCCTGGTTCCAACACAACCCGAAGGGCGCGGACGCCGTCGCCGCCGCGACGAAGGCCGCCGACGCGGCCCGGGAGCGCACCGCGCAGTACCTGCTGGCGACGCGGCTGGAGCAGCTGCGCGAGCGGGCTGCGGCCCGCACCGCCCCGGCCGCGTCCGCGCCGTGGACGGACCGGCTCGCCGGGTTCGCCGCGCGTTCGCTGGACGGCGGAACGGCCGGGGCGGTGATCACGTGAGCACCGAGCTGAGCGGGGTCGACCTCGCGCGCCAGGGCGGCCCGATGCGTACCCACACCAAGTCACCCTGCTGAGGCAGGGATTCGAGAAAGGCAAACGGGTTGCGGGCCAGCCCGAAGACCTCTTGTCCCAGCAGGTCCCGGCCTCCGGAACACCCCGCGTTGGCGGGGAGGGCACTGGATGACGTACGCGGGGCTTGTCGTCTGGCGGAACACCCCCGCGTCGGCGAGGAGGACGGTTCGAAGATGAAGCTGGCGCCGAAGCAGACCGGAACACCCCGCGTTGGCGGGGAGGACGGCCACGATGGCGCCGTCAGCGCCCAGCCGCACGCCGGGGCGGTGCTGATGCGCGCGAGGGCGACGTCTACCTTGCCGCCGGCAAGGTCGGAGCACCCCCACGTCGGCCGGGAGACGAGCTACAGCGCCTAGGGCGATGCCCCGCCACGGAGCACCCCGTGGCCGCCGGGGCGCCGTATGGGGCGCGTCGGCGGCCGCCGTCGTGATGGCGGCCGGTCTTTGGCCGCCTGCGGGGGAGACGGGCACAGCGGCTGCTGAGCCAGTCCGGGGACGGGTCCTCCCCGCCGACGCGGGAGTGTTCCGCCGTCCAGCGTCATGCAGCCCGGCAGGATGCTGTCCTCCCCGCCGACGCGGCCGCTTGCATCGGCAGGGAGGACCATGCGCCGTACTCCTCCGTCATGTCCTCGTTCGGAGCACCCCCGCGACGGCGGGGAGGACGCAAGCCGCTCCCGTTGTGGCGACGGGGGCCGCGGAACACCCCCACGTCGGTGGGGAGGATGCGTGGATCTCCTTGAGTACCTACTCCGCCACCGGAACACCCCCGCGACGCGTGGAGGGCGGGGCGCCTATTTGTTGTTCTTCTCTTCCAACCACTCCACGTAGTTGTGCGAGGCGTTGCTGCCCTGTTTGCCGGGCGAGATTTTCAAGACAGCCTTGTCGTTCTCGGGGTTCCCGCTGAGGTACGCCTCGGTCAGGACGTACGGCAGTCCGTCAACCCGGAACCGGATACTGCCATCGGGATAGGCGCTGACACGGACCCTACGGCCATCGGGGAGCTCGATCGGATCGGCAACGAAGTGCGCCCTGAGGGGCTGATCAGCCATACACACTCCACGTCATACTGGCTCGAGTTGGAAGCGCACAGAATAGGCTCAGCGTCGCCTACATGAGGAGCGGTTCGACAACCGTCACGGCGTGTGACAGCGAATCAGAGAAAGGCGCGAGCTTCCCGGCCTGCGGGCGCTGCCGCAGATGGCTGCCCAGCCACCACCCGCACCCGTGCCGAGCAACAGGCCGTCAGCTGAGCGCTGAGCAGTGAGGACATTCCCGACCCTCAGCGCTCACGAGCGTCCGTCCCCGTCCCCGTCCCTGCCCAATGACGAACACCCCGCGTCGGCGGGGAGGACAGCCTCATGTCCGTTTCCGGCTCGCAGAACATCGAAGCACCCCCGCGACGGCGGGGAGGACGTGGTGCCCGACACGACGTCGGCGAAAGTGTCTGGAGCACCCCCGCGTCGGCAGGGAAGACCGCTGTACCCGGCTCAGCACGATACGTCCTGGCGGAACACCCCCGCGTCGGCGAGGAGGACGCCGCGCTGCTCGACGGTACGGCGCTGAACGTTGGAACACCCCCGCGTCGGCGGGGAGGACCCCATCCTGTACCAGCCCGGGCGCACGATCCCGAATCCCCGCGTCGGCGGGGAGGACCGGTACGCCGACGGATTCGAGCAGACCGTCGACGGAGCACCCCCGCGTCGGTCGGGAGGACGACGACCCCGGCGTCCCCTGCCGCTGGTGCGACGGCACACCCCCACGTCGGTAGGGAGGACTTCGTACCGACGAACCCGTACTTCTTCTTCCACGGAGCACCCCCGCGTCGGCGGGGAAGACGACGGCGGTGCGCGGACGCCTACAATGCCCAGCGAAGCACCCCCGCGTCGGCGGGGAAGACGACGGCACCACCCCGGGCGGTGACGGCCAGTACGGCACACCCCCGCGTCGGCGCGGGAGGACGGCGAGCACGCGTACGAGACAGACACCAAGATCGGCACACCCCCGCGTCGGCGGGGAAGACGCCACCGGCCGCACGGCCGGACTCGCCCTGGGCGGAGCACCCCCGCGTCGGCGGGGAAGACCCGGGCTTCAGGACGATCGGCTGCGCCGGGACCGGAGCACCCCCGCGTCGGCGGGGAAGACTTCGTGAACTTGTCCACCGTCTCGTCCCGGGGCGGAGCCCCCCCCCCGCGTCGGCGGGGAAGACGCGCGGCGCCCCCACAGTGCCGCCCGTCTCTTCGGAGCACCCCCGCGTCAGCGGGGAAGACCCCATGCGCACCGTCGCGATGATGATCTGCTTCGGAGTACCCCCGCGTCGGCGGGGAAGACCGCTGCCCCCAGGGACAGCGGCTGTTCGAGAGCGGAGCACCCCCGCGTCGGCGGGGAAGACCCTCCGAAGCCCAGGCGTTCGTCGCTCACCGGACGGTGCACCCGTTCATCGAGGCGGAGAAGCGTGCACCCAGCCCTCCTGCCCGCTCCCGCAGATACCACTCCGGCACCGTTTCGAGCTCGAATTTGCGACCAGCGGCCCAGCTGACCCTGTCCGGACCGAGGGAAACTGCCCCCGAGGTCTGGAGCACCACCTCGACGCCGGCGCCGTTCGACGTCATCGCCTCCGCGACCCTCTCCGTGAAGGTCCCCGCCAACTACCACGGGTACGAGGGCCGCAGCCACTCCCTCTGGTACGCCGACGCACAGACGGAAGACCAGTACCAGTGGTTCGAGACCGCCTTCATGGACACCCCGCTGCGGGCTACTACCAGAACCATGGAGCCCTTCGCGCTCGACCCTCACCATGAATCACGCGCTGCCGTCAGCCCGGGGATGATGATGCACCAGGTGGCCTGGCCCTTCATCCCGCTCGTCATCGGAGACCTGGACGAGCTCATCAGCCGGTGGGCCGACTGGCTCGCTCAGGCGGCGACCGGCCGACTCGCCCACCCCAGCCGCATGCCCGAACGCGACCCTCAAGGCTCCTGGAGGCGTTGACCACATCGGGGCTGCCGAACGGCGGCCCCGGATCCGAGCGCGGGGGGCGGACGGCTAGACGGAAAGGGTGCCGCACGTCCTATCGCACAGCTGGCTCGTTGGACCGGGCATGACGACGACTACGACACGGCCCCGCGGCCCGCCCCCGAAGGCAGAGGGCGCCATCCCGGCGACAGTCCGCTTCGATTCGGGCGAGTCCCGGGAGTCGACCGGTGGATTCTGGACCTGCGGGAACAGACGGCGTCTGCTGGGACAAGGCCGAAGTGATCCGGATGGGCGGGTGGTTCCTGGTACGGACGACGTCAAACTGTTCACGAACGACGCCGTAAAACTCGATGCTGTCTACCTCTACGCCGACCTGCTTGGCTCCACAAACTGGCCCGCGATTTCGAGTGGGAGACGGCTGGCAAGGTGATACGCGCCTCGCTTCGTACAGCGTCTACGATTATTAAGAGTTATGGCGGAGAGATCCGCAGTTATGACGGTGACCGCGTCATGGCCATCTTCATTGACGGCGCTAAGAATACCCAGGCAGCCGAGTGCGCCCTCAAGATCAATTATGCGATACGAAAGATCGTCGAGCCAGCGCTCTACACGGAATTTCCACAATTGGAGCAGGATGGGTTCGATGTATGCATGAGTGTAGGCATCGCATCCGGAGACGCGTTCATCACTCGGGCCGGAGTCCGCGGCAGCAGCGACCTCGTCTCGATTGGGCGAGCGCCGAACATCGCAGCCAAACTGAGCGATATCCGCGAGGAGCCGTACTACCGGATCTACATCACCGACAGCGTCTACTATTCGCTTCTCGATGGCTCGAAGTACGACGACCACGGCAAAGACATGTGGAGCCCTTATGTGACGGACGTCGGAGGCGAGCGGATGACCACCTATCGGACCGCTTATTGGTGGGGTACCGGGTGAAGAGTCGGCCGTCCGAGGATCAGCCGTTGCGCGAGAGCGCCACTACCTCACCTGAGCGCCGTCGTCCGGTCAAGGAGCGCCCCGTCGGGGCGCCGTCTCAGCGCAGTCCCCGTTCGAGCAGCAGCGCACCTCGCGCCGTCTCGCTGTCGGTGGGGCCTGCTAGGTTGCGCTCGCCAGTACGAAGATTGGGGGCTTTATGGGTCTAGCTGATGACATCAGTGCGGCCGTTACGAGCGTGGTGTGTTCCGACTGGGATATCCGGAAGGGCACCGTCGTGCCGGCAACGGGCGACGTGAAACTGAGCAACGGAGCCGTGGAGGTCGACGCGGTCTACCTCTATGCGGACCTGGCCGACTCCACAGGCCTGGCACGGGACTTCACTCGCACTACCGCCGCGAAGGTCATCCGGGCCTACCTGGACGCCACCTGCCGTGTCATCAAGGCACGCGGCGGGCAGATCCGTAGCTTCGATGGTGACCGCGTCATGGCCGTCTTCATGGGCGACACCAAGAACAGTGACGCCGCGAAGTGTGGTCTGCAGATCCACCACGTGGTCGACAAGATCGTGCGTCCCAAGGTAGAGGCGAACCTGTCGTCGATCACCACAAAGGGCTTCGAGATCAAACACTGTGTCGGTATCGACTCAGGAACCGCACTGATCGTGCGCGGTGGCGTCCGAGGCCACAACGACTTGGTCTCGATCGGCCGGGCCCCCAACGTGGCAGCCAAGCTCAGTGATGTCCGCAATGGTCAGTACCGGACCTACATCACCGAGCCGGTCTTTAAAAAACTGCTCGACCCGTCGAAGTACGGTCCAGCCCCGGACAAGAAGCTGATGTGGGGCGGCCCGTTCACCAGGGACGTCGGCGGCGAGAAGATTACTGTCTACAGGTCGAATTGGACGTGGAAACCGTGAGCACCGACCAGGCTAAGGAGACCGCGTGGCGGATCCACGAAGCCATCGGCGAGTGGACATGGCGAGTGGATGCCAAGGCGTCTTTCGCCCTGACCCTGGAATCGGCCGCACTCGCCGGCATCGTCGCTCTGTCCGACAACGGGCACCGGTTCTCCCGGCTCCACGGCTATGGTGCTCGTGTCCCTCTGTGGGCAGGAGCCGTGCTGATCCTGGCCGGTGCTGTCCTGGCCGCCCTCGTGGTCGTGCCCAGGCTACGGAAGGTCAAACTCCTGAAGAACGAGGCACCCGATAATTTCATCTATTTTGGGCACCTTCAGTATTGGGATCCCGCCACGCTTGCGCAGAAGTTGGCACAGGAGGACACCCTGCCCATTCTGAGCAACCAGCTCGTGAATATGAGCAAGATCGCGTGGCGTAAGCACCGCTTCGTGCAACTCTCGTTCCTGCTCGCAGCAGTTGGTGGAGTTTTGGTCTTCATTGCCGGGCTGGCAGCCTGATTGACCGCCACCTCAACGGGGGGGGGGCGACCACCGGAATCCCGGCGGTCGCCTCTTTGAATACCTCACGACCGTCCGCTGGGATGCACTCACCCGGACTGCCGCACTCGAATACCGTGAGCTGACAGGAGATCATCCGGTCGTGCCGACCCGCACCATGACGGTGCCCCGCAACGACCTCGAGGCCGGCAGCCTCTACCTGCGCGACAGCGACCACGAGCTGCACCTCCTGCGCCCGTTCCTGGTCGGCCGGGACTGTCCTACGTGCCGGCTGTGATCCACCTTCCACGTGGACCGGGCTCCCAAGGGCAAGGTCATTCTCAAGAGCCTGGAGCACGGACACGTCGTCGAAGACGCCTCTCCGGCACTGCGGGCCAGCTTGGAGCATGTACAGCTGCTGTGACACACCCGGGACGGCGTAGTCCTCACGTTGTGTCGCCGGCCCCGGAGTGTCCGGCAGCTCACCCGCCGCCTGTGTGGCTCGAGTTCCTTGCGAAAGCAGCGTGAAGGCCGGCCGGGAGGAGGCGGATCCGAGCGCGTACTCAGCGCGGTCCGTCCTCTGGCTGCCCCGTCGGGTCGGCAAGGGATGGGCGGGCTGGGTCAGGTGTGTCGGACAGGACGGGGCCAGCGTGGTGTCCGTAAAGTCGGTAGACCATTTCGTCGGGTGCGTGCAGCATGCGGGCTTGCCGCCAGGCCGTGTCGTAGGAGAGTGGTGTCTTGCTTCGCCGTTGCAGGAGCAGGGCGTGCAGGCTGGTGAGGGGGGAGAGCACGGCTCTCCAAAGGACAAGCTTCACGGTGAAAGTCCTTGCTCGCCACGTGCCAAGGGCCGTGTGATGGACGTCAGTTGGCGTGTGCCTGCGCTGCGGGTGGGCTTCCGCCGTTGAGTGCGGCGACGGAGTTGAGCAGGGCGAGCATGGCCCGCTGCTGCTTGTCGGCATCGCTGAAGCCGTCGCCGAGCTGTTCCCACTGCTCCAGCAGCGGATACCACCACTGGTCACAGCCTTTGATCGTGCGGGCCAGGCGTTGCAGCGCGGCAGTCTCCTCGTCCGGGAGGCGTCCGGGATGGCGTTCGAGACGGTCGAGCACGACGAGGCCGGGGTGGTCGTAAAGGTGTGTCTTGAGGAATTGCAGGCGCCGGACGCGTTCGGTGTCCGCTGTGCGCTGCGCGAGGCGTTCCCGGGACTCCGGCGACAGACGCAACACCACCTGGGCTGCCAGGATCCGATAGTGGCGGTTGCTCTCGTGCGGAGCGCCCAAAGCTGCGTTCAGGGCGTCCTGGGCAGCGGACAGGTCGGCTGCGTCCCAGCGTGCCGCCGTCGCGGCGGCCTTCTGGTGGACGTCGGCGCGGACGAGGTCGTCGAGGTTGGTGCGCAGGCGCAGTGTGGGACGCCAGCGCAGCGTGTAGACCGCTTCGAACGGGATGCCGGGGGTCGCGCTGGCCAGCAGCCGTGGCAGCGGGCAGGTGGTGGTGCGTTCCGCCCGCTGCCAGGGCCACCTCATGCCGGATCCTTCGGGAGAGAGAACACCGGCTGCAGACGGTGGTCGACCAGGTGCTGGTAGAAGTCCTCGCCGGCGTTGACGCCCTGGGGCGTGGTGACGTCGGCCAGAGCCTTCATCAGCTCCATGCCGGCGTGGAACATGTTGTGACCGCGCAGGGCAGGCAGGAGCTGGTCGCGCAGGCGGCCGTAGGAGGCGGGGTCGGGCGCGCACGTACGGATCCATCCGGTGAGGTACGGGATGGCCTCGGCCGTCGTGTCCGGACTGCTGAGAAGGTCCTGCAAGGCCCGCTGGACGTCGATGTCCGGCGCGCGGTCGGACATGAGCCAGGGCATGCCGTCGTCCTGGACGGGCATCAGGGCCAGAAAGGCCAGGCTCCCGCTCTTCGTGGATGCCTGGGACTCCTGCCAGTCGCGGACTTCGGCCACCAGCCGGGCGGTACCCGTGGGCCGGCCGGCCAGTTCTTCGAAGGCCTTGAGAACGTCACGGCGCAGGTCCGGCTCGCCGGTGGTGTGGGCGATGCGCCGCAGCCGCACCATGGCCCTCTTCGCCGTTGACGCGTTGGCGGCGTCGTCGTGCAGGACGCGGCGGCAGGTGGAGATGACGATGGGCGCGTAGGGCCTCTGCTCGGCCCAGCGGTACAGAACGTCCCAGGCCAGGCGTCCGACGTGTTCGTCGTGGACGGCCACGTCCAGGACGGCGCTGAGCAGGTCGGGGTGGGATTCGCGGGCGATGGCGCCCAGGGTGGTGAGGTGAGCGGTCGTGCCGTGGCGCAGGACGAGGGCGGACAGTGCGGCAACCGAGAGATCGGCTGCGCTGTCGCCGGCGGCGCTCTGCACGAGCCAGGCAAGCATCGCCTCGCGCATGGCCTCGTAGTTGTCCCAGACATACTCGAGGATGGCCCGGCCGTAGGCGGGCCGGTCGAAGAGCACCGTGTCCTGGGAGCCGACAGCCGCGCCGACGTCCTGGATGCGGCGGCGCAGCCCGCGGCCGGCGAAGGAACTCTGAGCGGGGGAGAGGCTCGGCTTGGTGCCCGCGTCCTTCGGGACGAGAGCTTGGTGCAGGGCGCGTGCGGTGCTGGCCACAGTCGGCAGGGGAGCCGACTGGCGCACCGCCAGGGCCAGCAGCAGGCAGCGGTCCTCCAGCGTGAGGGAGCCCTTGGCCTTGTCGTGAGTGGTCGCCACCTCGCCGAAGAGCCCGTCGAGGTGATCCCTCCAATCCGACAGCGCTGCGGTGATGCGGTCTTCCAGGCTGAGATCGGGGTCGGCCGGTGCAGACCGGGGGAGAGCCGCTGAGGTACGGGCGTCTTGCAGGCGCCTGTGCTCCTGCCACGTCATGACGATGGTGTTCGCGGCGCGCACGGCCGCCATAGCGTGCAGCCCCCGCAGAGAGGCCACGGCTTTCGGGAAGGAGCGAAGATCGGCGACGAGCGGCGCATGCCCAGTCGCGGTCAGACGGGTTTCCACCACCCGCAGGGCATCCGGAGGCTCGCTGAGATACACGACCTGCACACCCTTGCGGGTTGTCAGCCGATCGTCCCACAGCTCCTGGGCGACCGTCAGCACGAGGTAGGAACGGGCATCCCCGAGGTAGTCGGCGAAGGTGCTGAGGGCATCGAGGAAATCCGCCGACGGCCGGTCGCGCTCGGGATCCTTCAGGTCCAGCTGGTAAGCGTGCTCCTCCTCCAACGGCAGCCGCCCCTGGCTTGGCGCATTCCAGTCCCCGTCCAGTTTGAACAGCGTGCTCGTACTGTCGGTGTGCTCGGCCAGAAGCCGCAACGCGAAGGTCGTGGCGCCGAAAGAACGGGGCGCCACCACAATCACCACACGCTGCCGAGGCCGCGGCGCCTCCGGCGCGAGTGCCTGCTGCCAGGCATCTGCCCACTGCCCCTCGCAGACAAAGGGCCGGCTCAGGACCTCTCCGCGATCGACCCGCACACCCTCCAGCAGGTCCAACTTGCGCGTTTGCCTGACGAACTTGTTGATGCTGCCGGCGACCACGTCAACCTTGCCGTACAGATGAGTAGCGGCGCCGTTGGTGAGGAGTACATCCGGCACGGCATCGGCCTGTCCCGCACCCGCGTGTGGGCCTTCCAACGCGGAGCCCTGCGGCAGCACGCCGCTCGGGGAAGAGCCCTCCGGCCGGTCCACTTGCCGCCGCCACGGCGGCCGCCAGCCGCCTGATCCATTCGGCTCCAGCTCACCGGGCTGGGGGGTGGTTGAATGATCGGGCCCTAACGGCCCGAAACCCTGTTCTGACATGCACTGCCTCGTCTGTGATGGGGGAGCGGCGGACGCTGAGTGTGAGCGTCAGCGCCCAGGACTGTTGTGGTAGTAGGTGCCGACGCTGCCGATGACGTTGGTGTCTTTCATGGACCCCAGGAACTGCATCGTGGTCCCGCCCCCTGCCGGGGCCGGCGGCGCATCAGCTGTGACCGCGTCGGCGGCCGGGGGCAGTTCGGTGACGTAGCCCTGCAGCGTCTCGGCCGCCATCCCCGGGACATGGAGCCGGCAGGGCTGCTCGAAACTCTTGCCCTCGACACGCGCGACAGCCGTCAGGAAATGCGTCTGCTGCAGGTGCGCCGTGCGCCCAGCGTTCACGGTGCGGTCGAACACCGGTCCGGACAGGACGGCCGCGACGTAGGCCCCGTGCTTCGTCGCCGCGGTCATGGCCTGCCGCACTGCCTGGCTGTCGACCAGCCGGCAGGCCTCGTTGATGGCGTCGCCCCGGTGATCAGGCAAAGAGAGGGGACCGACGTGGACGCTGACGCGGACCCAGATCGCAGATCCGCCGCGCAGCCGCGACTGGTCGTAGCGAGACAGAGCCGCGTTCAGGTGGCCGAGCAGCGGGTCCACCAGCCGTGCAGTGTCACGCGCTGGCACCACGCAGATGGCGCCGTCGCCGGTGTCCCGGTAAGCGCCCTCCCGCGACCGGGGGTCGTCGAGCTCGCTCTGCGGGAAGACCGTGTTGAGGATGATGTCATCCAGGTCGGCACGGATCGGAGCCATCTTTGCTTCGGGAAGCTGGCTGTAGTTCCTCATGTCGACGACCAGGAGCGCATGCTCCGGGGGTACATCGAGACTGTCCGCAAGGACAGAAGCGTCCATGGAAGCCGGGCCTTTCAGTCATGGCGGTCACAACAGGTGCCATGCTGATTTAGGCCTTCTGCGAGTGGTGCCCAGGAATGGGCACCACGGTGATGCGGTGCGTCACGTTTCGGCGCGGACGTGCCGTCGGATGGCCGCGATGTCGCGCACGACAAGCCCCCCGCCGGGGGTCGTGTCCAGCCAGCCCTGCTCGCGCCACGGCCTGAGAGCGGTGCCGACAGCGTTGCGGGAGGCACCGATCATCTGAGAAAGCTCGGTCTGTGTGAGACGGACCGACAGCTCGCGTGCTGTTGCTGAGGAGAGGTCCGCCAGGCGGGTCAGGGCCGAGGCCAGCCTGGCAGGAACCGACGCCGTGGCCAGCTCGAGCCGCACCGACTCCGCCTCACGTACGCGGGCGATGGCATGCCGCAGCAACGGCGCCAGTAAGTCGTACTTGTCCACGAAAGCAAGGAAGTCCGCGGCCGGGATGATGTGTACCACGCAGGTCTCCGCAGCAATGACCGACGCTGAGCGGGGCTGCGAGTCCAGCACCGCCAGCTCACCCAGCAGTTCACCGGCCCCCCGCACGGCCAGCAGCGTCCGTTCCCCGCTCTGGCCCGTCAGTGTCACGAGCGTGGAACCGGAATCCAGCAGGATCACATGCGTCCCGGGATCGCCCTGCCGTAACAGCACACTGCGCGCCGGCCGCGACCTCCGCGGTGCGAGATCACGCAACTGAGACCACAACTGCTCACCGATCACCGTGATATGCGGCTGATACACAGTCCCCCCAGGTGTGTTGCCCCTCACAACCGGATGGTCTCAACATGGCATGTAGGTGATCAACAGCCCAATTCCGGCCACCGCCAGGGCAACCACCACCAGATCCACCGCCAGACGGACCGCCCGGAACTTCCGCCGCGCCAGAACGGCCATCACCGACAACCGTTTCTCCGCCAGGTGCCGTTGGCGCGCACTGCTCATCTCGGCAAAGGACGCCACCAGTAACCCGGCGTCCGCTCCCCGCCGCAACCCGAGCAGTTCGTCAGGCGCACCGGCCGGGGGAAGAACCGGGCGCAGAGCCCACAAGGCAGCGCCTACCGCCGCCGTCAACAACAACGAGGTTGACAGCAGCGCCACCTGAATGCCGCTAGGGGCATTCACCCCGCACAACGTCGCCACGCCAGCCGTCAGAAGTCCCGCCGCAGCCCCGCACACAGCAGTGGCCTTGGCATCCGCTCGCTGCAGCTCGACGACCATGTCGGCAGCCATGGCCCGCAGCTGCAGCATTTGCTGCCCGTCGGCCCTCGCCACGTCACCGGCCCTGCGCCCCATGAGCACCCCCATGCGTCTCCAGGCGAAGCCAACCGCCGCATTGATGACTCGACTGTGCTCTTCTTTCTTGCCGGGCGGTGCCCACCAGCGGGCCCCGTGCGGGCGTTGTAGGTCACGCAAGAGCGAGCGCCGCCGCAGAGGGCACGGCGGGCATTGACTTCGCTGTCAGGGTTCGACGTTGATGCCGTAGTCCGCGGCCAGGCCGGCAAGCCCGGTGTCGTAGCCCTGGCCGACAGCACGTACTTTCCAACCCGAACCATGCCGGTAGATCTCCATGGCGATGGTGACGGTCTCGCCCGAGACGAACGGGGCAGGCGTGAAGGCGAGTGCGTGACCGGGCCGGTGCGCAGGGGTTCACCACCGTGCTGGGCGGGCGGTTGGGGCGGCCCTGGCTGGCCGAGGTCGAAGCGGCCGGCGGTCCGGGTGGGGATGCGGGTGGGGCCGGGCATGCTGCGCCGGCGGTGACGCGGCAGGAGCCCAGCACAGAGCGGCGGTGCCGCGGCGGGCCTGGCACGGGCGGGGGCTGACGCGGTGGCATGCGCAGCTGTTCGCCGAGGGCCTCGAGCACGCTCGCCGTCACGTGGAGCGTTCAGGGCATCTGGCGCTCGCGCACACCGGGCGCGGGGTCGTGGAGGGCTTCGACCTGGGGCGGTCACCTCATCACCCCACCGCTCGCTCCCGGGCTGTTGGATCCAGGACCGGCCTTCGGAGACGGGTCGTGGTCTCGGACATAGACGGTGACTCGCGCCCCGTTGACATGGGTTGTTCCGTACTCGCGGAAGTGGCGCCGCAGGGTGCTCGTTTTCGCTTCCTCCTGCGGGTTGGCCGGCGAGTGCGCACCCACCGCGCGGACCGCGACGATCCGGTTGAATTCCAGCAACTTTTGATTGCTTACCAACCCGGCCGAAGCGGCCGATCAAGGGGAATCGCTCGCGCGTATCTCAAGGATTTTTCGTCGTTCCAGTTTCTACGCGTAAGAACTCGCGCAAGACGGGTCAGCGCTCCCAAGTAAATAGAGGGCAGCGTCCGCTGTTCAGCGAGATTGTTCCATAGTCAATTAAAAGTGGCGCTGAGTGCACGGCTTTCTGCCGTTGATCACCGCTTGCTGAAAGGGACCGAGGCTCGGGCCGGCCGACGCGGCGTGCTCCCGCCGACGACGCAGGCCGATAACGTGGCTGAGGCTGGTGGGGGTGGCATCGAGGCACACGCGGACGCCGACGGCCAGCGCCGAACCGCGACGGACGATCAGCCAAGGACGGCAGCCGGTTTCGAGGCCGCCGCTGATGAAGATGAGGCCACAGGTCAAATCCTGTTCGCCCCATCAGTTCGAAGGCCCCTTGGCCCCTCCCGGTCGGGGGTCTTCGGCGTTCACGGCACCTTGTCCACAGAGGCGGACTGGGTCGGCCGATTCCTGCCGGAAGTGGGTCGACGGCAGACGGGACGGGAGCCCCGCCACGGCGCCGTGCCGCGCCTGCACCGGCTCAGGCAGCTCCCCCTACGAGCCCTTACTCGACCCAGAGCCGGCCTAGATTCCGCCGGAGCGGTCCCCGCCGGGTGCACCCGGCGATACCGTGGTGTTCAAGACGACTTTCCATGGCAGTGGAGGACCTGGTGAGCGAACAGCCGAACACCGCCGACACTGCCCGGCAGCAGCTTGAGCCCGCGGCCGCCGATGCCGTGCGCGCCTACGCGGCCAAGACGCGGGCCGACGCTGACCGGTTCGCCGCCGTCCTGGAAGACATCGCCGCCCACGGGCTGCCCGCGGTGGAGACCTGCATCCCGTGGGAGGAACTGCGCGAGGCCCACCTGGCCCGCCTCACCGGCCAGCGGCAGGCTGTCGCCTGATGACGCTGCCGCACGGCCCCCGCCGCGCCCGTATCGCCTTCTCCGGCGCAGCCGCCAAGCAGTTGGAGACCATCACCAGCGAGGCCGAACTCCATGCCCTGGACCGCGCCTTGGTCGTCCTCTCCGTCGATCCCGACATCGGTGATGCGATCCCCGGCGACACGGCCGGCCCCCGGCTGCGCCAGTACACCGACGAACTCGAGGCCGTGCGCATCCTGTACTTCGTGACCGCGCTGCGCACCGTCGTGGTCGTCGCGTACATCGAGGTGTAGGGCGCCCGCCTCTTCGAGACGACCTGGATCGCCCTCTCAGTACATGGTCAGCTGCTCGTGTTCGGGCAGATCGAGGTCCGTGATCCGTCCTCCGGGCATCACCGCGGCAAGCTCCCGGGCTTCTTCGGAGCTCCGTGCGAAGACGTGCAGGCGCGCTACTTCGGGTGAGGAGGCGACCAGGCTGGGGCAGGGCATTACGACTCCGTCTCGAGTGCCCTTGTCTGACCTGTCGCCAGCTTGGCCGGGTCGCGAGTAGAGCAGCGGGCAGATCGGCGCCCGCCTCGTGGCCGGCTTCATGACCTGGGCCAAGGAACAGCAGGCTCGACGCGTTGACGTCACCGCCTATGCGAGCAACCCCGACGCCATCAAGTTCTACGAGCGTCACGGGTTTGCCGCGAAGTCAGTGACCCTGGAAGCCCAGCTGTAACGATCCCCCGCCGCACAGGACAGCACAGGCCGGGCGTGGAAAGCGCCAGAGGCCCAGATGGGCCGGAGCGTCGATCACTCCGGCCCATCTGTCACAAGGTGTTCCTTCGTGCCCTGGCGACCGGGGCGGTCTCTGGTCAGTCGCCGGTACGGATCCCTTGCACCCGGGCCCCAGTCCCCGCCGCCGGGAACGCTGTGCGGAACACCGGAAGTCTGGCACTCCACCGTGGTGGCCGAGCTCTCTTCGTCGCCAAGTCTGTGGCGGGAGTCGTTGGTGGCGGCCGTCGAAGAAGTCGTCATTCGCCCAATTTAAGGACGAAGTGCGGCTCTCCGCGCCTACGGGTCGGTACATCCTCGGCCCCAGGGGGCCTCCGATGAACCGACGGGGCCCCTCAGCAGTCGGGCGGCTGCAACTTGCTGTGTGGTTGGCAGGGCAGCGTGGTTGGGGCCGGTGGGGGCTGACGGAGGCACACGTGGCGGGTGCTTCGCTGGCTGCAGCCGCATCGTTGCGTGCTTTCGTGGGCTGAGGATGAGGGGAGGAGCGAGGCACTTTGCCGACCAGTGGGAGTGGGTACGGATGTGAGCGCCCCGCAGGGAGGCGCTCAGCAATGCCGTGCGCGACTGCTTTCCAGGGCACGGTGTGTGCGGGGGACCGCCGCAGGTGACAGCGTGTCCTACTGCTAGAGAGAGCGCAGGCGTCGAGAGCACCCTGACCTGCAGAAACACCCTTCTCCATCCAGATCCGGCGATCTGGCACCCGGTCCCCACCATCGTGCACCCGGTTTCTGAGGGCAGGGCAGACAGCTCTTGGAGCCCTGGTGCCCATGTTCTGAGAACCGTGACCACGGCTACAGGATCTGGCCAGATGGACGTCAGGTTCATGAGCATGTGCTCTGTCCGGGCAGGGAGGTTGGAGGGAGGGATCAGTGTCAGGTTGAGCGACACGCCCTTGAGGCAGAGTTGATGAACTTCGTGCTCATGTACGTTAAGTTCATCTGGTCGGCCTGAGGGCCGTGGTTCATGTGCGCCGAGGCAATGCCCAGTACGGAGGGCGCGTTGGGAGCAGTACGCAGACTTGTTGATGCGGACACGGGCGAGGCGATCCCCTATGCGCCCTATGCCTTCTCCGGCGAGCACATCCAGGTCGACAAGGCGAGAGTCGCAGCGATCACCGAGAGCAAGGAATTCACTCCGAGCCAGAAGTTCCTGGTGCTGTGGTGGATCGGGATCTCCCCCCAGGGCATGGCGCCCTTGAGGGCGACCGGCGCGGACATCGCCAAGAAGGTCGGGATGACCGCCGATGCCGTCGGCAAGATCAACCGGAAACTGCTCAAGCGTCGCATCCTGATCGAGCGCGGCCGGATCGGCAACTACAGGCTCTACCGGATCAGCCCGTACATTGCCTTTCACGGGACCGGGATCGAGCAGCGGGAAGCGATCAAGACGTGCAACCCGCCGGACATCCCCGGCTTCGACAACACGTCCCCTTCGTGGTGGGAGGCCCAGTGAACAACGACGAGAAGCGAAAGCTCCTGGATATCCTCCACCGCACCGCCGGCATGACTGCCAACCAGCGCCTGGTCGTCATGCTGTACGCCATGCATCCCACTGACCGCGGCGGCGCCGTCGTTGAGACCGGTGCCAACCTCGCCCAGCTCGTCGGCATGTCCCCGACCGTGTTCTCCCGCACCCGGCGCCAGGTCGTGGAGGCCGGATGGCTCGAGGAATCGGAGCGGCTGGCGCACATCAGCTACTACCGGCTCAGCGAGAAGAGCACCGGCGAGGACGTTGTCGTCCCTCTGCGCCGCGCAACCTGAACAGTTCCAAGAACCAGAGCTCATGTACGTGAGGTCAATGAGTACCGCTCTCAGGAGCGGTACTCATTGACC
>NZ_JBHVYO010000080.1:0-26591 GCF_042880655.1 Streptomyces sp. NPDC058295
TCACCCGGCTCCCCGCACCGCCCCCAGCACGACGCGGCGGGTGCCCCCGCCGGCCGTAGTACGGAGGGGCGGCCACGGCCCGTTCTCACGGCGTTCAGCAGTCGCGTCCCCGCCCCCGTCCTTGCCCTCGCCCCTGGCCATGTCCGTCTCCGTGTCCATGTCCGTGGTCATGCTTCGGTCCCCGTTCCGGGTTCCCGTCCACCAGCGCGTCCAGCAACCCGCTCAGCACCTGGCGTTCGAGGTCCGTCAGCGGATCGAGGATCTCCTCCGCGGCGGACATCCGGGCCCCCCGCAACTGCCGCAGGGCCTTACGGCCGTCCTCCGTGAGCTCGATCCGGATCACCCGCCGGTTGGTGGGGTCCGGCACCCGCCGCACCTTGCCGTTCCCCTCCAGCCCGTCGACCAGGGTCGTGATGGCCCGGGGCACCACCTCGAGCCGCTCGGCGAGGTCGGCCATGCGCGGCGGCGAGTCGCAGTGCGCCAGCGTGCGCAACAACCGCGCCTGGGCGGGGGTGACGCCGAGCCCGCTCCGCTCCAGATGGTGCTTCTGGATGCGGTGCACCCGGCGCGTGAGCCGCAGCAGCTGTTCCGCGAGCAGACTGTCGGAATCGGGGGTGGTCATACGGGAACAATATCAGGATGCCGTTCATTGTGAGTATAGGTAACAATGAGCTATGCTCCGTCAGTCCTCATCGTCTCACCCTCCGTAGGAGCCATGCCCCGCGACCACATCGACTGGACCCCCTCGCCCGGCACCTCGACCGAACAGCCCCGGCAGGTGCGCCGCATCCTCACCCTCTTCAAGCCCTACCGTGCCCGGCTCGCGGTCGTCGGCCTGCTGGTCGCCGCCGCCTCGCTGGTCGCCGTGGCCACCCCGTTCCTGCTGAAGGAGACGCTGGACGTCGCCATTCCCCAGGGGCGCACCGGCCTGCTGAGCCTCCTCGCCCTCGGTATGATCCTCAGCGCCGTGCTGGGCGGTGTCTTCGGCGTCCTTCAGACCCTGATCTCCACGACCGTCGGCCAGCGCGTCATGCACGACCTGCGGACGGCCGTCTACGACCGCCTCCAGCGGATGTCCCTCGCCTTCTTCACGCGCACGCGTACCGGCGAGGTCCAGTCCCGCATCGCCAACGACATCGGCGGCATGCAGGCCACCGTCACCTCCACCGCCACCTCCCTGGTCTCCAACTTCACCAGCGTGGTCGCCACCATCATCGCGATGGTCGCCCTCGACTGGCGGCTGACCGTCGTCTCGCTGCTCCTGCTGCCCGTGTTCGTGTGGATCAGCCGTCGCGTCGGCAACGAACGCAAGAAGATCACCACCCAGCGGCAGAAGCAGATGGCCGCGATGGCCGCCACGGTCACCGAGTCGCTGTCGGTCAGCGGCATCCTCCTCGGCCGCACCATGGGCCGCTCCGACTCGCTCACGCGGTCCTTCGCCGACGAGTCCGAGCAGCTGGTCGACCTCGAGGTGCGGTCGAACATGGCCGGGCGCTGGCGCATGGCCGTGATCGGGATCGTGATGTCCGCCATGCCGGCGGTCATCTACTGGACCGCGGGCCTGACCCTCAAGGTCGGCGGCCCCGATGTCTCGCTCGGCACGATCGTCGCCTTCGTCTCGCTCCAGCAGGGCCTGTTCCGTCCGGCCGTCAGCCTCCTGTCGACCGGCGTGCAGATCCAGACCTCCCTCGCGCTCTTCCAACGCATCTTCGAGTACCTCGACCTGCCCATCGACATCACCGAGCAGGACGATCCGGTCCGTCTCGACCGGATCAAGGGCGAGGTCCGCTTCGAGGGCGTCTCCTTCCGCTACGACGACAGGGGCGGGCCCGTCCTCGACGGCATCGACATCGACGTCCCCGCCGGCGGCAGCCTCGCGGTGGTCGGCCCGACCGGCGCAGGCAAGTCCACGTTGGGCTATCTGGTGCCGCGCCTGTACGACGTGACGGGCGGCCGGGTCACCCTCGACGGCGTCGACGTCCGTGACCTCGACTTCGACACCCTCGCGCGGGCGGTCGGCGTCGTCTCGCAGGAGACGTACCTCTTCCACGCCACGGTCGCCGACAACCTGCGCTTCGCCAAGCCGGACGCCACCGACGAGGAACTGCACGCGGCGGCCCGGGCGGCGCAGATCCACGATCACATCGCCGCTCTGCCCGACGGCTACGACACGGTCGTCGGTGAGCGCGGCCACCGGTTCTCCGGTGGAGAGAAGCAGCGGCTGGCCATCGCTCGCACCATCCTGCGCGACCCGCCGGTGCTGATCCTCGACGAGGCGACCAGCGCCCTCGACACCCGCACGGAACGGGCCGTCCAGGACGCCATCGACGCGCTCTCGGCCAATCGCACCACGCTCACCATCGCCCATCGGCTGTCCACCATTCGGGGTGCCGACCAGATCGTGGTCCTCGACGCCGGCCAGGTGGCCGAACGGGGCACGCACGAGGAGCTGTTGGAGAGGGGCGGACGGTACGCGGCCCTGGTGCGACGGGACGCCCGTCTGGAGCCGACAAGATGAAAGTATGGCAAGTTATGCCAGGTTTGTGACGATATGAGGGTTACCGTGCCCGCATGCAGATGAACACTCCGCCACGGAGCACGATTCGACTGACGCGCCGGGGCCGTCTCGTCCTCATCGCGACCGGAGCCGTCGTGGCCGGCACCGCCGTGGCGGTGCCGCTGCTGAGCCTGGAGAGCGCGAAGGAGAAGCCGAAGCCGGCGACCCTGGTCATCCCGGAGGGCTGGCGGGCGAGCCAGGTCTACGAGGCCGTCGACAAGGCGCTCGCCCTGCCGGCCGGTACCACCAGGAAGGTGTTGCCGAAGGCCGGGCTGAAACTGCCGAACAACGCCGAGGGCAACCCGGAGGGCTACCTCTTCCCGGCGACGTATCCGCTGGACAAGAAGGCGACGCCGCAGACGCTGCTCTCCTACATGGTCGACACCGCCAACAAGAAGTTCAACGCGGTGCCGACGGCGGCCGGCGCCCAGCGCAACGCCATGAACGTCTATCAGGCGGTCACCATCGCCAGCCTCGTGCAGGCCGAGGCCGCCACCCGGGCGGACATGGGCAAGGTGGCCCGGGTCGTGTTCAACCGCCTGGAGCGCGGGATGCCGTTGCAGATGGACTCCACCATCAACTACGCGCTGAACCGCTTCACGCTGAGGACGACGGAGACCGACACCCGTGTCGAGAGCCCCTACAACTCCTACCAGCGCATGGGCCTGCCGCCGACGCCGATCGACAACCCCGGCGAGGAGGCGATGCGCGCGGCCATCAGCCCCACCCCGGGCGACTGGCTGTACTTCGTCACGGTCAAGCCGGGCGACACGCGCTTCACGGCGAGCTACGCGGAACACCAGCGCAACGTCGCCGAGTTCAACCGGAACCAGCAGAGCCCGGCGAACCCGCATCCGCGCGGGCCGAGCCCGAAGAGCCAGTCGGCGGCGGCCGGGTGACATGGCGGGGCATCAGGCGGCGACCGGATCCTCCGCGAGGAGCCGCCGGATGTCCCGTACGGCCGCGCGGCCGGCCCGGTTGGCACCGATGGTGCTGGCCGACGGCCCGTAGCCGACGAGATGGACGCGGGGATCGGCGAGGGCACGCGTGCCCTCGACCCGGATCCCACCGCCCGGCTCACGCAGCCGCAGCGGCGCGAGATGGTCGATGGCGGCCCGGAACCCGGTCGCCCACAGGATGACATCGGCGGCGACCCGCCGCCCGTCGTCCCACTCCACGCCGTCCGCGGTGATCCGGTCGAACATGGGCAGCCGGTCGAGCACCCCGTCGGCGAGCCCCTGCCGTATCGCGTCGTTCAGCGGCAGCCCCGTCACGGACACCACGCTCTTCGGCGGCAGCCCCTGCCGCACCCGCTCCTCCACGAGCGCGACGGCGGCGCGGCCCGCGCCCTCGTCGAAGGGCCCCTCGCGGAAGACGGGGGGCCGCCGCGTCACCCACGTGGTCTCCGCCGCGTACGGCGCGATCTCCAGCAGGTGCTGGGTGCCGGACGCGCCGCCGCCCACCACGACCACCCGCAGCCCGGCGAACGCCTCGGGGCCCGGATACCGCGCGGTGTGCAACTGCCGGCCACGGAAGGTCTCCTGGCCGGGGTAGCGCGGCCAGAACGGCCGGTCCCAGGTGCCGGTGGCGTTGATCAGGGCCCGCGTGGACCACGTACCGTCGGAGGTCTCGACGACCAGCCGCCCGCCGGTGCCCTCACGCACCGCCCGTACGTCGACCGGGCGCCGTACGCGCAGGTCGAAGGCGCGCTCGTAGGCGTCGAAGTACTCGGCGACGACCTCGGACGACGGTCGGGCGGGATCCGCGCCGGTCAGCTCCATGCCGGGCAGCGCGTGCATCCCGTGCACCTTGCCGTACGTCAGCGAGGGCCACCTGAACTGCCAGGCACCGCCGGCGGCCGGGGCGTGGTCGAGCACCACGAAGTCGCGTTCCGGCTCGAAACCGGTCCGCCTCAGGTGATACGCGGCGGCCAGACCCGCCTGGCCGGCGCCTATGACGACCACCTCGACCTCACGCAAGCTGTTCACGCCTCAACCAACAGAAGGGTCGGCGTGGATCTTCCCGGTTCGGCTGTGAGATCGGACGCGGTACCCGGCGTATGGGTCAGGATGGGGGCATGTCAGATGCGTTCACCACCCGAGTTCTGCACATCTCCTCAGGCTCCCGGGAGAGGGTCGTCGACCTGACCGGGGACTGCGAGGCCTTCCTGCGCGAGGTGGCCGCCGGACGTGGCGGCCTGCTGAACGTCTTCGTCCCGCACGCCACGGCCGGGATCGCGATCATCGAGACGGGCGCCGGAAGCGACGACGACCTCCTGGCCGCGCTGCACACCGTCCTCCCCGCCGACGACCGCTGGCAGCACCGGCACGGCAGCCCCGGCCATGGCCGCGACCACGTCCTCCCGGCCTTCGTCCCGCCCCACGCGACCCTGCCGGTCGTGGACGGACGACTGGAACTGGGCACCTGGCAGTCGGTGTGCCTGGTGGATACGAACAAGGACAACCCCGACCGCCAGGTGCGGCTGAGCTTCTTCGGCTGAGGCCTGTGACGGGACTGCCCTGTCGAAATCCGGCCGCTCCGAATGCGCCTCGGCCCGTACGTGATCAGTCCTCCGAGCGTCGTGTGCGGGGGGCGCGTTCGGGGCGCGTTCGGGGCGCGGAAAGCGAACCCACGGCCTCTTCCAAGACCCGATCCGCCCAGGTCACCGGCTCCGGGTCCGGAAGGCACCGCTGTCGATGAGGCGCTGTACGTAGGGCGGCCAGTCCCGCTCCAGAGTCTGGCTGATGCCGTCGTGTACATCGCGCCGCACTTGCGGACTGACGTGCTCGACGTCGCCGTCCGGGTAGTACAGCCGCAGGCCCTGGCGGCTGGCATCGCACAGGATGGCGTGTGCCTTGTGCGAGAGCGTGAGGAACAGCTGAGGGACGGGCGTCCCCAGGAGTTCGTCGACGACCTGGTCGTAGTCGATGTTGAAGTCCGCCCAGGTCCGTCCCTGCGCGTCGAGCCACAGGGTGATGTCGGAGAAGAAGACGGCCTTCCCCGGCCCCTCGTTCGCATCGCCGGCCAGCGCGGCCGCGAGATCGAGCGCGGTACCGGCGCCTCGGCTGACGAGGGAGCGGGGAATCATCGACGGAGCGATGACGGCCGCGCACTCCCCCCAACCGTCGCGTGCCTCTGTCGGCCAGGGCAGACCCAGAACGAGCCATCCGGCCGGAGACAGTAGTGAGGCGCTCATCGTGCTTTTCCCCCTTGTAGTGGTGATCACTGTTGGTCCTTCTCCAGCCGGGCCAATTGGGCATCGAGGCCGCTGAGGCCGGCTTTCCTGGCGCCGCCGCGGAGCCGGGACAGGTCGGGGACCTCCAGGCGCAGCTGGCGGGCCAGGCGAGCGATGAGTTCCTCCACCTCCTGCCGGGTGACCTGCCGTCGAGACCCGAGGCGCTGGTCCAGGCGGTCCAGCAGGGCGTACTTGCGCCGGCTGTCGTCCGGGCACCACAAGCGGTAGAAGCCGCTGCCTGCCATGCGGTAGGTGCCGATGCGGGACACCGGGAGCCCGTTCTCGCCGAAGGCGGTGGCGGGCAGAGAGACCGACCAGATGCCGTCGTCGTCCTGCTCCGGAGCGACCGCGTCGAGGTCCTGCTCGCGGAGCCACCTACGGGCGGCCCGCAGGACCCGATCGTCCGTCTCCTCGGCCGTGGTCTCATTGTCGAGGGCGCTGATCAACTCTGGCGTACGGGTGCACAGCTCGCTGAGCTCCGCGTCAGGTGCGGAGCCCGCCTCCGCCTGGCCGTAGACCAGGAGCCCCGTCCGGCCGCGCACCAGATAGACCGGCAGGAAGACGAGCTCCTCGCTCAGGCTCTCCAGCTCGTCGAGGGCGACAGGCAGATTGAACCGGCCCCGGTCGGTGCGGCTCGTGAGGCGGTCGAGGGCCGCGCGGTCGAAGCCGGAGGTCACGTGGATCGGGGTGAAGCGGGGGTATCGGTCGCTCCGCAGTGCCCTGTCCAGGTCGTCGCCGGACAGCAGGGTCACGACCTCTTCGTCGTAGTGGACCCGCGTCAGCGGGGTGCAGGTGAGCGCTTCGAAGTACAGCCTGCGGCGGTCTTGACGGGTGATCACATAGCGGACGTCGGCGTCCACGGAGCGCTGCCCCAGCGGTGTCAGAGAGAGACGACCCGCGGACTCCCGCAGATGGCCGATCGCCATCAGGACGCGCACGGCCTGAGCGACCAGGGCACGGTCCAGGGCGAAGAACGCGGAGAGTTCGTCGATGGTGTGCAAGGCGCCGTGGCGCAGACCGCGCCCCAGGAAGCGGTCGATGAGGAAGAAGTCCTCGCCCTCGGTGATGTCGGCGCGGATCTCCACCTGCCACACGGGCAGCAGCAGGGCGTGGAGCCGGGTGGGCACGATGCCCTGGCCGAAGGCGGCATCCTCCAGGACCCGTTCCTCGGGGAAGGGCATCAGGCGCGGTGCTGTCGTCACGGTCGGCCTCCTTCCGGGGGCAGGCCGGCGTCTTCGCCCAGGTTCGGGGCGGCTTCGTCGAACGCCACGTCGAGCGCCGCCATGACGTCCCGGTAGCTCCGCAGGTCACCGCGGTCGAGCAGATGCCGGTGAAGATCGTCGGCCAGAGCGCGGAACCCGGGGTCGTCCGCGCGGAGCAGGGTGTGCAGGTCGCCCGTCAGCACCAGCTGGCTCTTGGCGCGGGTGAAGGCGACGTTGGCGCGCCGCAGCTCTTTGAGGAAGCCGATCCGGCCCTCGGGGTTGCTGCGCGTGAAGCCGTACAGGACGACCTCGCGCTCTCCGCCCTGGTAGGAGTCGACGCTGCCGACCGAGGCTTCGGCGAGCTGTGAGTCGCCGATCAAGGGGGTGAGATGCCGCACGACCTCCAGGCGCTGCGCAAGGTAGGGGACGATCACCACCCACTCGGAACCCCGTCGGTGATAGAAGGCGGCGAGGCGGGCCAGGAGGCGCGCCTCACAGGTGTTGAAGACGCCCTTGAGGCCTCGGCTCTCGGCACGCCGTCCACCCGTCTCGCCACGTTCGCCTTCAGGCAGCGCGGCGGTGTCGATGAAGGCCATCGGGCTCGCGAACAGCGGGTCGGTGTGCCGGTGTTCCTTCTCCGTGAGCAGTTCTCCCCGGTAGAAGGAGGCCGAGATGAAGTCGGCGATCTCGGCGGGCATCCGGCGCTGCCGGGTCAGCTGGACGATGTGGGAGGAGGGCAGCCCGGCACGCAGCAGCTCCAAGGCGCTCTGTGACGTCAATCGGCGCAGTCGGGGGTCGCCGATGCCCTGGGCCCAGTCGGCCACCTCGGAGTCGAGGAAAGGCGGCAGTTGCCGGTCGTCGCCGACCAGGACACCGCGGCGGACCCGGGTCAACGGCACCAGCGCGTCCGGGACGCCGATCTGGCCGGCCTCGTCGAGGATCCCCAAGTCGAAGTCGACTCCGGACAGTTCGGCACGCGAAGCGGCACCGATACAGGTGGTGCCGACCACCTGGGCGTAGCGGACGAGTTCGGGCACCAGCTGGCCCGGGTCCTGGGCGATGGCGGCCTGCCATTGCCGGGTGAGTTTCCGGCGCTCCAGGACGAGCGGCAGCCACGCCTCCAACTGCCGGTGCAGGGCGTGCAGGGCAGCGGTCGCATCGGCCGTGTCCGACAGCCGCGTGGGCACCGACACCCCCGGCACGACCGCGCCGAGCGCGCTGACCGCCATGTCGGCAGCCTCATAGGCGGACTGAACGACCTTGCCGAGCTGACGCTCCGCTGCCTGACGGGCAGCCAGGGTCGCGCTGACGACGGGGTCCTCCCGGACCGAGCGGTCCACCTCGGCGCCGGCCGCTTCCGCCTGTCGGCGCAGCTCAGGGGCCCGCTCCGCGAGCCGCTGTATCTCGAGCCGTATCGCGGTGAGTTCCTCTTCCCGGCGGCGGGCCCTGGAACGATGCAACCATCCGGTCAGCCAAGCGTCGGAACGCTGCCGCTCGGACTGCAACCTCGACTGGAGCCGAGCCGCCTGCTCGGTGAGTCCCAGCCGCGCTGACTCCCTTTCGTTCTCCTCGCGTTGGAGCGCCGCCAGCCGCTCCCGGGCCGGTGCTCCGGCCGCTTGGATCGCGTTTTCGAGACACAGGGCCGCGGCCTTCTCGTGCTGGGCGAGGTCGTCGACCTGGTGGAGCAGGGCGGCGAGTTCCGCCGTCCACGGCGCGGCGGCCTCCGCCTCCCGGTAGGCCTGCTCGCGCAGGACCATGGTGTGCCGGATCCCCTCGGCGAGGTTTTCCGACTGCTCCTCCAGGAGCAGCGGCTTCACATCGGCGTGGACCTTGCTCTCATCTCCGACCCGAATCACCACGAGATCCCGTGGCAGGCGGGCGAGCACGTTGTCCACGGCGCGATGGGTGTGGGAGGTCACGAGGACCCGGCCGCCGTCGACGGCCGCCGTGATCGCGGCGGTGTGGGCGATCTCGGTGATGGTTCGGGTCTTGCCGGTACCGGGCGGGCCGAGCACCACGAGGAGGTCCTCCGTGGCCAACGCCTTGCGGAATGCGACGAGTTGTTCGGGGTCGAGGTCCTCGTGCGGCCGGGCGGCCGCGGCCGGGACGGTACGCACCTGGTGCTCGACCAGAGCCGGCAGCAGGCCCGGGTTCCGCGTGTCCTGCGCGCGCAGACCCGCCACCGCCTGCCGCTGCTTGTTGAAGACCACCGTGCTCGGTATGAGTTCCAGGGCGCCGCGGGCGGGCAGCCGATCCCACGACACGGGCTCGTCGAAGCGGACGGTGACGGAATGCCCCGAGGCACGCTTCACCTTGCCACGTGTCTCCGTGTCCCCCTGGATCCGGACGAGAGCGCCCATCGGCGGCAACTCAGGTCTGACGAGCTGGAATTCGTAGGCGGCCTGCGGAGTGCTGATGCGGCGCTTGCCGCCGGTGGCCGTCAGGCGCTGATACGGGAAGGGCGCGGCGCTGCGGTCCGCCCTGGTGGTGATCTCCTCGCTCGCATCGATCAGCCGGTCCACGGTGTCGAGGAACTCCGATTGGGCTTCGCTGACGGAGGAGGCCCCGCGCTGCCGCGTTTGCGCGTGGCCGAGACTCTGCCAGGCCTGTTCCAGGGTCTGCCACTGGGCGTCCGAGCCCTCGGGCACCGCCCACAGCTCGAGAACCATCGTCCAGGCGGGCGGGTGCACCAGGAGACAGGACCGGGCGAGGCGAGCGCGGTCGGCGAGGCGCAGCGGGTCGATGTGCTTGACGATGTAGCCCGTGCCTCGTTTCGTCGCCTCGAGGCGCAGCCGGTACGTACGCGTGTGCACCAGCAAGGACGGCTTGTATCGGCTGTTACCCGGGTCGAGGCGAACGGCGGCGCCATGGAGCTGGTTCAGATCGTGGACGATCTGTGGGACGCCGGACGGCAGGCCGGCGCTGGATTCGGCCTTGGTGCGGAGCTGCTCATCCAGTGCGATTCCCGGGACGAGCACCAGCGGGGCGCGTAAGGCGACGGTGGTGACGGACATCGGTGATCCTCAGCGCTGGGGTGGTGCCGGGACGGCGGACAGTTCGCGGGCAGCGGCGAGCAAGGCGTGGCGGAGGGTACGGACGCCTGGGCGCCCGGCCGGGTCCTGCCGCAGCGCACCAGCGACCGCGTCGGCCAGGCCGTCCGGTACGGAAGCGGAAGCGCGGTAGGTGGGCAGCCCGGGAACGGGTGGTCGGCCGGTCAGTGAACGGTGCAGCAGTGCGCCCAACTGGTAGACGTCGGTGGCGGGTCCGGGGCGGTCCGCGGAGCCGTGTCGCTGCTCGGGGGCCTGATAGGGCCCGGCGTTCTCGCCCCGGCGTGGTGGCACGGTGGCGAGCCCGAAGTCACGCAGCATCATGCGCGGCCGGTGCATGACGATCGCGGTCGGCCGGAGCGCCCGGTGCGAGAACCCCTTGCTGTGCAGCCCGTCGAGGACTTCGGCCACTTCGGTGAGCCCCTTCACGATCGACCGCAGCCGCAGCGGGTCGGGCCGCGAGGGGGGCTCCGGCAGTAGTTCGTGCAGGGTCTGCAGGGGGCGGCCGAGCTTCGGGTCAGCGGGCCAGGTCAGGGCAAGGGTGGCGGTGTTCCCGCGGTGAGTCAGTTGTACGACGCCCGGGCCGCGGAAGTCGCGGCACAACCTGGCCTCCTGTTCGAGCGCGGCCAAGGGGTCGAAGGCCGAGCCGGGCAGGGGCCGTTCCCACTCGACCTGGCGCAGCCAGACGTAGGAGCCCCGGGAGTCCCGGTCGGACGCCACGCGTGCCACTGCCTGACGCCGTACCACGTCACCGTCGCGCGACTCGTGGAGCAGGTCTTCGGGACCTTCGTACAGCAGGTACTCCTGATCCTCGACCTTGAGGACGGGCCGGGCGTTCCAGGTCGCGGGGCCGGAGTGGCGGTCGGGTCCGGACACCACGACGACCGCTGACCGCTCGGGCTGCTCCTGGGAGGGCCGCCCCGCGGGCCGTAGGTCGCGCAGTACCCGCAGTGCGAAGGCGGCGGCGTGCCGCGAGGCCGTCCTCTGGGAGCCCGCGGCGTCGGACGCGGCCTTGCCCGGGTCGGCGAAGTCGCTGATGCCGCGCACGGAGAGCATCCGCACCGAGCGGTGCATCCTGGCGGCGTGGGCGACGCCGTGGCTCTCCATGTCGACGGCCACCGCGTCGTTGTAGTGGCTGCGGATCCGGCGGGCGGTCTCGGAGTCACGGGAGCCGATCAGCACATCGCCCGAGGCGATCGGTTCGAAGTGGACCTGGGGCAGCGCGGCGGGCCGTTGTTCCGCCAGCAGGAAGGTCCACGGCTTGTTGCGGCGAGCGGAGCGGACCAACTGGTCGATGTCGTAGGCCGATTCCCAGGCGTCAGGCCGAGCGCTGAACCCGTCCTCGCTCTCGCGGCCGCCGTGATAGCCGTAGATCTTTCTCGCCACGACGACATCGCCGAGGTGAACATCGTCTTTGAGAGCACCGGCGATTCCGACGAAGAACACCGCCTCGGCGTCGAAGTACTCGATCGCGGACTGTGTGACGAGTGCGGCACGGGTGTTGGTGGGCCCCGTCTCGGCCAGTGCCACCTGCCAGTCGAGGCCGTCTGCCCGGCCGACATCGAGGAGGGTGCCCAGCGGTAACTCGACCTCGCGGACGTCCTTCAGGTGCCGGCGTACCGCCTCGTACTCCACCTGTAACGCAGTGAGCACGACCACGGTGGGCCGTCGACTCCTCCCGCCCCCCAACGGAACCCCTCACCTTCACGGGACCTGCGATTCGCTCCCCCCACGGCTCCCGTCGGTGAATCCGCCCGGCACCTGATGTGGGGTGAAGGTTCACCTTAGCCCGGATGCCGCGGGGCCTATTCGGTGCCCGGTCAACTCCGTGGACACCGACAAGGACAACCCCGACCGCCAGATGCGCTGACCTTCCTGGGGTGATGTGTCCGGCTCCGGAGAGATGACTTCGGTTCGCACAGGGCATCGAGGGCCGCGGTCTCCGCTGGGCTAGAGTCTCGCCTCATCCTCGGTCGGATGTGCTGCCCGGGACTGTGCGCTGGGGGTACGGCACGTGGGGGTCGAACGAATGGAACTGCCCGGCTACGAGATCCAGGAGGTCCTGGGCCAGGGTGGGTTCGCCACGGTGTACCGGGCCAGGCAGTTGGCCGTGGGCAGGGAGGTCGCGCTGAAGGTGGACAGCAGGACGCTGTCCACACCGCGCGACCGGCAGCGTTTCCTGCGTGAGGTCACCGCGGCCGGGCAGCTGTCCGGGCATCCGCATGTGGTGCCGGTGTATGACGCCGGGGTGCTCGCCGACGACCGCCCTTACATGGTCCTGGAGTTGTGCCCCGGCGGCTCGCTCGGCGACCGGCTGCGCCGGCAGGGACGCCTGCCGCTCGAGGAAGCGCGCGAGATCGGCGTGGGCCTCGCGGACGCGGTGGCGGCCGCCCACGCGGCCGGGGTGCTGCACCGCGACATCAAGCCCGGCAATGTCATGGTCAACCGGTACGGCGGTGTGGCCCTCACCGACTTCGGGCTGGCGGCCATGCCCCGGCCGGGGCGGGAACTGTCCGTGACGCGGGAGGCGCTGACGCCCGCGTACGCGCCGCCCGAGGCCTTCCACATGGCGGAACCCACCCCGGCCGGTGATGTGTACTCCCTGGCCGCCACCGTCTACGCCCTGCTGCGGGGCTGTCCGCCGCACCACCCGGACGACGGGACCCAGCTCAGCCTCGCCGAACTGATCGTGCGGCACACCTGGCCGTACCCGGACCTGCCCGGAGTGCCGGCGGCCCTCAACTCGGTGCTTCGGCACGCCGTGGCCTCGGACCCGGCGCAACGACTGTCCGACGCGGGCGCGTTCCGGGACGCTCTCGCCGCCGTCGATCTCGACGATCCGCACACCGTCGACGCGGGAGGTGCCGGCGGTTTCGGAGCGGTACTCGGCACCACCACCGCTTGGTCGTACCGGGATGCGTCGCCTTCGTCCACACAGCCGCGGGATGCGGCTCTTCCGTACGGGGGCGCCCCTCCGCCGCCGTCCGTCCGTGACGCGGGCCGGACTGCCGCGGCCGTCGGGCCGGGCGGCGACGGCGACGGCGGGCGGAAGGGGTCGCGGCGCCCCCGGCTGATCGCCGTACTGGCTGCCGTGGCCGTCTCGGTGAGCGTGTCGGTCACCGTGGTGACGTATCAGAACGGCCGGCAGGACCGCGGGGGCGAGGGCTCTCCCTCGACAGCCTCGTCGTCCTCCTCCGCCGCTGTCGCAGCCGAGGGCAAGGATGCATCCGGCTTCGCGGGGGTGGCGACCACGACGGCGAACTGCCCCGCGACGGGCGTCGACGGCGTGGGCGGCCGATGTGTGGCGACCCCCGAGTGCTGGAGCGGTATCACGGATGTCTCGGGCATCATCACCGTCAGTCGCGCGGACTGCCGGACCAGGCATGTGTGGGAGACCTTCGCCATCGCCCCGCTGCCGGAGGACGGCATGACGAACAACGCGCGGGATCTCATCAAGCATCCCGACGTGAAGGCGCTCTGTTCGCAGCAGGTGATGGCCGAGTCCATGGTCCGTGGTGGCCGTGAGGTCGCGGACGAGTGGAACGTCGACATCCTCCCGCCGACGGCGGCGGAGTGGGACAAGGGGGTGCGTGTCCTCCGCTGCGTGGCCGCCGCGGTCACGCAGGACGGGGAGAAGACCGGGAGCCAGTTCGCCGTGCAGGGCTGAGCGGAGGCGGATGCCTGCGGGTCGCCGGGCCCGGCCGGCCGCGGTCCCGGAACCGTGTGGCCCCGGATCGGGTGCGTGCGGGCCGCGGCCCGCCGGGTCACCGCACCCGTGAGGGATCTCGCGAACCGTGACTAGTGCCCCTGATGCCCGTATCCTCACCAATATCGGATTGTTTTGTTGAAATGAGACTAATCGGGCGCAGGTGAGGCTAAGCGTGGTCCGGTCCGGTGGGGAACCGAGGTCGGCGGGACGTGCCGCAGACGGCACGGGGCCCGTCCGCTCCCGCGAGCGGTTTCTGCAGGGTGAGCCGGTGGAACAGGGCGTGCGCACGTCGATCCTGGACTCGTGGCAGCGCTGCCAGACCCTCGGCCTCTCGCCGGACCAGTCCGATCTTCCCTTCCTGGAGGATTTCGATCCGGACGGCCGGATCGTGCGCGCCGCCGTGCCGGTGCTCGACCGGCTGCAGGCCAGGTTCTCCGGCAGCGAGATCAACATCTCCGTAGCCGACGCGCACGGGACGGTCCTCCTGCGCCGTTTCGGCGAGGCGTCGCTGGCCAGGAAACTCCCGGCGATCCAGAGAGTCCCGGGGTTCGTGTTCGCCGAGCGGGTCGCCGGTACCAACGGCATCGGGCTCGCCCTGGCCGAGCGGCAGCTCATCCGGGTCTACGGTGCCGAGCACTTCGCGGAGCGCTCCCAGGCGAGCGCCTGCGTCGCGCTTCCCGTCCGCGACCCGCTCAGCGGGCGCATCGAGGGGGTCCTGTGCTTCGGCTATCCGCGCGGCGCCGAGAACCCGGCACTGCGCGCCGTGATACGCAAAGCGGCGCGGGCCATGGAACGGCGGCTGCTGGGGCAGAGTTCCGCGCGCGAGCGGGCCCTGCTGCGGGCGTACCTGGCCACCGGAGCCGAAGCGGCCGTCGGCCTTCACCGCGGTATCGCGGTGGGCGAACTGGCTCCCGAGCTGAGCTCCCGTGACCGGGCGGCCCTCATGGAGAAGGCCGCCGAGCTGATCTCCCGCGCGCAGCGGGCCGCCGTCGACGTGCCCCTGCCCGACGGCCGGCGGATCACGCTCGTGAGCCGACCCATGACCAGCACCTGCGGGGTGGAGGGCATCGCGGTCGAGGCCGTCCTCCCGTACTCCTCGCCGCAAGCGCACCTGGTCATCCCGCGCCAGGTGGACGAGGTGCCGCATCTCCCCGCCGAGCTCGCCGTCGTCTCCGCCGGTCCACCGGCCGCGCGGCTCTCCGGCACCCCGCCGACCGGACGCCGTCCCGACGCGGCGCCCGGCCGACTCACCGCGGGCAGCAAGGGCGTCACGGCCGACGGGGCCGGGAGCGCCGACGGGGCCGGGAGCGCCGACGGGGCCGGGAGCGCCGACGGTGCCGGCAGTGCCGACGCCGTCGACGGTGCCACGGGCGATCGCCCCGTGCCGTCGTCCTCGGGCAGGCGGCTCGTGCTGGTGGGGGAGCCGTTCGTGGGGGCGTACGCCCTCGCCGCGCGCCGCCGCCTGGAGCTGCTGTCCGAGGCCAGCGGCCGCATAGGCGCCACCCTGGACGTGCGCCGTACCGCCGAAGAGCTCGCCGAGACCGCGGTCCCGCGACTGGCCGACTTCGTCACCGTCGACCTGTCCGAGGCCGTACTGCGTGGCGAGGAAGCCACCGACCCTCTGGACGACCTACGCCGTACGGTGGTCCACGGCATCCGCGACGGCCTTCCCTTCACCCCGGCGGGCAAGCGGACGGACTTCGGCCCGACCGCGTCCCAGCTGCGGTGCCTGGCGGGCGGGCAGGCGGTGCTGGAACCGGACCTGGAGGCCGCCGCGGGCCGGCTCGCCCAGGACCCCGAGCACACCGAACGGCTGCCGGCGGACGTTCACTCCCTCATCGTCGTCCCGCTCGTCGCCCGCGGTGTCGTCCTGGGCATCGCCAGCTTCTACCGCGCCGAGGATCCCGCCCCCTTCGGGGACGACGACCGCTCGCTGGCCCAGGAACTCGCCACCCGCGCCGCCCTGTCCATCGACAACGCCCGGCGGTACACGCACGAACGCGCCATGGTCCTGGCCCTGCAGCGGCGGCTGCTCCCGCACGGTCTGCCCGATCAGGACGCCGTCGAGGTCGCCCATCGCTATCTGCCCGCCGAAGCCGATGTGAGCGGGGACTGGTACGACGTCATCCCCCTCTCCGGCACCCGGGTCGGCCTCATCGTCGGCGACGTCGTCGGGCACGGCATGCTGTCCGCCGCCACGATGGGCCGGCTGCGCACCGCCGCACGCAGCTTCGCCGAACTCGACCTTCCCCCGGACGAGGTCCTCACCCACCTCGACAACCTCGTGGGACGCCTGGACCGGGAGGACCCCGACGGCGAGGGGGTCGGCATCATCGGCGCGACCTGCCTGTACGCCATCTACGACCCGACCTCGCAGCGGTGCGTGCTGGCTCGGGCCGGCCACCCGCCGCCGGCGCTGGTCCGCCCCGACGGCGAGGTGTCGTACGCCGACCTGCCGGCCGGGCCGCCACTCGGCCTCGGGGGGCTGCCCTTCGACGCGGTCGAGATCGACCTTCCCGAGGGCAGCCAGCTGGTCCTCTACACCGACGGACTCATCGAGGACCGGCACCGCGACGTCGACGCCGTCCTCGACGAGCTGCGCGGGACTCTCGCCCACGCGGAGCGCACCCCCGAGGAGACCTGCCAGGCGATCCTGGACACGGTGGCGCCCGCCCACCCGTGCGACGACATCGCCCTGCTCGTCGCCCGCACCCACGCCCTGGACCCCGGTCGGATCGCCACCTGGGAGCTGCCCGCCGACCCGGCCTTCGTCGGTGAGGTGCGCGCGTCCGCCCTCGGGCGACTGGCCGACTGGGGACTCGACGAGGCCGCGTTCGCCGCGGAACTGATACTGAGCGAGCTGGTCACCAACGCCATCCGCCACGGCGCCGGGCCCATCAGGGTGCGGCTGCTGCACGACCGCACCCTGATCTGCGAGGTCTCCGACTCCAGCAACACCGCCCCGCATCTGCGCCGGGCGGCCAGCACCGACGAGGGCGGGCGTGGTCTGTTCCTCGTCGCGCAGCTGTCGCGAGCCTGGGGTACGCGCTACCTCCCGCAGGGCAAGGTCATCTGGGCCGAATGCGGGCTCGACGCGGCGTGAGCACGAAGCCCGGCGCTTCGGGAGCGGCTCGCTGACCCGTTGGAGTCACGGCGAGCCGAATTGTCTGAAATGATGCGATTTACTCGGATAGTATGCCGGTGAACGTCGGGAAGAAATCGCCAGGCCGACCCCCGGAGATGTCCGTGCACGACGCTCCCGACACGTCCGCCGCGGCGGCTGCGCCCTTCGACGCGGAACCCCTGGTCCGGATCCGCGGGCTCGGCAAGCGGTTCGGCGGGACCCTCGCGCTGACCGGGGTCGACCTCGACGTCCACGCCGGCAGCGTCCTCGCCCTCCTCGGGCCCAACGGGGCCGGAAAGTCCACGCTCATCAAGGTGCTGGCCGGCGTCCACCACGCCGACGCGGGGCGGATCACGGTGGACGGCCACCCGCTCGGGAGCCGGGCGGCCTCCCGCGGCATGTCGTTCATCCACCAGGACCTGGGTCTCGTGGAGTGGATGACGGTCGCCGAGAACATCGCCCTGAGCACCGGATATCCGCGCCGTGCCGGACTGATCTCCTGGCGGCGGACCCGCGAGCGCTGCGTGGACGCCCTGCGTCTGGTCGCCGGACATCTCGACCCTGACGCACCGGCCGCCCGGCTCGCCCCGGCCGAGCGTTCGCTGGTCGCGATCGCCAGGGCCCTGGCGGCACACGCGAAGCTCATCGTCCTCGACGAGCCGACCGCCCGCCTCCCCGCCGCGGACTGTGCCCGGCTGTTCCGCGTCCTGCACACCCTGCGCGACCGGGGGCACGCCATCCTCTACGTCAGCCACCGCCTGGACGAGGTGTACGAAGTCGCCGACACCTTCGCCGTACTGCGTGACGGCCGCCTCGTCAGCCACGGCTCGCTGGCGGGCCACAGCCCCGCCCGGCTGGTGCACGACATCGTCGGCGAGGACCTGACGGACCACCACCCCTCGAAGGCACCGGCCGACGGGGCGGCCGTCCTGACCCTCGACGGCGTGAGGACCGCCGGCACCGGGCCGGTCAGCCTGGAAGTGAGGGCCGGGGAAGCCCTGGGCCTGGTCGGCCTCTCGGGCGCCGGCCACAGGGACCTGGGCCGGGCCCTCGCGGGCTCCCGGCCCCTGCTCGGCGGGCGGGCCCTTCTCGACGGCCGGCCGTACCGGCCCCGCACGGTGGCCGACGCCGTCGCAACAGGCGTCGGCTTCGTGCCCGGCGACAGACTGCGGGAGAGCTGCCTCGCCGAGCTGACCGTGCGGGAGAACCTCCTGGCCAATCCCCGCGCGGGAGGCCTGTCGGCGCTGCGCTGGATCACACCTCGGCGCGAACGCGCCGAAGCCGCCACCCTGATCGAACGGTTCTCGGTACGCCCCCGGGACAGCGAAGCCCCCATCGCCGTCCTGTCCGGCGGAAACCAGCAGAAAGTCATGATCGGCCGGTGGCTCCGGGTGGGCCTGCGCCTGCTGATCCTCGAGGAGCCGACCGCGAGCGTGGACGTCGGCGCCAAGGCCGCGCTCCACCGCCTGCTCGACGAAGCGCTGGCCGGCGGCCTCGCGGTCCTGCTCATCTCCACCGACTTCGAGGAGGTGGCGGGCGTGTGCCGGCGCACCCTGGTCTTCGTCCGCGGGTCCGTGACGGCCGAGCTGAGCGGTGCGGCCCTCACGGTCGCCGGGCTCACCCGGGCGGCTTCGGCCGTGCCCTCCGCAGAGGCCGGGACGAACCCGTGACCGCCCCGCCCTCCCCCTCCTCGCCCCGGCCACGACCGCGCCGGCCGGGGCGACTGCGCGGCCCAGGGCACCTGATCGGCGCTTACGGCCTCCTGGCCCTCACCGGCCTGCTCGTCCTGATCTTCTCCCTCGCCCTGCCGCGCACCTTCCCCACGCTGGACACCGTCGACTCGATCCTGTCCAACCAGTCGATCCCGGCCGTCCTCGCGCTCGCCGCCATGGTCCCCATCGTGACCGGCGCGTTCGACCTCTCCATCGGCTACGGCCTCGGCCTGGCGCACGTCACGGTGCTGCAACTCGTCGTCCACGAGCGGTGGCCCTGGCCGCTCGCCTGCCTCGTGGTGATCGTCGGAGGGGCGGTCGTGGGCGTCCTCAACGGCGTCATCGTCGTGTTCGGCCGGATCGACTCCTTCATCGCCACCCTCGGGACCGGCAGCATGATGTACGCCGTGACCGGCTGGATCACCGACGGCGGCCGGATCGTCCCCGGTCCCCAAGGCCTCCCGGCCGCCTTCACGGACCTCTACGACTCCACGTTCCTCGGCCTTCCCGTCCCCGCCTTCTACGTGCTCGCCCTCGCGGTCGTCCTGTGGACGGTGCTGGAGCGACTGCCGCTCGGGCGGTACCTGTACGTCGTCGGCTCGAACCCGCGCGCGGCCGACCTCGTCGGCATCCCGACCCGCAGGTACACCGTCTACGCGTTCACCGCCTCGGGGCTGGTCGTCGGCTTCGCCGGTGTGCTGCTCGCGGCCCAGCAGCAGATCGGCAATCCGAGCGTCGGCCTCGACTACCTGCTGCCCGCCTTCGTCGGCGCCCTCCTCGGCTCCACGGCGATCAAACCCGGCCGCCCCAACGCCATCGGCACCCTGGTCGCCGTCGCCGTCCTCGCCGTCGGCCTCACCGGCATCGGCCAGCTGGGCGCCGACTTCTGGACGGTCCCGCTGTTCTACGGCGGCACCCTGCTCCTCGCCGTCGGCCTGGCCGGCTACGCGGCCCGCCGCCGCATGCGCACCGGCGCCTTCGCGGGCCGCGATTCGCCCGCCCTGCCCCCTCGGCCGCCGCCGGCTTCGACGCCCGACGACGGCACCGCGGGCACCGCTTCCTGACCACGCCGCGGGCACCCTCTCCGCGCCCCCCAGCCGCGCCCCCCAGCCGCGTCCTCCCGCTCGTTCCCACGTGAGGAGCTCCCGTGTACGGCAGCCGCAAAGCGCCCCCTGGCGCCCTCGATGCCCGGCTCGCGGCCTGCGCCCTGCTGGCAATGGCGACCCTGCTGGCCGGCTGCGAACGCGGCTCGTCGGACAGCCCGCGGGAATCCACCGACGGCCCCGGCGGCTGCCCCGCCGTCCAGGCCGGGGCCAAGGCAGCCGTCGCACGGGCGGAGGAAACCGACATCCCCTGGAACGGGCCGACCAGCGGCCCCACGGCGGTGGCCGGCAGGACCATCGTCTACGTCGCCCAGACCATGACCAATCCCGGAGTCGCCGGCGCCGCGAACGGGGTGCGACAAGCCGCGCAGGTCATCGGATGGGACGTGCGGGTGATCGACGGCGGAGGCACCCCCAGCGGTATCCAGGCGGCCATGAGCGAGGCCGTGGCCCTCAAGCCCTCGGGCATCGTCATCGGCGGGTTCGACCCCGACGCGACGTCGCGACAGGTCGCGCGGGCCGACGCGGCGGGCATCGCGCTCATCGGCTGGCACGCGGTCGCCGCTCCCGGCCCCAGTCGGCGGCCCGGGCTCTTCACCAACGTCACCACCGACGTCGAGGACGTGGCGGGGATCAGCGCACGGTGGATCATCTCGACCTCCAACGGCCGCGCGGGGGTCGTGCTCATCACCGATGCCTCGATTCCCTTCGCCAAGAACAAGTCCGAGCTGATCAGGAAGGAGCTCGCCACCTGTCCGGGTGTGCGGCTGCTCGCGTACGAGAACATCCCGATCCCGGACGCGAGCAGTCGCACCCCGCGCGAGATCGCCTCCCTCCTCTCCCGGTTCCGGAGCAGGTGGACCCATTCCGTCGCCATCAACGACCTGTACTTCGCCGACGCCGCCCCCGCCTTCCGGGCGGCCGGGGAGCGAGGCTCCGGCCCGCCCTTCAACATCGGCGCCGGCGACGGCGATCCCTCCGCCTTCCAGCGCATCAACAGCGGGCAGTACCAGGCCGCCACCGTGCCCGAGCCGCTGTCCCTGCAGGGCTGGCAGATCGTCGACGAGTTCAACCGCTCCTTCTCCGGCCGTCCCGCCAGCGGGTATGTGGCCCCCGTCCACATCTCCACGGCCGACAACAGCGCCGGTGCCACCACCTGGGACCCGTCGGGCTACCGGGAGGCGTACCGGAGGATCTGGGGCAGGTGACACCCGGCTCGGGAACTCGGCCGGCCCGGGGTGACGGTGAGCGCGGCGGTCTACTGCTCGGTCGGGACGCAGAGCACCGGGATGGTCGACAGGTGCAGGAGTTTGTGCGGGGTCGAGCCCAACAGCGCCCCGCGCATCGGGCTCTCGCCCCAGCTGCCCACCACGATGAACCTCGCCCCGTGGCGTGACGCGGCGTCGATCAGCGCCTGCGCCGGTTTCTGGTCGATGATCTCGACGGTGGTGGGCACGCCCGCCGCCTCGGCCTGCGTGACGGCGTGTTCGAGCGCGACGCGTCCGGCCTCGCGCACAGCCGCGTGGTGGGCCCGGTACTCCTCGCCTCCCGGTCCCGGGGCCGCGGCGCCGTAGACCAGCACGAGCGGCTCGCGGAACGCGGCCGCCGTCTGGATCGCGATGCGCAGGGCGCGTACCGCGCCGGGGGATTCGTCGTATCCGAGGACAACCGCCATCTCAGGACTCCTTGCCGGGGACGCCGTGGACGAGATCGGGGTCGGCCACGCCCGCGCGTTCCGACCAGAAGGCGGGTGACTTCAGCCGCCACAGCACCATGAGCACCACTCCCGTGACGGCGATGCCGAGGCCGATGACGAGCGGGGGGCCGACACCGAGCCACGAGGTGCCGGTGTAGGAGTTCGCGGGGTCGGACATGTCGGAGACCGATTCCACGAGGAGCCATGTCAGCAGCCCGGCGCCGACGAGCGGGCCGAGGCCGATGAGCACGAAGTGGCGGAGGTTCTCGGTCAGATGGCGGCGGTAGTAGACGGCGCAGGCCACACCGGTGAGGGCGTAGTAGAAGGCGATCAGCAACGACAGCGCGGTGAGCGAGTCGAAGAGGGCGTTGGCGCTGATCTGGTTGACGACGAGGTACCAGGCGATGGCGATGCCGGCGACCCACCAGGTGCTCACGTCGGGCGTGCGGAACCGGGGGTGGATGCGGGCGAAGTGCGCGGGCAGCGCCTGACGGCGTGCCATGGACAGCGCCGTACGGGAGGCCGGGATGATCGTCGTCTGCGTCGACGCCAGCGCGGAGGTGGAGACCGCCAGCAGCACGACCCAGTCCCAGCCGCCCATCACCTGGCCGGCCAGCAGGGCGAAGATGAACTCCTCCTCGTCGGCGTTCTCGGCCAGGAAGGCCGGTCCGGCGTAGGCCACGACGGCGAAGCCGACCGAGACGTAGGTGACCAGCAGGATGACCGTCGACCAGACGCCCGCCTTGCCCGGCGCGGTGGCGGAGTCCTCGACCTCCTCGGTGAGATTGACCGCGGACTCCCAGCCCCAGTAGATGAACACGCCCAGCAGCAGGGCCCCGGTCAGCGTCGCGCCGCCGGCACCGAAGGGGTTGAGCCATCCGATCGCCGGTTCGACGGAATCGAAGGGGCTGGTGCCCGCGTAGACGCGGTAGAGCGCGACGACGACGAAGGCGAGCAGACAGACGACCTGGGCGAGGATGAGGACGTTCTGCACCTTGGCGGACACCTCGGTGCCGATGACGCACACGGCGGTCATCACGAGGATCAGCAGCACCGCGAGCAGTTGGCGCACGAAGTCGTTGTCGACCCAGCTGTCGAGGCCGAAGGCGAGCAGCGCGAAACTCACGGCGACGTCCGCCAGCGATCCGACGACCAGCACCCCGGTCATGGTGATGGCCCAACCGCCCAGCCACCCGGCCCATGGCCCCATGGCCCGGGTGACCCACGAGAAGGTGGTGCCGCAGTCCTGGTCGACCTTATTGAGGTAGTAGAACGCCGAGGCGATCAGAAGCATCGGCACGAACGAGGCGACCAGCACGCCGGGGGCGTAGATGCCCACGAGCGCCACGATCGGACCGATGACCGCCGCCAGTGAATACGCCGGCGAGGTGGCGTTGAGGCCGATGACGAGCGCGTCGACGAACCCGATCGCATTGGCCTTCAACCCGTCGGGTGGACGTGCGTCGGTGGTGCCGTTGGCCATGTTCCCTCGCTCCGGTTGCGCGTCAAGCCATACAACAGCCATACAACAGGGAGCTTTGCGACTTCAGTCGTCATTGACGGCATATCGGACGCGGGTGTCACCGACGGAACACCTGAGGCATCCGGAGGCGGGCCGGTGCCGCTCCACGGCCTTGCGCGGAGCGGCACCCGTGGGCAGGACCGCGGGGGTCAGCGGCGCGGACGCTCCAGCGTGAGGAGCAGGCCCTCGACCGCGCCGGGCCCGATCCGGCCCTTGACGTCGGCGGACGTGATCGCCTTGAGGGCCCAGCCGTCCTCGGCGTGCTTGTTGAGGACCTTCTCCAGCTTGTCGCTGTCCAGCGCGTCGCCGATCAGTGACTCGCGGAAGGTGTCGACCTTGTACTCGAGTGCGTAGGAACTGCTCATGACGGGACCTCCTGGGGATGGACCGGCTGCCGGAAACGGGGACAGCCAATCACCGGTCGACGTCGCCGCACGCGTCGGGGCGCGTTCGGCGGCGTGTCAGGCAGGCTTGCGCCACACGGAGATGTGCTTCGTGGAGTCCTGGGTGAACGGCGCGCCGTCCCAGTCCGCGACGCGCCGTTCCAGTCCGAGTCCCGCGATCCGTGCCATCAGGTCGAGCTCCGCGGGCCACGCGTACCGGTGCCGGGAGTCTCCGCGGCGGTAGGCGCCGTCTTCGGCGTCGCGGGTGAAGTGGTGCGAGACGAGGATCTGTTCGACCAGGTCGAAGGTGTCGAAGCCGAGATGCCGCTCGGAGACGTCGAACGGCACGGCGACCTGCCCGGGCGGCAGGAACCGCAGCGGCGGCACCCCCAGCTCGATGACGAAGCGGCCGCCGGGCGCCAGGTGCCGCGCCGCGTTACGGAAACACTCGACCTGCTCGTCCTGGGTGAGCAGGTTGGTGATGGTGTTGTAGACGAGGTACACCAGGGCGAACTCGCCGGGCACGACGGTCGTGGCCATGTCTCCGAGGACGACCGGGAGTCTGTCCTCGTCGATCTTGCGCCGCAGGACCGCCGCCATGTGCTCGGACAGTTCGACGCCCACCACGGGCACGCCGCGTTCCCGGAGCGGGACACCCACGCGTCCGGTTCCGATGGCGAACTCCAGCGCCCGGCCGTCACCGGCGAGTTCGGCGAGGAAGTCGAGAGTCGGTCCGAGGAAGGCGGCCGAGGACCTCTCGCCCTCCTCGGAGTCGTAGCGGTCGGCGGTCGCGCGGGTCCACAGTTCGCTGCTCGTCACAAGTGCCCACTGTGCCGGGTGCGGCGGCCCGCTGTCGACGAGATTTCCCGCGCCGGCAGCTCAGATCAGCCCGGCCCGGATGGCGTAGGAGACGGCGTGGGCGCGGTTGCGCGTCCGCAGCCGCTTCATCGCGCCGTAGAGGATGTAGCGCACGGTGCGTTCGGAATAGGAGAGTTCGCTCGCGATCTCGTCGCACTGCTTTCCCTCGGCGATGAGGCGCAGCACGTCCACCTCGCGAGCGTTCAGCCGGGGCTCGGCCCGGCCCCGGGAGGCGACGACGTGGTGTTCCGCCCGCTCGGGGTCGCCTGCCGGACGCCCGGGAGCGAGTCGGGAAGGGAGCGCGCTCTCCCCGCGTCCGGCCACCGCGCGCACCGATCGGGCGAAGACGTCCGGGCTGCAGAAGTCCCACCACACCACGGCGCGGACACCCCGCTTCCGAGCAGCCGACAGGTCGGCTCGCCACTTCCTGCCCACCACCACGAGGAAACGTGCGCCGGGCTTGTCGCACAGACGCGGGAGCAGGTCCAGGGCGGAGGCGTCCGCCACGTCCACGGCGACCACGATGGCGTCGGCCTCCCCGATCCTGTCCCGCGGCAGTTCGTGCAGACGCGGGTCCAGGGCGACGAAGCCGGCCAGTCCGGCACGGACCAAGGGGGCGGGCGCGTGGATCGCCACGCGCACGGTCTCGCCGAGTACTTGCCGAGGCATGCGCCCCCCCAGATCACACAGGTTTTCCACGAGTTCAGGAGGGCGATGCTGCCACCCGGCAGGACCGGACCTCCGCGTCTGGAGCCCGACGCCCGCCGACCGAGGGAAACCTGGCGCGAGCGGCCGGCCCGCTCTCCCTGTACGGAACGGCAAGGTTCGCGGTCGCGCCTTCCACCGGAAGCGGAGAAAGCACCACGATGGCGTGGGAAACGCGTTTCCACGTCTCCCACGGCTGCCGGTCGATCGGCGGCGGCATTTCCCCCGGGTGCCACCGGGCCCCTGGCGATGCGCCCGCGGAGCGCCGCGGGCGGCGTCGCCGCAGAGCCGGTGACCAGTTCTGGCAACTTCTAGTAACAAAGGTGGCCGCATGATCGCGTCCATTGTCCCGCCCGTGGTGCTCGTCCTGGTGTTGCTCGGGGCCGCCGTCGCATGGATCCTGCGCAGACGCGACTCCTTGCCCGGACAGGTCCGTACCGCGAGACCGAGTGCCCACCGCAGGGAACTCGAGACGGTCGCCCTGGGCCTGCGAGCCGTGGCCGAGGGGCGGGCGCACAGCTCACGACCGCTGCCCGAGGTGCACGCGGTCATCCACTCGGGTCAGCGGCTGACGTTGCTGCTCGCCGGTGCCGACGCCCCCGCGCCCGAGCCATGGACCGCGGACCTCTCGGGCAAGGAGTGGTGGGTGGAACCGAAGGACCTGACGAGTCCGGGAAACGGGGGTGCCGAGGCGGCGCATCCCTACTCCCTGACCGTCACCCTCGGCCGCCATCGCGGCGACAGGGTGCTCGCCGACCTCTCGCTGCTGTCGGGGGCGATAGCCCTGACAGGTGAGGACAACGATGTCCTGTCCCTGGCGCAGGCCCTCATCACCGAACTGATCGCGGGACCGGTCGGGTCGCTCGCCACAGTCGTCCTGGTGGGCTCGGCGGCCACCGCGTCGGTCACCGACGGGCTGGGCGCGAAGTCGGCCCGGCTGCGTACCGCGGCCACCCGGGACGAGGCCCTGGCCTGCCGGGACGGCGTGCCGACGGGTTCCGACCGGCGATCGTCGGGCCTTCAGACGCCGCAGCCGGACAGCACCGCCCTGGTGACCGCCTGGACACACGCCCGCCGCCTCTTCGTGGTGACCGCCGCCCGGTTCCGCGACGAGAACTGGCGGGACGCCGCGCTGCGCGGCACCGACGCGCTCCTGGTGCTCGGCTACATCGGCGACGACGCCGACTGGGACTTCCAGGTGCACGCCGACGGCTCCCTGGACACCGGCCGACTCGGCCTGCCCATCGACACCCACGCCGCCCGCCTCGTCTGACCCGCCCACCGGGGAACGGCCGTGCCCGGCGCGCGGCGTCCGCGACGTCAGGCGCCCGGCGCCGACACCCGGTCGGTGTGCCCCCGCCGGCGCATCGCACGTCAGCGCCGGCTCGGCGGCGTCCCGGGGCCGGGGGAGGGGAACGAACGCCCGGCCGCGCCGCGCACGCCGTCCGGCACCAGGTCACGGCGGGCGAGGCTGCCGTCCAGCCAGGCCGCCGCCAGCTCCACCCGGGAGCGGCAGCCGGTGCGCTGGAACAGCCGCGTCAGCCGCCGCTCCACGGTCTTCTCGCTCCACACGAGCCGCGCCGCGATCTGCCGGTTGGTCGCCCCGCGGCTGACCATCGTGGTCAGCTCGATGTCCTCCGCGCTCCACTCGTCCCTGGCCGGACGCACCCGCGGCAGGACGAGGGTCCGGCGCCGCGTCATATGGCCGAGCGACGTCCGGGTGGCGCGCAGGCGCTGG
>NZ_JBHVYO010000081.1:0-26197 GCF_042880655.1 Streptomyces sp. NPDC058295
ACTCAGCGCACCAAAAGTGCGCTGAGTCGCTCACCTGCACTTATGTGCAGTTCCTCGTAAACGTGTAGGTCAGAGCCTTGCGATCGTCGTGCAGGCTGCTCGATTTTGGGGACGGGGGGTCAGGAAGGCTTGACCGCCGAGACCGGGGTGACGGTCACCTTGTTGTCGCACTCGGCCCACACCCCGTCGTTCAAGGCGACCTGGTGCTTCCCGGAGTGCGGCAGCCCGATGACCATCGTCGGATACGTCACCGGGGCCTTGCCCGACACGCAGTAGCCGTCGGCCTCCCCCTGGACCTGGACGAAGGTCAGCTTCACCCACGCCTTGCCGTGCGGCCGGACCGTCACGGTGGCCGCCCTGCCGGTGGGGGTGACCTTGAGCGGGGTGTTGTGGGCGGGGGAGCCGTTGCCGGCGCCCGCGACCGTCGGATGGCCCTTCAGGACGCACGTCTTCCGGGAGACGTTGGTGAACTGCACGACCGCCGCCCCGGTCCCGGTCCCGACGGGCCGGTGGACGGCCTGCCAGGCGCTGACCTGGAGGGCGGAGGCCGGGCAGGCGGGCGGCGGGGTGGAGGTGGGGGTGCTCGCCGCCATGGCGGTGCCGGGCAGGATGCCGGTCACCGCCGCCGCGACGGCCGTGACCGCCGTCGTCGCCAGAGCCGCCCTGCGAATGCCGTTGCTGTGACGCATGCTGTCGTCCCCCTGAGTCGTCTCGTCCGCGGGTTTCGGTCGTCGGTTGTTGCCCCGCGGTACGCGTTGGTCGTGGTACGTGAGTGCAGACAGGGCGGGAGAGCGGCAGGGTTCCGTGCGGCGACTACTCGTGACGGAACGGTGACGACAGGCTGCACCCGTGCAGATGGCCGTCAGGGCAGACAGAAGCACCTCCAGCGCGCCACGGGTTTTACCACGCCCCCGGCGCGCACCGAAGATGCGCTGAGTCGCTGACCTGCGGTGATCAAACTCCGATGACACAACTCGCGTCCGTCAAAGTCCGATGGCAAACGGTCAAGATCCAGTGGCACGGGACACCCGGGTGTGACCTGTGACAGCGAAGTTGGACGGATTGCCACCGAAGTTGGACCAACGCTGTTTAGCGACGAGAAAGTTGGACCGATTGGGGTGGGTGCATGCTCGGTGCGGGTGCCTCGCTGGGGTGCTTCGCGGGGTTTTGGTATGTGATCGTGTGGCTGGCTTCTACCGTCGCGGGTGATGAGCCCGCCGAGGTGCGCGGGCGTTGAGGCGAGAGTGGGCGGAAGCGGTGCCGTCGTTGATGGCCGCGTTGCAGGCCAGAGCAGACAAGGCCCAGATATGGGCCGGGCGGGACGGTGGCTGCGGGCCCACCGGATTTCCGGGCGGTCAGGCCGTCATGCTCACTAGGATTGACCCATGACTAGTCGACGTCAGCTGATACTTCGCCTGTCACTGCCCCTGCCCCTGCTGTTGGCGTCCACGCTCTCCCTGGCGGCCTGCAGCTCGACGCCCTCCAAGGCCACGGTGGCGGCGCGCGAGTTTGCCAAGTCCGCCTGCGCCTCCCTGCAGCAGCTGACCGACCACCTCGCCCGCCCCCGGCCGTCAAATCTGACTGACCCCTACTACCAGACCGCCGAGCAGTACCTGAACACGGCGACCAACCGCGCCGCCGACGCGGCTCAAAAGGACCACGGCTACCAGGAGTTCGCCGACACCCTGCACCGGGCGGCCGAGACCTGGCAGGTCACCTTCACGCTGGACGAGGCCGAGCCGCTGATCCAGCAGGCGCGGAAGGAGAAGTGCTGACACTCTCGACGTGAACCTAGTCGGGTGCAGATCTTCTGGGTGTGCCTGTTCGTCCTGGCTGACCTGCCGTTGCCCCTTCCAGCCCCTCAGGCCGAACCCCTGGTGCTCGGACCACTCCTTCGAGCAGGAGTTCACCAGAGGCTGTGACCAGCGGGAATGTGCGGCATGCGGAACCTCCACGGCCCACCTCGAGCCGTCCCGCGCCCGCCAGTGGTGCTCGGGCACCTGCGGGCAAAGAGCGGTCCCCCGGCGAGCCGGACTCCGGGATCGCGCAGCTAAAGCCCCTGCCGGTCCAGCTTCGCTGTCACCAACCATGCAGTGATCCATCTTCGCTGGCGTAAACAGCCGTCCGTCCAACTTCGATGACAAGTGGTCCAGCTTCGCTGTCACAGGTCAGGGTGGGAGCGGAGCGTGATGACCCGCGCCCGCCCACGAGCCGCCCTGTCACGCGTCACGCTGTCACGCAGAAACGGCCTTGGAAGGGGGTACGGGTCCGATCCGCGCCCCAAGAAACGGACATTGCCGGGCATTCTTACGGCTGCTGTCACGCTCTAACCGGCGGGCGTGACAGCACGGCCGGGGTGCATGACAGCTCAGCCCGTCACGTTCGGTGAGCGTGGCACGGGACTGGTGCTGAGGTCCCCCTCGGTGGTCCCGCCCGGAGCGGCGGCCAGACGTGCGGGCCGGTGCACTGCCCGCAGGCGGCGCAGCCGGCGCACTCCATGCAGAACTGCTTCGGGACGCGCGGGCACGAGCAGATCGGGTTGTGGTCGGGGTCGTTGTCGCCCTCGAACCAGGGCTCCCCGAGCGGGGGCGCGTAGTCGACGTGGACTTGGCCGTCGGCCGTCAGATCTTCGTTGGCCGTCGGCCGTCAGATCTTCGTATCGGGTGCCGCAGGCCGTCGACTGCATCCACGTGGCGACCACGGGGCCGTCGGCGCTCACCGGGCGCTCCGGCCGCGGGTCTCGATCCAGGCGGCGAGCGCGAGGACGGCTGACCCGTCTCAGCGGAGTTTGACCGATCTCATCGACGTTTGACCGCGGCCGTGGTGAGTCCCTAGAAGGATCGAAAGATCCCTGCAGGATCGGTCTGGGCGGCCTCTGCGAAGTCCGCGAAGTCCAGGTTGGCGATCGACAGGTTCGCGTGGATGTCGTGAATGCCGGCGGCGACGGTGCGGACCGATCCGCCGTAGGCCTCGAACTCCTCGTCGCTCTCGCACTCGTCCCTGGTCAGGACCGCCACGGCCAGCAGTGGGTGCTCGCGGTCCCGCATGGTGATGCGGTCGGCAAGGAAGACGACGCTCAGATCCTCGTCCGCAGAGACGGCGGCGATCACGTCACCGGTTGTGGCACCGACCCAGACCGGATCGTCGACGATGTGGACGTGGGGCTCATAGTCACCGTCGCCCCACGGCCTCAACGACTCCGCGCACACGGCTCGCCAGACTGTCTCGTCGCTGAAGTCGGTTCTAATGATCAGCGCGGCGAACTCATCGCGGCCGGTGACAGTGGGCAGCACTTCGGGTTCCGATCTCTCTGAGTGTAGGTACTGCGTACAAGGTGCCAGGCCGTGCCGACAGCCGGTCAAAGTTCAGTGAGATCCGCCAAACTCCGCTGAGACGGGACAACGGCGTCCGGGTCGGCGTGCGCCAGGCGCACCGCGTGGCCCGCGTCGTAGCCCTCCAGCGTCCCGGTCCGCGCCATGGCTCGCAGCAGCGCGCTGTGCGCTCGCACCGACGCGGGGACGGCGTCCGGGTCCCTCGGAGGGGCCATGCCGTGGCCCTCCAGGATGCGGAACATGTCGTGGAACTCGCCGTACTCGTTCAGGTAGTCGAGGGCGTGAGGTCCTCGGGCTCGTGCAGCACGAGTGGGCCTTCGGCGCCGTGCGCCCCGGCCGCGTCCAGAAGGTCGGCCTTCTGGAGGGCCATCAGCATGTGGGCGCGTTCGGGCAGCCCGTTGGAGTGCAGCCGCTCCTGCCGCTCCTGCTCCATCTCCAGGTCCCGGAGTTCGTCTTCGGCTTCGGCGGCCGCCGCGACTTCGGCGGCCGCCGCGACTTCGGCGGCGAGTTCGTCCTGGACGACGACGTCGGCCTTCGGGTCGTACGTCCCGCCAGTGGTGGCGAGCAGCTGCGCGATGCGTTCCCACTCCGCGACTTCGGCGGGGCCTCGTTCGTCGCCGGCCAGGTCCTCGCGGTCGCGGTCGAAGTGCGGCTACAGCCGGGCGTCCTCGAGCGCGGCCGCGGCCTCGGTGGCGGTCATGCCGGTGGCGCGCCGGCGGACCCAGCTGCGGCCGACCTTCTCCCGGTCGACCGGCTGGCGGGGCGCGGCCGCGCCGGGCGCAGGGACGCGGGGACGGCGGCGGGAGCAGGGGGGGAGTGCTCACACGGGCCTCTCAATCGTCACGGAGAAAGGAACGGGATATGGGCCGCCGTGCATCGGGCGCGGCGGTCACAGCTGAGCCGAAGCACGATAGTTGTCATCAACGGCCTCCGTTGACCTGAGGTTTCAACCGGACGAAGCAGCCTGGTTGTCACCGGTGAGGCAAGCGGTTCGTCACGCGCCCTGACTCGGCAGCATTCCTGTCCCCGTCTACAGGAGGGTGTGTGACAGGCCGACAGTTCATTGGATCAGGTCTGTGTGTGGATGCTCGGGGGAGGTCGGACAGACGTAGATCTGCATGTTGTCCGTGCTGCCTACTTCTACCCTCGTCGGCTGCGAGGGGTACCGGCCCGGGCGGCGAGAGCCAGCGAGGGCGGTAGCCTGCTCTTCCTGCGGCGCCCAACTGCGACCTTCACCGCCGTCCCACTCCCGGGAAGCAATCGTCAGCAGCGGGACCATCTGCACCTCGCACACAGCGCAGTACCGGGGGTTCGGGTCGGTGCGGCCCCAAGGGGGCCAGCCACCGACCTTCCAGCCGGGTGCGTTGCCCAGGTGAACGTGGTAGAACTCGCGCGGATACTCCGCGTAGGAGCTGTCCACGCCGGCGCCGGCTGCCTGCCACCTGTTCCAGTCCTCCAGCATCCGCTGCAGCTCCGGGCTCAGATCCAGGCTGTTCGGGTACTCGGTGATCGCTTCTGGCGCCAGCACGCACGGCTCTGCCACGTAACCCGGATAGTCCGCCTCGTACGGTTCCGGTGGTGTGGCGAGGATGTCGCCGACCTCCGCGGCCGACCGCCAGAACAGTGCGGTCGACGGCTTGTAGTCCGGTTCGTGTTCGTACGGGCACCAGAGAATCTGAAGCAGATCGGCCTGCCCGGGCGGCCGCAACAGGGGTATGTCACGCAGGAACAGCTGAGCCACGGGCAACAGCGGGACCGGGCATTCAGCGGGCCAGGGAGGGCCGGCGCCGAGCCGTTCAGCGAGTCGTGCGGCAGCGCGTTCCTTGAGCGCTTCCTCTTCGGGCGTGTACGCGGGAGGCCGGTCATCAGGGCGCCACCGGGACTGCAAGCGTCTCTGGAGCCGCACTTCGGTCAGTGACTCACGGAATCCAGTGTCCACGTGCAGATGCACGTCCTCGCAGTGCGGCCACGGCTCCCCTGCCGGCCACAGCAACGGCCCGCCGACCGAGCTGTCCCTGACCGAAGGCCACCCCGGACGTGGATGCAACCGGATGGCAGGTCGCGCCAACGGGGCCAACTCGGGGAAGACCGCGGTCACCTGGACGGGCCGCGGAGGAGTAGTACGTACGAAAACCATGCCGGTGATCCTGCCACCAGCCACCGACAGTCCCCTGCCGCCTCAACACGCGTCACCGCTCAACTGGCCACAACGCCCACCAACCCCGGCGTCGGCGCCAGCACGCCCGCTTCGCTGACGCGCCAACAAGCCTGCCTATGTGGCAACTATCGTGCGTCGGCTCAGCGCGAATTGCATGGTCATGCTTTTCCGCTCCTAGCGGGCGTGCCGGAAGGCGGCGCCAGCGGGTCGTCGACGAGCGGTCGTAGTCGCTCGATCTGGACGAGGACGTGTTCGATGTCGCGATCGGTCCGCGCGATGTTGACGCAGTTCGGGCGGCAGTCGTCGAGGTCGGGGGTGCGGCGGGTGCGGTCCTCCTCGCTGCGCAGGCGGCAGGCTGCTCGCTTCAGGTCCAGGAGGCAGGTCATGCCCTTGCCGGGGAAGATCTGTCAGGTCGGGGTGGGTGAGCATGGCGTTGGCGTGCCGCTTGGTGCGCAGGACTCTCCCGGCGAAGCGGGTGGCGGCCTGGACGCGGTGCCGGTAGGTCTCAGCTGCTGGGCCGCTGACCTGCTCGCCTTCGCGCAGGCGCTGGTGTGCGTCGGCGAGGGTGTCCAGCCGGGCAAGCCAGTCCTCGAAGGCGAGGTCGTCGGGGAAGCCCGAGGTGTAGTTTCCGGCGTAGCCGAGGGTCATCTGGACGCGGAGGTGTCCGTACTGGATGGCGGCGGCAACCAGGCCCCTCGGCCGGCGGACGATGAACCAGGCCAGGGTGCGGCGCAGGCGAGCGGAGTAGATGACCGGGTGGGCCGGGTCGGGCGGGATGCGGTCACTGCGGCCGTGCTCGGTGCAGTAGGTCTCGACCCAGGCCAGGAACTCGGCGATGTCGTGGTTGATCCGGGTCTCCGACCGGGAGCCGCCGACGCGGCTGCGCAGGATGGTCGCGCCGTCGCGGCCGTCGGTGAACAACGTCGCCCCTCGGCGACAGGCACCTGCGCGTGATGTGCGAAGTAGGCATCACGCGAGCATGCCGGCCGTGACTCCCGAGGTCAGATACTTCAGCACCAAGCGGCTGACGGCTCACCCCACGGGCAGGGGGCCGGGATCCTCTGCTGCCGTAGGCCCTGTATTTGCCCGAGCGTCGCAGCCCGGCTGGCCGCCTCCGGGGCGTGGCTCAATCCTCCGCTACAACTCGCACGGTCTCCAGGTGCTGGTCGGCTGCGTCCGGCAGAACATGATCGTGGTGGCGCTGGTAGCAATCGGGCTCATCGCCATGGCCGTGGCCCTGATCGCATAGCCGGCCCCGAGTCGGTCTCCGGTCGGTCCGCGGAAGCGCTCGGGCGCGGCCCGTCTGCACGTGGTCTCCACTGGCTGGGGGAACCCGGTGCGGGACATCGTGCAAGTGACGCTGTTCGGGGAACAGGGTGTTCCATGCGCGCTCTTGTCATCAACTGCACTCTCAAGCCGTCCCCCCAGCCCTCGAACACCGAGGCCCTCGCCGACACCGTCATCGCGTCCCTCAAGGGCCACGGGGTGGAGGTGGACGTGGTACGTGCGGTCGACCTGAACATCAAGCCGGGAGTCGAAACCGATATGGGCGAGGGTGATGACTGGCCCGGTGTGCACGAGAAGGTGCTGGCGTCACAGATCCTGATCATCGCCTCACCGACCTGGCTCGGGCGCCCCTCCTCCGTCGCCCAGCGCGTGCTCGAACGGCTCGACGCGATGCTCAGCGAGACCGACGACGAACAACGCCCCGTCGCCTACAACCGCGTGGCCGGCGTCCTGGTCACCGGCAACGAGGACGGCGCCCACCACGTCATCAGCGAAATCAACGGCGCACTCGGCGACATCGGCTTCACGATTCCCGGCCAGGCTTGGACCTACTGGCACCTCGGCCCCGGCCCCGGTCCTGACTACCTCGACGACGACCGCGGCCACGACTGGGCCGCCTCCACGGGCCGAGCCATGGCCTCCAACCTCGTCCACGCGGCCCGAGCGCTCAACGCGATGCCGCTGCCCGCTCCCCCGCCCTGACCTCGCGACGAAGGACCCGCAGCGAGACCGACGTAGCCGCGGTGCTGATCGAGGCCATGCCCTGCGACGGCCCGAAGCTCGCCGACCGGTGCACCGAGGCCCTGCACGCGGTGATCGGTCACTTCCAGCTGCCTGAGGCCGAGCCGGCTGTCCCGGCCGGGACAGCCGACGGAACCTGACGGCATCGCTGGAGGGGTCCGTGGGCAGGGCTCGTGCACCGCGGCGAGAAAGGAAGGCGTCCGCGGAGGACTCTTCCGAGGCCCACCCGCGGGGAACGCCGGCAGTCGGCGAGGTGCGCCAGCGCCATGACCCTGCCGTGGTCCGACTCGAAGGCATAATGTCGGATACGTGAGCTATCAGAGTTATGTTGCATCCGGTGGCGAGGCACCTTTGGACCAAGTGCTCAGTGGCACGGTGCAACGTACGGGCGCGTTGGCAGCGGGTCTGTACCTGCTGTCGGAGGCCGAGCCGCTGTTGTGCCTGACGGCGGTATGCGGGGTGCCGGTGGTGGTGGCGACACCGTGGCGGCGGGTGGCGGTATCCGCCGCGGGTCCGCTGTCAGAGGCGGTGCGGGAGGACCGCCTCGTGTGGGTGGGCCGGCAGGAGGACATGGCCCGCCTGTATCCGAGCGCCGCTGCCGGGCTGCCCTACCAGTTCGCCCTGGCCTTCGCCCCCCTGCACGGTGTCCGCAGGTGGGGGGTACTGGTTCTGGCGTGGCCGAAGAACCACCCGCCCTCGCTGACCCGTCGAGAACGCGGGCACATCCTGTCCAGCGCAAACCGCATCACCCACGTACTGGACCAAGCCACTGCCGCGTGGGACATCCCTGATCAGCCGCGTGCCGTGCCCCTGCGCCGACCTGACCCGGACCCGGCACAAACCGGGCTCGCCGCCGCCGACCTGCTCCAGCGGATGCCCGTCGGTGCCCTCAGCTTCGACCTGCAGGGCCGAATCACCTATCTCAACGACGCCGCCGCCCGGCTGCTCGGCCGCCGGACCGACCGCCTCCTGGGCACCCTGCCCTGGCAGTCCGTGCCCTGGCTCGACGACCCGGTTCACGAAGACCACTACCGCACCGCAGTCTTCACCCGCGAGCCCGTCGCCTACACCGCGCTGCGCCCGCCCGACCATTGGCTCGACATCCGGCTCTACCCCGACGACAGCGGCATCAGCGCCTTCATCTCCCCCCACCTCGACCGGAAGCAGGCGGACGCGCCACTGCCCCGTATCACCCCGGCCCTGGGCACCTCACCCGAGGGAGCCGGCACGGGGCGGATCCACCAATTGATCCACCTGGCGGCCGCCCTGAGCCAGACCGTTACCGTGGCCGACGTCATCAACGTGGTGGCCGACCAGATCCTGCCCGCATTCAGCGCCCAGGGCATGGTCATCTCCGCCGCCGACGCCGGGCGGCTGAGGATCACCGGGCACCGCGGCTACGACCCGCGCAACATCGCCCGCCTGGACGGCCTCCCCCTGGATACCGGCCTCACCCCTGCGGGCCGTGTCCTGCAGAGCGGCATCCCGGCCTTCTTCGCCGACCCCGCCGAAATGGCACGTGCCCACCCGCAGGCACCGAGGCTCAGCAGCAAACAGGCCTGGGCATTTCTTCCCCTGCTGGTCGCCGACCGCCGCGTCGGATGCTGCATCCTGTCCTACGACCGCCCGCACCCCTTCAGCGCGGGCGACCGCGCCGTCCTCGTGTCACTGGCCGGGCTCATCGCCCAGGCCATGGACCGCGCGCTCCTGTACGACGCCAAGCACGACCTCGCCCATGGTCTGCAGCAGACCCTCCTGCCCGTGACTCTGCCCCGGGTACCCGGCCTCGCCGTCGCCGCCCGCTACCTGCCGACCGCCCATGGCATGGGCATCGGCGGCGACTTCTACGACCTGATCCGCCTCAGCGACACCACCGCCGCCGCGGTCATCGGAGACGTACAAGGACACAACATCAACGCCGCAGCCCTCATGGGCCAGGTCCGCACAGCCGTCCACGCCACCGCCGGCGCTGCGCCCGGCGAAGTCCTGGCCCGCACCAACCGCGTCCTGATGGATCTCGAAACCGATCTGTTCGTCTCCTGCCTCTACATCCACATCGACCTCGCCGAGCGATGCCTCCACCTGGCCAGCGCCGGACATCCGCCCGCGCTTCTGCGCAGCCCCGCGTCCCCACCGCGGACCATCGCGCTCGAGGTCGAACCAGGCCCCCTGCTCGGTATCGGCATGGGAATCGAGGCCGACTACCCGGTCACCACCGCTCCCATGCCTGCGGGATCACTCCTCGCTCTCTACACCGACGGACTCGTGGAAACCCCCGGCACCGACATCACCGACTCCATCGCAGCCCTCGCCCGCCACATCACCAGCAACGGCGACCGGCTCCTCGACGACCTGGCCGACAGCCTCCTCCACCACGCCGGCCACCACCACACCCGCACCGACGACATCGCCCTGCTCCTCTTGCGCATCCGATAGACGACCACCGAGGTGCCGCTCACCCTCCGGCGGGACGGCCGTGCCCTGTATGCGGAGCCGGCGGCGATCCGTCCTCGACATCAAAACGCACCCGCGCATCGCCGCCGCGCAGAAACCTTCCCTGCACGTTCTGCAACTGGTCGGCATCGACGTCCTCACCACCGCGGCACACCCGGTGTGCACTGTCGACAACCGCTCCGGACGCAGTCCCGGCTGCTCACCCGAGACAGGTGGAATGGCATTCGAGGCCTGGGGCACACGGATGCGTGTATGCCCCATGCGAAGAGTGGCGACCTGGGAGGCTCCCGATGCTCATGGCACACCCGGCCGTACTGATGAACCTCATCGAGCAGTACGAGACCCTGCACGTCCTGCACGCCGAGAACGGCAGCGAGCAGGCCCGCCAAAGGATGGACGACGTCGCCTACACCCTGTGCGTATCGACCGGCACCCGCGACATCGACGCCGCCCTCATCGCCGCCCGCCACCAGCTGCCCGGAGCCCGCGTCGAGGACGACTCGCTCCTCACCGCCTGACCGCTGCACTTCCCGCCCGGCGGCTATGAACAGGCCCCTGACCTGGCGATCACCGGCCTCGGCTCTGCTGTCGATCAGCGCAGGTCGAGGTCGGTGCGGGATTCTTCCGGGACCGCTCTTCTGGAGCTGGGCCAGAACCTTTTTCCTGGCCCAGAACACCTTCCACGAGGCAGATGGCAGGCGGTCGGTTGCCCGCAGCGATGCCCTCCCGCAGGGGAGTCCCGCGGTTTCCACGCCAGGCGGGGAGCACGATGTACCAGGGCGGCTGCGGCCAGACCGAGCGCGGCGCCGGCGGCGACGTCGGAGGGGTAGTGGGCGCCCGTATGCACGCGTTCGGCGGCCACCATGACGGCCAGCACCGCACACACCGCGCCCGCCCACGGACACACTGCTGCCGCCGCGGCGTTGAACGCCACTCCTGCGGCGGTGTGCCCTGAAGGGAAGGACGAGGAGTCGGGGCGGTCATGAACCTCCTTGTGCGAGATCCATTCCTTCGGCGGCCGGCGCCGTTGCCACATCTGCTTGAGGACGCAGTTCGAGGCCAGTTCCGCCACGGCCATGCTCGCCAGGCCGGCGGTCGCGGCCCTGCGCCCCCGCCACCCGGTTGCGGACAGGACCACCGCGGCGCCCCACCACACTTGGTGTGCTCGGCACTCCTCCACCGCCGGCAGGACCCGGCGCACGCAAGTCGACCGCCACGAGGCCGCCCACCGCGTCAACCGGTGATCACCCTCACGAAGATCCGCCAGCACTCTCATGACCTGCGACTTCCCGGTCTGAGCAGCGCCTAACTCGATGACCTGGGCAGATCCCTCCTTCGAGGCGGCGCCGGTCTTCCTCGCTCCACGCGCGGGTGTCGCGGGGCGGGATCATAGGGCTCTTCGTCCTCGGACAGACAGACGGCGACGGCACGCTGGCGGGCCATCTCCGCGTCGAACTCCAGGCCGAGCAGGATCGCGATGTTACTGATCCACAGCCAGGCACCGGGTGGAGTCAGAACTGACCTACAAGTGGCGTCAACCGCCACCTAGCCGGTCGGGCGGCGAGGTGGTATGACTTTCCACCCGCGCGGGTGAACTGACGGCCGATCACCTCATGTGCCGGACACCGGACACGCTACGAAGATCACGGACTATCCCCTCCCGTGGTCTTCGTGAAGGAGTCCCGCCGTGCGTTCCACCACCGCCCGGACTGCGGCCGCCGCGCTGTCCGTACTCGCCGTCCTGCTCACCCCCACCACCGCCACCGCAGCCTCCAGCCCCGGCGACACGATCGCGCTGCCGGTCCGCGATGCCCTCGCCGCGCTTCCTGTCCAGACCGAGTCCCGCACCGGGTACGAGCGGACGAAGTTCCGGCACTGGACCGACGCCGACCGCGACGGCTGCAGCACCCGCAACGAGGTCCTCCTGGAGGAAGCGGTCACCGCTCCCGAGCAGGACGCGAGTTGCCGACTGACCGGTGGATCCTGGTACTCGCCGTACGACGACACCTAATTCACCAGGCCCGCGCCCTGGACATCGACCACCTGGTCCCGCTCGCCGAGGCCTGGGACTCCGGCGCCTCCACCTGGACGGCGAAGGAACGCGAGACGTACGCCAATGGCCTCGACGACCCGCGGGCACTGATCGCGGTCTCCGCCACGTCCAACCGCTCAAAGGCCGACCAGGACCCGGCCACCTGGATGCCCCCCACCGGCGGCTACCGGTGCACCTACGCCACCGACTAGATCACCATCAAGACCCGCTGGAACCTCACCATCGACCAGGCCGAACAGACCGCCCTCACCGACATCATGGACGGCTGCCCGAACACACCGGTGGAAGTCGCCCTCGCCCGCTGAACTAGAACCAGCTGTCAGCGTTCTGCGGTGCCGGTTCTTCTCCAAATCCTGCCGCCGCAGCTCGTGCTCCTGGCACTCACCCTCGGCTGTCCGGCCTGCCATGCCGCTTCGACCGCCCGGTGCTTGCAGTCGTCACACAGGTGCGGGTGGACGTCACGCGGGCTACCCGCGGCGTGACCATTACACGAGAACCGCCCGGGAAACCGGGACAAGCTCACCATAGAGAATGGGGTTACGGTGCGTCGTTCTGTTGTCGCCGGCATGATCGGCTTGGCCACCCTGGCAGCGGCGGTCCTGTCTCCTGCCGCGGTTTCCGCCGCACCTGCAAAGGCTGCCGCGTCGGCAGATTTCTACCAGGCGCCGTCGCCACTGCCGGCCGGTGAACCCGGCACGATCATCCGGACACGGCCCGCGACGGTTGTAGCGACCGCAGCGACAGCAACTGCCACCACGGTGATGTACCACTCCCGCAACGCCCAGAACGCCGACATCGCGGTCACCGGCACGGTCTTCACACCGACGCTGCCGTGGCTCGGGCCCGGTACCCGACCGTGGGTGGATCTCGCGGTCGGCACCCAGGGTCTGGGGCAACAGTGCGCGCCGTCCAAACAGTTCGGCGCCGGCACCGAACAGGAACTCGAACCGGTCGAGGCACTGCTGGCGAAGGGCTGGGGTGTCGTTGTCAGCGACTACGAGGGTTACACCACCGGTTCCACCCCCACCTATGCTGCCGGAGTGTCCGAGGCGCACACCGTTCTGGACATGGCCCGCGCGGCTGCCTCGATCCCCGGGACGGGCGTCTCGGCGGCGACCCCCTGGGCCACGATGGGCTACTCGCAGGGCGGCGGCGCGTCGGGCTGGGCGGCGTCGCTGGCCCCTTCCTATGCTGCGGACCTCAAGCTGATCACCGATGTGTCCGGCGGTGTGCCGGCGGACGTCCGCAACGTGGCCGAATCCCTGGACGGCAGTGCCATCGGCGAGGGCCTGCAGCTCTACGCGCTGATCGGCCTCCAGCAGGCCTACCCCGGCCAGTTCCCCCTGGATGACTCCCTCAGCGCTGCAGGCAAGGCCACCGAGGCGTCATTGAAAGCCCAATGCGTCGTGCAGACCCTCGCCAGCTACCCCTTCAAGAAATTCAGCGACTACTCGACGGGCGCGACGATTCAGCAGTTCGACGCACAACCCGGTGTCGCCTCCGTCTACGCGCAGAACAACCTCATCACCCGGCCGGCACCGACAGTACCCGTACTCCAGTACCACGCCGCCCTGGACGACATCATCCCTATCGGCCAAGCCCGCGCCCTGAACCAAGCCTGGTGCACCGCAGACGTCCGCACCGTCTTCACCGTCGTACCCGGAGATCACATCGCCGGCGAAACCACCGGCCTGCCCGCTGCCGTCAACTGGCTGACCGACCGGTTCGCCGGGCGGCCCGCGCCGCCCACCTGCTCATAGCGCCGACCGTTCCCGTGGCGCGCGCGACTTCGGCGAGGCGCGCCCACGCTGCCTGTTCTCGGGCGGCGCTCCGGCTCGGGGGCCCGGGGCGGCGCTGGTGGCCTCCCGGCTGCGGGCGGTGGCCGGTAGGGACGCGGGCGGGCAGGGGCCTCAGTCGCCGTTCTGCGGACGGTCACTCAGTGGTTCTTCAACGGCCGTCGCACTGGTCGTCGCCCACAGGCATCGGCTTGGTGTCGGCCGCCAGGCAGGAGGAGTACACCCGCGGCGGAGTGGGCTGCGGCTCCGGTTCCGTCGCGGCGCTCACGGCGATGATCGCCACGGCACCGGCACAAATCAGCCCCGCTATAGCGGCGAGCCCTGTACGGCGGCTCACCGGTCGCCGCTGAAGTGGTCGAGAACTTCATCGCTGCAGTCGTTCGCGCCGACCCCGATTCGCGTGAAGCCCAGCACGCCGTCGTCGTTGCCTTCCACCTTGGCCTTGGCCAACTGCGCCTCGATGTCCGCGATGTACTCGGCGCACTCGGCGCTGACGGGCTTCTCGGTTTGCGGGTCAGGCGCCGGAAAGGCGTTCAGTGCGGCGGTGGCAGCGATACCGGCCACGCACAGCACCGCCCACGCAGCAACCCACGTGCTGGCGCGGCTCATCCGTAACGGCTTGGGCATTTAGGCATCCTACGAGCGTCGCACCGGGATCCAACTAGCCACAACAGCAATCGGACTCTCTGCTACGCCAGTCCGGGCCAACCGGGAGCCATGGCGGCATGACCGAGGACGACTGGAACCGGACCATCGACGAAGCCGTCGCCCTGGGCGCCGAGGACATCCAGCTCACCGGGGGCAAGCCCGCCCTGCACCCGGCGTTCGCCCGGATGGTTCGGCGCGCGTCGGTGCCAGCCTGCGCGTGCGCGTCTACAGCAATCTGTTCCGGATCCGCGAGGAGCACTGGCGGCTGTTCGAGCACCCCGACGTGCGGCTGGCGACGACGCACCACAGCATCGTCGCCGCCAAGCACGACGCGGTACCCGGCCGGGCCGGTTCACACAGGGTGACCCGCGCCAACATCGTCGAGGCGGTCAGGCGCGGCATCCGACTGAAGGTCGCTGTCCTGGACGCAGGAGATCACGAGCGCGCTGAGCGCTCGGCCTCGTCGCTGTGCGGGCGGTGCGGGGACCAGAAGGCGGCCGTCCTGCCTAACGGGAGCGTGTCGGTGTGCGAGCTGGGGCGGTTTTTGACCGCGGGCAGCGTCAGGGAGACAAGTACCAGCCTGCTCGCCCCAGGGATCGCCCGGCGCTGATCTGCCGACCGCCGGGTTTGCCGCCGGCAGCCGCCGAACCCAGGATCAGGAGGGCTGTCCGTACTGCTCGTCCGTGACGGGCTCGAGGCAGATGGTGCCGAGATGCCTGCCGGGAGCCGCTCCTTCGCCGTGGTGCGGAGCGGCCCCGAGCTCATGGGCAGGCGTGTCAGAGGGTGAGCAGGACCTTGGTGGCGCGGCGTTCGTCCATGGCCTTGTAGCCCTCGGGGGCCTGGTCGAGGGGCAGGGTGAGGTCGAAGACCTTGCCGGGGTCGATCTTGCGGTCCCAGATGAGCTGGATCAGGTCGGGCAGGTAGCGGCGTACCGGGGCGGGGCCGCCGAGGGTGTGGATGCCGGCGAAGAAAAGCTGGATGCCGGGGATCTTCACGTCGTAGTTCACGCCGACATAGCCGAGGTGCCCGCCGCCCCGGGTGGCGCCGACGGCCTGCATGAACGACTCCTGCGTACCGACCGCCTCGACCACCGAGTGCGCGCCGAGCCCGCCGGTCAGCTCCTTGATCTTCGTGACACCTTCCTCACCGCGCTCCTCGACGATGTCGGTGGCGCCGTAGTAGCGGGCCAGCTTCTGCCGTTCCGGGTGGCGGGACATCGCGATGATCCGCTCCGCGCCCAGCTCCTTCGCGGCGAGGATCGCCATCAGGCCGACCGCGCCGTCACCGACCACCGCGACCGTCTTGCCGGGCCCTGCCTGCGCCGCGTCGGAGGCGAACCAGCCGGTGCCGAGCACGTCGGAGGCGGCGAGCAGGGCGGGGATCAGCTCGGGGTCGGGCTGCCCCGGGGTGGCGACCAGGGTGCCGTCGGCCAGCGGGATGCGGGCCTTCTCCGCCTGGGTGCCGACCGTCGTGGCGAACACGGCGTGCACGCACTTGGACTGGAAGCCGTCCCGGCAGATCTCGCAGGTGTTGTCGGACATCACGAAGGACCCGACGACGAAGTCGCCGACCTTGACGTTCTTCACGTCGTCGCCGACCTCTTCGACGACGCCCACGTACTCGTGCCCCATGATCGTGTGGTCGACGGGCTCGATCCCGCGATACGGCCACAGGTCGGAGCCACAGATGCAGGTCGCGGACAGCCGGATGATCGCGTCGGTCGGCTCGATGATCTTCGGGTCCTCGCGCTCCTCGACCCGGACGTCACCGGCCTTGTGCATCACTACTCCACGCATGGGTGGATCTCCTTGTCGTGCATCGGCGCTGTCTGCGCCGGTTGGAATCCGGGAAGGCACGGGACCGCCCGCGATTTGCCTGCCGCCGCTTCTGCGGCCGCCGGGCCCACCGGTGTTGTTGACCGTGGCAGGGATGACGGGGTTGCCGAACCCAGGGTCAGGAGGGCTGTCCGTACTGCTCGTCGGTGACGGGCTCGAGCCAGGTGGTGCCGTCGCCGGTGCCGTCGCCGACGACCATGGCGATGTGGGCCATGAAGGTGGTGCCGGTGGCGCCGTGCCAGTGCTCCTGGCCTGCCGGGCAGGTGATGGTCTGCCCGGCGGTGACGCGGACGATATTGCCGTCGCGGGTGCCGACCAGGCCGACGCCGTCGGTGAGGTGGAGGGTCTGGCCCAGGGCGTGGGAGTGCCAGTTGGTGCGGGCGCCGGGCGTGAAGCGGACCAGCCCGACGGCCAGGCGGCCCGGCTCGGTGGGTGCCTGGAGCATGTTGAGGTAGACGTCGCCGGTGAAGCGATCGGCCGGGCCCTTGATGGTGGGCGTTTCGGTGATGTGGTCCATGGCTGCTCTGTTTCGTGATCGGGGGCTGTGGAGATCAGGAGGCGCGGGTGTGGGCGAGACCGGAGCCCCACTCCCGGCGGGTGTTGCGGGCGCGCTGCGGCGCCGCGGCTCCGCTGCGGGAGTGGGGGCGAGAGGTTCGCGGTCGGTCAGTTGCCGGACTCGGCGACGATTTCCTTCAGGACGGTGGCGGCGCTCATGGCGTTCGGCCAGCCGGCGTAGAAGGCCAGGTGCGTGATCATTTCCGACAGCTCGTCCTTGGTGAGGCCGTTGTCCAGCGCGGTCCGCAGGTGGAAGCGGAGCTGGTCGGTGCGGTAGAGCGCCGTCAGAGCGGTCACGGTGACCAGGCTGCGGTCGCGCTTGGACAGCCCCGGGCGTTCCCAGACGTCACCGAACAGGACGTCGTCGGTCAGGTCGGCCAGCTTCGGGGTGATGTCGCCGACGAGCTGCTGTGAGGGGGACTGCTGCGGTGCCATGTTCTTGCTCCTGCTCATGTGTTGTGCCGTGGGGTGGGGGGCTGCCGGTCCGGTGCTGTGCCGTCCGGCGCCGGACGTGGGCTTGTCCACCAGCCCGACTGCACGGCCGGGCGGAAAGCACCACGTCATCGAGGTAACCACCGTCCGGTGCGATGAGCGAGGCACCATCAATGGGCGTACCAGCAGTACATCCCTCCGGCCGTCTGTCGGACGTACCGTCGAGGTGTGGACAACCGTGAAGAAGTCCGCGAGTTCCTCACCTCGCGGCGCGCAAAGATCACCCCGGAACGGGCAGGACTGCCCTCCGGCCCTCGGCGGCGCGTGCCCGGCCTGCGCCGCAGCGAGGTGGCGGCCCTCGCCGACATGAGCGTCGAGTACTACGCCAAACTCGAACGCGGCAACCTCGCCGGCGTATCCCCGGCCGTCCTGGAAGCCGTCGCCCGCGTTCTCCAGCTCGACGACGCCGAACGTACCCATCTGCTCAACCTGGCGCATGCCGCGGACGGCTCCGACGCCCTCACCCGCCGTCCCAGGCGCCGCACCAGTCAACAGTGGACACCCCACCGCAGCCTGCAATGGACCTTGGACGCCATCACGGCGGGCCCCGCCTTCGTCCGCAACGGCCGCTTGGACGTCCTCGCCGCCAACCCGCTCGCCCGTGCCTTCCACGCCGACGTCTACGCGTCCCCGGGCAACCAGGCGAACCTCGCCCGGTTCAACTTCCTCGACCCCGCCTCCCACAGCTTCTTCCCCGACTGGGACACCTTCGCCGATGCCGCGGTGGCGATCCTGCGCACCGAAGCCGGCCGCAACCCCCACGACAAGGACCTGCACGACCTCGTCGGCGAGCTGTGCACCCGCAGCGACGAGTTCCGCACCCGCTGGGGCGCCCACAACGTGCGCAACCACGGCACCGGAACCAAACGCTTCCACCACCAGGTCGTCGGCGACCTCACCCTCGCCTACGAGGGCCTGGAGATGGCCGCCGAACCGGGACTAACCCTCACCATCTACACCGCAGAACCCGGCTCCCCGTCCGCAGAAGCACTGGCCCTACTCGCTTCCTGGGCAGCCACGCACGAGGCAGACCTATCCCCCGACACCTTGTCCACCCCATGACATACCGCAGTCACCGACGCCGCACGCGCTGACGCGGCACTGCTCTCACAAACGTTCATCTGTGAACTGTGACGCGCCCGCCGGCTCCGCCTGCCGCACCCGCGGCGGAAAGACGGCCGCGAAGTAGCACACCCCCCGCTTCGTCCTCGTCCCCGCACTCCGCGAGGAACTCGAAGTCCTTGTCCCCGCCGACCGCACACAGCGGGACGGAGAAGCACCAGCCTCCGGCCAGCAGTTTGGTCGACGTCGTCACCCCCGCAGTCCGCCGCTGCGCGCCCTCGCCTGATGCAGCAGCGGGCGAGAGGGAATCAGCCCTTACGCGGCCAGCGTCTCATCCTGCTGGGAGATGTTCGCACCGCGCGTGCTGTACTGCTCCAGCAGTTCATCGGCCGCCAGCAGCGCCTGTTCGGCCGTGCGGGCTCCGGTCATCACGCACAGCGTGTACGTGGCGTCCTCAAGATCCCTGCTAGTACGGCCAGTAGGCCGCACGTCATGCTCGATCCTCGCCTGAGCAAACCGGGCCAGTGCAGCGCGCAGATCCTTCTCCGCAGGAATGATCACGGTAATACCTCTCCCTCAAAGCCCCTCCCGCAGGCGGCCACCGCACCGCGAGGAAATGCCATCCACCCACTGCCGCCACGGCCCGTCACCGGGCACATCAGCAGACCCCAAGTGCCCCACCTCGACAGAGCTATGCCACCGTGCTGGCGGCCGACGGGAAGCGTGCGCTCCCGGTCCACGGCGTCGACGTCGCCCGGGACACGGGCACTGGCGGCACCCGGCCCCCTGGTACCTCGCCGGCCCGGCCTCTCCCCCAGCAACGTCGACCTGTTCAGCGGCTCTGGATAGCCGCCGCACCCTGGCTCAGCGGGCCTTGGGCAGCGTGTCCAAAGCGAGACGGTCCTCGCCACGGCCCACGACCGGCCACACCAGCCGGTCAAGCCCCTGCCGGGTGCGCTGCGCCAGGCTCGTGGTCGCCACAGTGAACCCGTAGTTCACGCCCCCTGACGCGTCCGGGCGCGCTCGTGGAAGACCGCCTCCCTCTTTGCCGGAGCCGCGCGGCGCGGGGCGGGCCGTCTGCCCTGCACCCGCTGAGTGCTCCTTCACGACCTCGCCGGCGGCACAGGCCCTCACAGTGCGGTGGCATCGGACGCACCCTCAGAGCACGGGCGGCACACCCCAGGGCCCGGGTCGGGGCGGGGCGGGGCGGGCTGCTCTGCCTACCGGCTGCGCAAGAGGAGCAAGGCGATGTCGTCCGTACGCGGGTGTTGAAGGCCGGCGTGGTGGAGGAGGCTGTCCGCCAGGGCATCGAGCGGCCGGTCGCCGGTCCGGGTGAGGTGGTTGGCGAGGTCGGTGATGGAGTCGGTGATGTCGGTCTGGGGGGTTCCACGAGGCCGTCGGTGTAGAGGGCGAGGAGAGATCCCGCGGGCAGGGGGACGGTGGCTGCCGGGTAGTCGGCTTCGGTGCACGGACGGATGCCGAGCAGGGGACCAGGTTCCACTGAGAGCGCGACGGTGTGTAGTGCGGGGTCGGGGCTGCGCAGCAGCGGGGGCGGATGGCCTGCGCTGGCCAGGTGGATGCGTCGTTCGGCGAGGTCGATGTGGATGTAGAGGCAGGAGACGAACAGGTCGGTCGCGAAGTCCATCAGGACACGGTTGGTGCGGGCCAGGACATCGCCGGGTGCCGCTCCGGCAGTGGCGTGGACGGCGGTGCGCACCTGGCCCATGAGGGCCGCGGCGTCTGCAGACCTACCCCCGCCGTGGACAGAGACTGACGACCGAACAGCATCCCGCCCGTCGAGGGGGTTACCGCGCAGGTCAGCCGTCCTCAAGGCAGACACTTGCAGACACTCAGCCTTGAGGACCGCCAAAGATGCCCTGGCTTTCGCCGTTTCCACCAGAAGGTGCTCCTTCTGCGGGAGAGGGGCTGGAATTCCAGCTCTCGGAAGGAGTCTCTGTCTCTCCCCAGGTGCCCTCGAAAAGCCCGCCGATCGAGGTGTAGGACGGCGTCTCCGTGGCGGGGGAAGACTCGGCTTGCTCAGGTGTGACGCTGACGCTCGGCTGAGCTTGTTTCCGGTTGTCTTCCAGGAAAAAGGACGTGCCTGCTCGGTCTTCTCCAGATACGGCTGCTCTGGCCACGTAGTTGCCAGGTGGGGCGTACTCGCCACTGCGGCAGTGGTCCTGGAGGGTGTGGTGCTTCCAGGTAAAGGTGACCTTCGCCGGGCTGGCGCGGGTGAGCCGGATCCAGCGGTGTCCGCTGTGTCCCTGCGCGCAGTCCGCTGAGTTCCACACGACGGTGTCCTTGCCCTTTGGCCGGACGGGGGGTGGCGTTGTGGCACGGCTGGCCGCACACGGGTGGCCCGGGCACTTCGTCGCGCGCTCACCACCTGCCGTCCCAGCGTCGAGCAGGCCCTGTGCCGGCCGAGATGGGGATCTTGATGCCGTCGCGTTGCGCGATGCCTCGGCCACGGGCCCGGGTCCTCCCGCGATGCGAACTGCACTCTGCTCAGTTCGCGGTTGGCCTGCTCATCGCGGGCATCGGGCGGTTTTGGTGCAGGGTCTTCCAGTCATCCTCGAGGATGGAGTACTGAAGCATGTCGTGCCAGGTGCCCTCGGCGTACGCGAAGTGCCGCAGGTGCGCTTCTTTGGTGGCCACACCGATCTTGTCCAGGGCACGGATCGCCGGGGTATTGGTGGGCAGCAACAGGCACCACAGGCGGTGCAAGGCGAGGCGGTCGAAGGCCAGGACACCGAGAAGATGGCCGATCTCCCAGCTGCGGCCAGCGTGGGTGTGGTCGGGGCCCAGGGCGATGCCGAACTCAGCGGCACGGTGGTTGCAGGCGATGAATTGGTCGGTGGTGGGCGGGGCCAGGGAGAGCTTGGCGGTCCCGATGAGTTCGTCGGTGTCGCGAGTGGCGACGCCCAGCCGGTAGAAGGTGCGAGGGTGGTGCCGGGCCTGTGCACGGGCGTGGTCGATCAGGGCGCGGGCGTCGGCGGCGGTCAGCGGCGGGCTGCCGTAGCAATGGGTGGTGCGGGGGTCGCCGAAGATCTCCAGGACGGCGGCGGCGTCAGCGTGTGACAACTCGCGCAGTCGCAGAGCGGCGCCTTCCACCGGCACCAAAGGAGCGCTCAGGACGTCCGCCGACCGCGCGACCGGCCCGGTCTTGGCGTCGGTCGTGTTCTCGCAGTCGGTTTTCTCAGGGAGGGTGGTCACCAGGGCTCCTCACGAGTGTTTGGGCGGCGGCGGGCCGGCCGGGGCCGGCTCGGGTTGGAAGAGCAGCCGGGTCACGAACAGGGGCCCGTACGAGCGCAGCACTGGTACGCGGTCAACCGCGGGTACCAGCCGGCCCCACCACAGGCCCGTGCCGCGGGGGACGGGTACCTGTGACGCGGCGGCCACTCCCGGGCAGGTGCGCAGTTCGCGCAGTCGTGCGGGTGTCATGCCCCACGGCATCGGCGGCGGCCGGTATCGGGCCGGGTAGCGGAATCGGCTCTGAACGGTGTCTGCGGTGAACCATGCCGGTGGGGTGTCGAACACCAAGCCCGCCCCCGGGAAACGCGCTGCGCACGCCTCCACCAGGGCCCGCACCCGGTCCCAGGGCAGATACATCAACACGCCCTGCGCCAGGATGAGGACGCCGTCCGAGGCGTCGACCTCCCGCATCCACCGCTCGTCCACGAGGGAACAGGTCACAGTCCGGCGCCGGTCCGTGTCCGGGAGGAACCGCCGGCGCAGTGCGGCCGGCTCGGCGAGCTCGACTCCGAGCCACTGCACCGTGCCGTTGTCCACCCGCCAGAACTGTGTCTCCAGCCCCTCACCCAGACACACCACCGTGCCCCGCGGATGCCTGGCCAGGAACACGCGCACCTGGCGGTCGTAGCACCGCGCGCGCACCGCCATGCCCCTTACCCAGCCCCGGTTATCCGTGCCGAAACGCCGCCTGAAGGGGTGGTCCAAGGCTTGGACCAGTTCGAGGGCTTTGGGGTCGGCCAGGCCGCAAGCGGGATCGCGGGCAGCCAGGGACCGGTGATACAGCGCCCACAGGGCCGTCTCGCCCAGCCCGTCCATCACCGGCTCCTGCCCCGAGAGTTCCACCGGCTCAACCTGCCACACCGCCCGCAGCGGCCGCAGACAACCGGAATGCGACGTCGTCAAACCACCCGAACGGGTTCCTCTTCCGTGCGGCCGCCAAGCAATGGCCAGCACGTACAGACCCACCGGCCGGGGTGCGACCACCGGACGGCACCCAACCGTCAGACGGACGGGAGCGGCCGCGGATTGGTTCTCGCCACCGCGCCGCGTACGTGTGCTCGTGGCTGTACGTCTGCCAGGTGACGTACGGCGCGCCACCAGGAGCAGGTTCCTGGTGGCGCGCCGTGGGGGTGAGGCATTGCGCGAGTGTCAGGGGCGGTGGCTGGTCCTGGCCGGGACCGAGGGCGCGCCGCCTTCCGAGAGGTCGTTGTCCTGCCTGGGCTACCGCGGGGCCGGTGCCTTGCCGGACACCTTGATGCCTGCCTGGCGGAAGTCGTCCAGAGTGGAGGCAATGGTTTCGGGGGCGACACCGACCGTGTAGTCCAGGCGTACCCGGGTTTTGAATCCGGCCGCGGCGGCGTCCAGGGCGGTGGCGCGCACGCAGTGGTCGGTTGCGATACCCACCACGTCGACGTGGCGCACCCCGCGTGCGCGCAGCCAGTCCGCGAGGGGGGTGCCTTCGGCGTCCGCGCCTTCGAAGCCGCTCTTGGACGCGCTGTGGGCGCCCTTGAAGAAGACGGCGTGGACCTTGCCGCTGGCAGCGGCGGGGGCGAAGTTCGGGTGGAATTCTCCGCCTTCGTCTCCGGCGACGCAGTGGACGGGGAAGCTGTCCTTGAAGTCCGGGTTCGAGGAGAAGTGGCTGCCCGGGTCGATGTGGTGGTCGCGGGTGGCCACGACGTACTGGTAGTCACCGTCCGCGCTGTGCTCCACCAGCTCGGCGATCGCGGTGGCGAGCTGCGCGCCTCCCGCCACGGGAACACTGCCTCCTTCGCAGAAGTCCTTCTGCACATCCACGACGATCAAGCCTCGGCTCATCACGAACACCCCTCAGGAGGACGGCACGGCCCCCGTCTTCTACCGGTCTTCTCACCTCCGCCGGAAACATGGCGGGCTGCACTCACCCACACGGCCGCAGACATTCACCGCAGGAACGATTCGCGCCGCTGAAGCGGTCAGAGGCCAAGTGCGGTGCGTCAGGTCTGCCGTGCGGTGCTGGTAGCGGCAGCCACGCTTATGAGGAAGCCCTCGGCTGCCTCCACCTTCCAAAGCGGACGGGCGCGATGCGCCGATACCGCGGCCGTGGATCAGATGCGCGAATACACCACCCTGACGAAGATCGCTGCGGATCGGGCCGTACGGATCACTACCGCCAGCCCGGCCGACCGGCCTGCTGCTCCTGCAGACCCGGCGCGGCTCCCTGCTCCACAACCGATTCTCCGGCCTGGTCGCAACCGCCAAGCAGGCACCGGCGCACGACAGGTACAGCAGTGCAGCGGCGGCTGGGGGCTGCAGGGGAGGATCAACCGCCGTTGCGGAGCTCCTTCGCTCAGCTGGGATCCGGCCAGGGTGGGGGGGGTAACCCCACCTTCAAGCAGGTGGTTGGCGGTATCCCGGTCCGGACCTTGATCGAAAATACTGGGTCCAGATCAGGTCGTCCCCCACCAGTGACGGGATTTTTTCTTGTACGAGCACGGATACGCAGCCAACGGGTCACGTACGTCCACGAGGGGTGGCCGCAGCCGGGGGGAGCACAGGCTGCGGGTCGCTGTCGTCGGGGCGGTCGCCACGGTCGTGATGAGCGCCGGTCTCGCCCTGCCGGCGTCGGCTGTCGGCAGGGCGGACGCTTCCGCGACACGAGGCGGGCACGCGGCCACCCGGGCGGCCCTGGACTCGGTCGTCCAGGACGGGGCGCCCGGGGGCATCGTGCTCGTCGAGCAGGGGCGCGACATCTGGGCGGGAGTTGCGGGCACTGCGGATCTGGCAACCGGCCGCAAGCCGCAGGCCGATGACCGCTTCCGGGTCGGTTCGATCACCAAGACGTTCGTGGCCACGTCGATGCTCCAGTTGGAGGAGGAGGGGAAGCTGAGCCTGGACGACACGGTGGACCACTGGCTGCCGGGCCTGGTGCAGGGCAACGGGCACGACGGCGGCGAGATAACGCTACGGCAGATCCTCAACCACACCAGCGGCATCTACAGCTACACCGATGACGAGGAATTCAAGCGCAAGGAGTTCGGCACCGACTTCTTCAAGTACCGCTACGCCACCTGGACGCCCTCCCAGATCGTCCGACTCGCCATGACACACCGGCCGGCCTTTGCCCCCGGCGACGACTGGAGCTATTCCGACACCAACTACGTCATCGCCTCCATGGTGATCCAGAAGGCTACCGGCCACTCCTACGCCTACGAGATCGAGCAGCGCATCCTGCGCCCCCTGCACCTGGATTCCACCAGTCTGCCGGGCACCCGCGCCCGCGTCCCCGGACCCAGCGGACGCGCCTACTCGAAGCTGACCGGGGAGCTTGCCGGGCCGGGAGAGCCGAACAGCGCAATCTACGACGTCACCGAACTCAACCCCTCATTCGCGGGCGCCGCAGGAGAGATGATCTCCAGCAATCAAGACCTCAACCGGTTCTACCGGGCCCTGTTCTCCGGTCGGCTCCTGGAGGAGCCTCAACTGAAGGAGATGATGACGACCGTCTCGATCAAGAACATGCCCACCTTCTCCTACGGCCTGGGACTGATGAGGATGACGTTGTCGTGCGGTACCGAGATATGGGGGCACAACGGCGGCATTCAGGGCTCCATCTCGCAGACCATGGCGACGGCAGACGGAGATCACGTGCTGTCGCTGAACTTCAACGGCGACTGGAACATCCACGAACAGCGCCTCGTCGACGCCGAATTCTGCGGTGTCTGAACTTGACTCGGGGATCTTGAAGGCGTCGAGGTCAGATGCCAAGGCGTCGCCAGGAGGGGGGCCGAGGGATCTCGTGCTGGTCGAGGTCCCTCTGAAAATCAGTCGGATGACGGTGCGGGGCTCCCCAGTAGCCGATCTTGAGGTGCGCGCGTCGGACGGGATTCTCGATCGGGTAGCCGCACAGCCGCCGCCGGTCAACTGGGCCATGCACTTCGGCCAGGCCGCCCTGCTCGGCGTCCTGCGCTCGCTCATGTCCCAGGCCTGCCTGCGCGGGCCGCTCGCCTCAGCCAAGTTCACCGTCGTCCGCCTCACCAACGACCAGATCCTGGAGAACGCGACCGGCGTCGGAACCCAGCCGGCCACCTGGCCGCACGCCGAACTCATCGTGGACCCCTGTACAGGGCCGTGTACGCCTTCACCACCGGCGCCGTCGCCGACGCGCTCGCCGCCAAGAACGGACTCGGCCCGGGCCAGGCCCACGCAGCACTCCGCACCGGCCGCCGCAGCGACATGGCGGGCCTGGTACTGCGCCCATGTGCTGCTCCACGCGGACCGGTCCCCAGCCTACGCACTGAGCGGAAGTCGCGATCCCGGTCTGGATGAGTCCCGCGATGTGGCGGACGAGTGGCAGAAACTCTTCGGCGATCAACCATGTGACCGGGCCGCCTCGGAACCTGATTCTGTCCCGTTGCCGCGGGGCTGTTGCTTGCTCTGAGGCAGTTACGGGACAGGTCTTAGGGACTGTTTCTCGGATCATGTTCGGAGCCAGATGGTGAGGGCTGCGAGGGTGACGGTGCCGAGGTAGATGTAGGCGCGTTTTTCGTAGCGGG
>NZ_JBHVYO010000082.1:0-24459 GCF_042880655.1 Streptomyces sp. NPDC058295
GCCGGGGGGGACCCCCCCTCAACGTTTCGCCGTCCCGGCAGCACGCGTCCCCAGCTCTTGCAGAGCCCTGCGAGTCGTGTGGGCCGTGTGGGCCGTGTGAGCCCTGCGGGCCCCTGTGTGGCCCGTGCTCGGCACGGGCGGCCGGTGTCCAGGTCGGGCTGGGCCTGACTCGGGCATGGCTCGGGCCGAGCACGGGCCCACCTGGACGCCGGCTCGGCCCTTTCTCAGCCGCTCTGCTCTTGGCTCTGCGGCCCGGACGGGCGGCGCACGAGAGTCGCCAGACGGGCCGCCCAGGACGCCTTGAGGGCCGTCCAGCGGTCGTTGAGGTCCCAGACCGCGCGGATGGCCGAACGCGGCGCCACGACGGCACGCACGCGCGTGGTCCAGCCGACCCGCTCGCGCAGGGCCCCCCGCACCTTGCGCACCTCGTCGGCCAGACCGGCCTCGGCCCTGGGCTCCGGAGCGAACAGCACCTGCTCCACGGCGCCGGCGACCCGGTGCACCGAACGGCCCACCGTCTCGTCCAGCTCCCCGATCCGGACGATCCGCGCGGCCGCTCGCCGTGGGGTCAGCGCGTCGTCCGGCTCGATGCCGTAGTCCCAGGCCGAGTCGGTGAGCTCGCGCCACACCGACAGCACATGCTCGGCGGCCGCCTCACCGGCCTCCTGCGGCGGAAGATCCAGCAGCACGGCCGGACCGGGGGCGCCCGGCTGCCGGCCGTCCCCGCCCGCGCCGCCGTCCTTGCGCCCGCCCGGGGGTGCCCCGGCGGGCGAGGAGGCGGAGTGCTGGGCGGACGCCAGCCGCACCGCACGTCGTCTCAGCCGCCACAGCATCGGCAGCAGCGGCAGGGCGAGCGCCGCCGCCCCCAGCAGCGTCCATCCGGCGACCGCGTACCAGGGGGTGCCGCCGCCGTCCTGCTCCGTCGGGTCCAGCGGCAGCGCGGCGGCGCAGCCTTCGAGCTTCTTGTCCTGAGCCGAGCAACTGGTGCTCGCCGACGGCTCGGTCGAAGGCACCGCGTCCGCCGAACGGGAGGCCTGCGGCAGGTCGGGAACGGTCTCGCCCGAACTGTCCGGCAGCGTGTACGTGGGCGTCGAGCCCCGGGTCGGGGTCGGCTCGAAACGGGTCCAGCCGACGCCCTCGAAGTACAGCTCCGGCCAGGCGTGCGCATCCTTCAGGCCCACCGCCAACGAACCGTCCGCCTGCGGGGAACCCGGCGCGAAGCCCACCGCGACCCGCGCCGGTATGCCCAGCGTGCGGGCCATCGCGGCCATCGCGAACGAGAAGTGGACGCAGAAGCCCTGCTTGTCCTTCAGGAAGCGGGCGATCGCGCCCGGGCCGCTGCCGACCTCGACCTCGGTGTCGTACTCGAAGCCGCCCGTGACCGCGAAGTAGTCCTGGAGCGCAACCGCCTTCTCGTAGTCGCTGGTGGCGCCCTTGGTGATCTCCCGGGCCTGCCGTGCCACCACCGCGGGGAGGGAGTCCGGGACCTTGGTGTAGGTGCTCTTCACGGAGCCGGGTGCCTCGGGCGCCGAGGCCAGCTGCTCCGCCGTCGGCTGCACATCGAGGCTCGTCACCTGGTACGTCTTGCCGTTGGTCTTCTGGCCATGGTCGCCGACCAGGGTCATGCCGACCGGTTCGTACCGCCAGTTGCCCTTGATCTGCACGCTGCTGGGCGGGTACGGCATCGGCAGCCAGTCCTGGCCGTAACCGGCGTCGGCCGCGATCCGGGTCGTGACCTCCGTGCGCTTGACGTCCTGACCCAGGCCGGTGGGCGAGGGGAACTCGTCCGGCACGGCGATGATGTGACGCTTCGCCGGCTTCCACGTCGTGCCGTCGAAGTCGTCCAGCGACACGATCCGCAGGTACATGTCCGAGGTGTTGCTGGTGGTGGTCCGCAGGGTCAGGACCGTGCGGTCCTCGTCCACGTTCAGGCTGTCGCGCAGCGACACCAGCGGGTTGACCGCGGAGATCGTGCCCCCGCTGCCGTTGCCCGCGCCGACGCCGGTGCCCGCCCCGTCCAGCAGGCCGCCCTGTATCGCCGGCAGCGGCAGGAGCGGCACCACGAGGGCGACACCCAGCGCGGCCATGCCGATACGGCGGCCGGTGCGCACCGGGGCCACCGGGCCGGACGGTCCGCCCGGGCCGCGCGGCGCCCCGCCGAAGACGCGGCCCCACTGCGAGAGCCGTTCCCGGCCCTCGGCGAGCAGCAGCATCAGATAGCCGGCCGCGGCGACCAGGAACCACAGCCAGTCGGTCACCCCGTCGGACAGGCCCGCGGCGACCGAGTACAGCGCCAGCAGCGGCAGGCCGGCCGGGGCGGCGTTGCGGTAGGTCACCGCGACGGTGTCCACCGCCAGACCGATCACCAGCACCCCGCCGATCACCATCAGCCGGATGCCGTCGGAGAGCGGGGCCGGGATCGCGTACCGCCCCACGTCGTCGGTGCCCGTCTGGAGCAGGTCACCGAAATGGCGGAAGGCCTCCGGGCCGGGGATCAGACCGGCGAGGGCGTGCTCCCGGGCGAAGAGCAGGGTCAGCAGGACCAGCGTGACCACGGTCTGGGCGGCCACGGTCAGCGGCCGGGCCAGCGGCACCCGCCGGGTCGCCGCGCCCACCCCGGACTGGACGGCCAGCAGGAACGCCGCCTGGAGAAGCCAGGTGGCGGGGGTGACGAGGGGCAGCAGGGCGCACGAGGCCATCAGCGTCGCCGCCGCCGAGCACAGCGTCAGTCGGGCCCGCCCGCTCATGACCATCCCTCCCCGCCGCTCGTCGTCATCACGCCCGCCCGCTCGCGGTCCGCCTGGCGCCACAGTTCGCTCAGCGGAGCGCCCCGCGGCACGCCGAGGGCCGTCCAGCCCGCCTCGCGCAGCATCCGCAGCCGCTCCTCCTGCCTGTTCATCGGATCGGGAGCGCCGTTCGGTTCACGCGCCCAGCTGTCGCCGTCCAGCAGGAAGGCGACCGCGCCTCCGCTGCGCTGGCGCATCTTCGCGGCCACCGCCGCCTGCTCCTCGTCGAGATCGCCGAGGAAGGCCACCAGCAGTCCCTCGTTGCCGCCGCGCAGCACGTCGTACGCCCGGGACAGACCCGTGCCGTCGGAGTGGTCGACCACCGCCAGGGTGTCCATCATCAGCCCGGCCGCGTCCGCCGACTCCTGGCTCGCCCCGGCGAACCCGTCGGAGCCCTCGCCGGGCACCGAGGTGCCCGTGTCCGTCAGCAGCCGCACCGAGAAGCCCCGCTCCAGCATGTGCACCAGCACGGACGCGGCGCCCGAGACCGCCCATTCGAAGGCGGAGTCCGGGCCCGCGCCCTGGTAGGACAGGCCCCGGGTGTCCAGCAGCACCGTGCAGCGGGAGCGTTGCGGCTGCTCCTCGCGGCGTACCATCAGCTCGCCGTAGCGGGCGGTCAGACGCCAGTGCACCCTGCGCAGGTCGTCGCCGTAGCGGTAGCCGCGCGGGATCACGTCGTCCTCGCCGGCCAGCGCCAGCGCGCGCAGCCGTCCGTCGCCGTACCCCTTGGCCTCGCCGCTCAGGCGGACCGGGGGCAGCGCCTCCACGCGCGGGATCACGGTCAGTGTGTCGTAGCTGGAGAAGGCCCTGGTCAGTTCGCACATGCCGAAGGGATCGCTCAGGCGCAGTTGCAGCGGGCCCAGCGGGTAGCGGCCGCGCAGATCGGAGCGGACCCGGTAGGACACCTCGCGGCGGCCGCCCGCCTCGACCCGGTCCAGGACGAAGCGGGGGCGCGGACCGAGCACGTACGGCACCCGGTCCTGGAGCATCAGCAGGCCGGTGGGCAGCCGCGAGACGTTGTCCATCCGCAGGTGGACCCGGGCCTCGCTGCCGGCGGGCACCCGCGCGGGAGAGAGCCGGCGGCTGCCGGCGACCCGGTAGCGGGTGCGATAGACGACGGCGGCGCAGATCAGCGGCAGCGCGGCCAGCAGCAGCCCGACCCGCAGCAGGTCGGGCTGTCCGAGCACATAGGCGCAGATGGCGGCCGCGATGCCGGCGGCGAGGAAGGAGCGGCCGCGGGTGGTCAGGCCGGCCAGGGCCGTGCGTGCGCCGCCCTTCTCGCCCTTCTCCCCTCGGCCCGTGGACGGCTGCCCGGTCCCCCCGGCGGTCATCACAGCCTCCGCGACTGCTGCTGGCCGTACGCCTGTGTGCCGTGGCCGAGTCCGTACCCGTGCTGCTGGGGGCTCGCGGGCACCGAGGTGCGCTGGATGATCTCCTCGACGACCTGCTCCGCCGTGCGGCGGTTCAGCTGCGCCTGCGCCGTGGGCAGCAGACGGTGGGCCAGGACGGCCACGGCGAGGTTCTGCACGTCGTCCGGGAGCGCGTAGTCCCGGCCGCTGAGGGCGGCGGTCGCCTTGGCCGCGCGCACCAGGTGCAGCGTCGCGCGCGGGGAGGCGCCGAGTCTGAGGTCCGGGTGGTTGCGCGTGGCGGAGACCAGGTCGACCGCGTAGCGGCGGACCGAGTCGGCGACGTGGACACCGCGGACGGCGTCGATCAGCTTCACGATCTCGTGGGCGTGCGCGACCGGCTGGAGGTCGTCCAGCGGACTGACCCCGCCGTGGACGTCGAGCATCTGGAGCTCGGCCTCCGGGCTCGGGTAGCCGATGGAGACACGGGCCATGAAACGGTCGCGCTGGGCCTCGGGCAGCGGGTAGGTGCCCTCCATCTCGACCGGGTTCTGGGTGGCCACCACCATGAAGGGACTGGGCAGCTCGTACGTCGTCCCGTCGATGGTGACCTGGCGCTCCTCCAGCGACTCCAGCAGCGCCGACTGCGTCTTGGGCGAGGCGCGGTTGATCTCGTCGCCGATCACGATCTGCGAGAAGATCGCGCCCGGCTTGAACTCGAATTCCCGGCGCTGCTGGTCCCAGATGGACACCCCGGTGATGTCCGAGGGCAGCAGGTCGGGCGTGAACTGGATACGGCGGACCGAGCAGTCGATGGACTTCGCCAGCGCCTTGGCCAGCATCGTCTTGCCGACGCCCGGCACGTCCTCGATCAGCAGATGCCCCTCGGCGAGGAGCACGGTCAGCGAAAGCCGTACGACCTCGGGCTTGCCCTCGATCACTCCCTCCACCGAACTGCGGACACGCTCCACAGTGGCGGTCAGATCTGTGAGGCTCGCTCGCTCGTCATAGGTCGTCACCCGGCCCTCCTCGGCCCAAACTTTCTCCGGGCCGACGCTCTGTGCGGCAAACCGGCCCACCCCGAATCACGGACGCCGTGCACGAACTGCTCAGCGTGACGTCACACCCGCATTCTTGCTGCCGTTACCGATTCGTGTCACTCGCCTGTGGACAACTGTCCGCGATATGTCGGTGTTATGACTATCTGGGCGTCCGAGGTGTGGAAATCAACAGCGAAACGACAGCGAACGACGGCGTCCGTGAACGGTCGCACAGGGCGGCGGCAGCGATTACGCGGGGTCGATCTCGCGCAGCAGGCCCGTCTTCACGTCGAACACGAAGCCGCGCACGTCGTCGGTGTGCACCAGGAACGGGGAGGTGCGCACCCGCTGCATCGACTGCCGTACGTCCTGGTCGACGTCCCGGAAGGCCTCCACCGCCCAGGCCGGACGCTGGCCGACCTCCATCTCCAGCTCGGAGCGGAAGTCCTCGGTGATCGCCTCGAGGCCACAGCCGGTGTGGTGGATGAGGACGACGCTGCGCGTGCCCAGCTTGCGCTGGCTGATGGTGAGCGAGCGGATCACGTCGTCGGTGACCACACCGCCGGCGTTGCGGATCGTGTGGCAGTCGCCGAGCTCGAGGCCGAGCGCCGCGTGCAGGTCGAGGCGGGCGTCCATGCAGGCCACGACCGCGACGTGCAGAACGGGGCGGGCGTCCATGCCGGGGTCGGAGAAGGCGGCCGCGTACCGCTCGTTCGCCTCGACGAGGCGGTCCGTGACGGTGTTGTCGGTTATGGCGCCTTCGGGCCGTGCGGGAACCGATGCAGAAGTCGTCATACCGAAGACGGTACTGGTCACGTGCGTTCTGGGCCTGCTGTGAGAACGGAAAAAGAGTGTCATCACGTGCTCTTTGTGAGGTAAGCCACAGAGGAGGCGGGGAGGGGGCCCCGTCGGGCCGCGCCGCGCAGGCCGGTTGATTGACCGCGAGACACCGTGGACTAAAGTGACGCGAAGCGGGAGGCGACGATCTCCCTGCTGGACTGAACCCCGTGAGACCCCGGCCCGGCCGCCGGAGATCTCCCCGCGGCGCCGGCAGGCCTTCCCTTCCTCAGGGGGCGGGGACCCGGCGATGCGTACACCCGCCGGATCTGAGAGGGCCCCTTGAGTCACAGTCGACACGTCCCGGTGATGCTCCAGCGGTGCCTGGACCTGTTGGCCCCCGCCCTCCAGCGGCCGGGATCGGTGGTGGTCGACTGCACGCTCGGCCTCGGCGGCCACAGCGAGGCCCTGCTGACGCAGTTCCCCGAGGTCCGGCTCGTCGCCCTCGACCGCGACAAGGAGGCGCTCCGCCTGTCCGGCGAGCGCCTCGCCCCGTTCGGCGACCGCGCCACCCTCGTGCACGCCGTCTACGACGAGCTGCCCGACGTACTGGACCGGCTCGGCATCGCGCGCGTGCAGGGCGTCCTCTTCGACCTCGGCGTGTCCTCCATGCAACTCGACGAGGCCGACCGCGGCTTCGCCTACGCCCAGGACGCCCCGCTCGACATGCGGATGGACCAGACGACCGGCGTCAGCGCGGCCGAGGTCCTCAACACGTACCCGCCCGGTGAACTGGTGCGGATCCTGCGGGCGTACGGCGAGGAGAAGCAGGCCAAGCGGATCGTCTCCGCGGTGGTGCGCGAGCGCGACAAGGAGCCGTTCACCAACAGCGCGCGGCTCGTGGAGCTGATCCGCAACGCCCTTCCGCAGGCCGCCAAGCGCACCGGTGGCAACCCGGCCAAGCGCACCTTCCAGGCGCTGCGCATCGAGGTCAACGGCGAACTCTCCGTCCTGGAGCGGGCGATCCCGGCGGCGGTCGAGGCGATCGACGTGGGCGGGCGGATCGCCGTCCTGTCCTACCAGTCGCTCGAAGACCGGCTCGTGAAGCAGGTGTTCGCGGCCGGTGCCGCCAACACCGCGCCCCCCGGGCTGCCCGTCGTCCCCGAGCGCTACCAGCCCCGGCTCAAGCTGCTCACCCGCGGTGCCGAACTTCCCACCGAGGAAGAGATCGCCGAGAACAAGCGCGCCACCCCGGCACGCCTGCGCGGGGCCGAGCGAATCAGGGAGTCCATCGAATGACGGGCGTGAGCCGAGGGTTCGCCATTCCGACCCGGGGGAGGCCGAGTGAGTAGGAAACCCGAACTGAAGGGGAGGGCCGCCCGGCTCGCGCGGCTTTTCCCGGCCGGCCCGCGGCAGGCGGCCCGTACCCCGTTCGTCCTCCTCGTCGTCCTTCTCCTGGGCGGCGGTCTCATCGGACTGCTCGTGCTGAACTCCGCGCTCAGCGAGGGCTCGTTCAAGATGGACGACCTCCAGAAGGACACCAAGAGCCTCACCGACGAGGAGCAGGCGCTCCAGCGGGACATCGACGCCTACTCCGCCCCCGACGCCCTCCAGCGCCGCGCGCGCGAACTCGGCATGGTCCCCGGCGGAGACCCGGCCTTCCTGAACCCCGACGGCACCGTGAAGGGCGTCCCCTCGGCCGCCGCCCAGCAGTCCCTGGAGGAGGCTCCCGCCGCCGTACGGCCGCCGGAGGCCGTACGGCTCTCCCAGACGATCGAGGCGCCGCCGTCCCCCGCGACACCCCCGCCGAGCACCCCTTCCGGGCCGACCGGGCCCCCGGCCCCGAGCGCCGCCCCGACCGAAGCCATCCCCGAGACCCCCGGCAGGTGACGGAAGTGTCCGACAGGGAACCGCCGCGCCGGCGCGTACCCGGCCCCGCCCGGCCCTCCCGCCCCGTGTCCGCCCAGCGGCGGCCGGGCCCCGGCGCCCGTCCCGCCCGCCGCCCGACCGCGCCCGCTCCACGCCCCGCGGCGCAGCGTGCCCTCCGGCTCGGCAGCCCCCGCCCGCGCCTGCGGATGGTCGGCCTCGCGCTGGCCCTGGTGCTGATCGCGTTCGTCGTCCGGCTGCTCCAGGTGCAGGCCGTCGACGCGAGCGCCTACGCCGCCAAGGCCGAGCAGAACCGGTACGTCGGACAGGTGCTGGCCGCCGAGCGGGGCGAGATCACCGACCGCGCCGGCGTGGCCTTCGCGACCAGCGTGGACGCCTACGACATCACGGCCGACCCCACGATGTTCACGCGCGCGCAGCTGAAGGTCGACGACGCCCCCGAGCAGGCGGCCGCCCTCCTCGCGCCGATCCTCGGCCAGGACCAGTCCGCCCTCGTCAAGAAGCTGCGGCCGAAGGACGCGAGCCTGCGGTACGTCAAGCTGGCCGGCCGGCAGACCCCGCAGGTCTGGAAGCAGATCAGGGACCTCAGGTCCGCCCTGTCCACCAAGGCGGAGACGGACAAGTCCACCGTCAACGTCCTCGCCGGCGTCTTCTCCGTGCCCAGCAGCAAGCGCGTGTACCCCAACGGGAACCTCGCCGCCGGGATACTGGGCTGGGTCAACGCCGACGGCAAGGGCGGCGGCGGTGTCGAGCAGCAGCTGAACGCGACCCTGACCGGCAAGGACGGCAAGATCCGCTACGCCCAGTCCGGCGGCCGTCAGGTGCCCACCGTGGGCTCCACCGAGACCCCCGCGGTGCCCGGCTCCGACGTCGAGCTGACGATCGACCGCGACATCCAGTGGGCCGCGCAGAACGCCATCACCGACCAGGTGGAGGAGTCGCGGGCGGACCGCGGCTACGTCATCGTCCAGGACAACCGCACCGGCGAGATCCTCGCCATGGCCAACTCGCCCGGCTTCGACCCGGGCGACCTCTCGCAGGCCAACTCCGCGGACATGGGCAACGCCTCCGTCCAGGACGCCTACGAACCCGGCTCCACGGCCAAGGTCATGTCGATGGCCGCCGTGCTGGAGGAGAACGCCGCCACGCCGCTGACGCATGTCACCGTGCCCAACCGGCTGCACCGCGGCGACCGGCTCTTCCAGGACGACATCGACCACGCCACCTGGTACCTCACGCTCAACGGCGTGCTCGCCAAGTCCAGCAACATCGGCACCATCCTGGCCACCGGCCAGCTCGGCAAGACGCAGGCCCAGGCCAACCAGGTGCTCTACTCGTACCTGCGCAAGTTCGGCATCGGCAGCCAGACCGGGCTCGGCTTCCCCGGCGAGACGAAGGGCATCCTGGCCCAGCCGGGCAAGTGGTCGACCTCGCAGCAGTACACGATCCCCTTCGGCCAGGGCATGTCGCTCAACGCGCTCCAGGCGGCCTCCGTGTACTCGACGATCGCCAACGGCGGGGTCCGTGTGGAGCCCACCTTGGTACGCGGCACCAAGGGCCCGGACGGACGCTTCACCCCCGCCGAGGCGCCCGCGAAGACCCGGGTGGTCAGCCAGAAGACGGCGAAGACCCTCGCCCAGATGCTGGAGTCGGTCGTGGACGACGAGGAGGGCACGGGCGCCAAGGCGCGGATCCCCGGCTACCGCGTCGCGGGCAAGACCGGTACCGCCAACCGGGTCGACCCGGCCACCGGCACCTACAAGGGCTACACCTCCTCGTTCGCCGGGTTCGCGCCCGCCGACAACCCCCGGGTCACCGTGTACTGCGCCATCCAGAACGCCACCGAGGGCAGTTACTTCGGCGGCCAGATCTGCGGTCCCGTCTTCAAGCAGGTCATGGAGTTCGCCCTGAAGACCCTCCAGATCCCACCGACCGGCGCCAAGGCCGCGAGCCTCCCGGTCTCCTTCACTCCCTGACCGTCCCGCACCGCCCGCCTCCGACCCCCGCCCCGCCTCCGACCCCCGCCCCGTCACTGTTCAGCGCCGAACAAGCCAGGAACCAGCCCGTGACCATGATCACTCCCGACCCCGGGAACCCCGCGCCGCACGTCTCGTCGTCCGCGGCCCCGCCCTCGCTTGGCCCGCAGGCGGGTACGCCCGGTACGCTCACCGCCGTGCCACACGCTGATCAGTCCCAAACCCCCCAGAAGGGCGCTTCCGTGACATATCCGGGACCGCCCCGACCGGCCCAGGTCTCCGCCACACCCCTCGCGGAGCTCGCCGATCAACTGGGTGCCGAGCAGCCGGGAAGCGCCGCCGTCGAGGTCACGGGCATCACCCACGACTCGCGCGCGGTCCGCCCCGGCGACCTGTACGCCGCCCTGCCGGGCGCCCGCCTGCACGGCGCCGACTTCGTCACCCAGGCCGCGAGCCTGGGCGCGGTCGCCGTCCTGACCGACCCCACCGGCGCGGAACGCGCCGCCGCGACCGGCCTGCCGGTCCTGGTGGTCGACGATCCGCGCGGACGGATGGGCGCACTCGCGGCCACGATCTACGGCGACCCGGGCCGCGATCTGCTCCAGATCGGCATCACCGGCACCTCCGGCAAGACCACCACCGCGTACCTCATGGAGGGCGGCCTCAAGCCGGTCAGGTCCACCGGGCTGATCGGCACCGTCGAGATGCGCATCGGTGACGAGCGGATCAAGTCCGAGCGCACCACCCCCGAAGCCACCGACCTCCAGGCGCTGTTCGCGGTCATGCGCGAGCGCGGTGTCGAGGCGGTCGCCATGGAGGTTTCCAGCCATGCCCTGGTCCTCGGCCGGGTCGACGGCTGCGTCTTCGACATCGCCGTCTTCAACAACCTCAGCCCGGAGCACATGGAGTTCCACTCCGGCATGGAGGACTACTTCCAGGCCAAGGCGCAGCTGTTCACCCGGAAACGCAGCAAACTCGGCGTGGTCAACTTCGACGACGAGTACGGCCGCCGGCTGATCCGGGAGGCGGAGGTCCCGGTCGTCAGCTACTCCGCCGAGGGCGACCCGGACGCCGACTGGCGCGCGGTCGACGTCGAGATCGGTCCGCTGGACTCGACGTTCACCGTCGTGGGCCCGGACGGGGTGCGGGTCGCCGCCAGGGCGCCGCTGCCGGGTTCCTTCAACGTGGCGAACACCCTCGCCGCGATCGTCGCCCTCGCCGTCGCCGGCATCGACCCGCGGACCGCCGCCGACGGTGTCGCCGCGGTACCGGGCGTGCCGGGCCGGCTGGAGCGGGTGGACGCCGGGCAGCCCTACCTCGCGGTCGTCGACTACGCCCACAAGACGGACGCCGTCGAGTCGGTGCTGAAGGCGCTGCGCAAGGTCACCAAGGGCCGGCTGCACGTCGTCCTCGGCTGCGGCGGCGACCGGGACCGCACCAAGCGCGTCCCGATGGGTGCCGCGGTGGCCCGGCTCGCCGACACCGCCGTACTGACCTCCGACAACCCCCGCTCCGAGGACCCCCTCGCGATCCTCGCGACGATGCTCCAGGGCGCGGCGTCCGTGCCCGCGCACGAACGCGGTGAGGTCCTGCTGTTCGAGGACCGGGCCGCCGCGATCGCCGCGGTCGTCGGCCGCGCGCACGCCGGGGACACCGTGCTGGTCGCGGGCAAGGGCCACGAGCAGGGCCAGGACATCGCCGGGGTGGTCCGTCCGTTCGACGACCGCCAGGTGCTTCGCGAAGCTATCCAGCAGACCCAGGGATGAACTTGTGATCGCCCTCTCCCTCGCCGAGATCGCAGCAGTCGTCGGCGGGCAGACCCACGACATACCGGATCCGTCCACGGAAGTCACCGGACCGGTCGTCCGGGACTCCCGTGAGGTGGTGCCCGGCAGCCTCTTCGTCGCCTTCGTCGGCGAACGCGTGGACGGCCACGACTACGCGGCCGCGGTCGTCCAGGCGGGCGCGGCGGCCGTACTGGCCTCGCGCCCGGTCGGCGTCCCCGCGATCGTCGTGGACGACGTCCAGACGGCACTGGGCGCCCTCGCCCGGCACGTCGTACGCAAGCTCGGCGCGACCCTCGTCGCGCTCACCGGCTCGGCCGGCAAGACCAGCACCAAGGACCTCGTCGCACAGGTCCTGCGGCGCAAGGCGCCCACCGTCTTCACACCCGGCTCGCTCAACAACGAGATCGGGCTGCCCCTGACCGCCCTGTCCGCGACCGAGGAGACGAAGTTCCTCGTGCTCGAGATGGGCGCCCGCCGGATCGGTCACATCCGCTACCTCGCCGATCTGACGCCCCCGAAGATCGGCCTCGTCCTCAACGTCGGCACCGCCCACATCGGCGAGTTCGGCGGCCGCGAACAGATCGCACAGGCAAAGGGCGAGCTCGTCGAGAGCCTGCCGCCGGCCGCTGAGGGCGGCGTCGCGATCCTCAACGCCGACGACCCGTTGGTACGGGCCATGGCCTCCCGTACGAGGGCGAAGGTGGTCTTGTTCGGAGAGTCCGGCGAAGCGGACGTACGGGCCGAGAACGTGCGACTCACGGACAGCGGACAGCCCGCCTTCAGCCTTCACACACCCTCCGGGTGCAGCGACGTGACCATGCGCCTGTACGGTGAGCACCACGTGTCGAACGCGCTCGCAGCGGCCGCCGTCGCCCATGAGCTGGGCATGTCCGCGGAAGAGATCGCCACCGCGCTCTCCGAGGCGGGCTCCCTCTCCCGCTGGCGGATGGAGGTCACCGAGCGCCCGGACGGCGTGACGATCGTCAACGACGCCTACAACGCGAACCCCGAGTCCATGCGAGCCGCTCTGCGCGCGCTCGCGGCCATGGGCAAGGGGGGCCGGACGTGGGCGGTGCTCGGCAAGATGGCCGAGCTCGGGGACGAGGCGCTCGCCGAGCACGACGCGGTCGGACGGCTCGCCGTCCGGCTCAATGTCGGCAAGCTCGTCGCGGTCGGGGGCAGGGAAGCCGCCTGGCTGCAACTGGGCGCATATAACGAGGGTTCGTGGGGTGAGGAGTCGGTGCACGTGTCCGACGCACAGGCGGCGGTCGACCTGTTGCGCAGCGAGTTGCGCCCGGGGGACGTCGTACTCGTGAAGGCGTCCCGTTCGGTCGGCCTCGAGAGCGTCGCGCAGGCGTTGCTCGCGACCGGTACCGAGGGTGAGGTCGCGGCCCGATGATGAATCAGATCCTGTTCGCGGGTGTGATCGGCCTCTTCCTGACGCTGGGCGGAACGCCGCTGCTGATCAAGCTGTTGGCGCGCAAGGGCTACGGCCAGTACATCCGCGACGACGGTCCGCGCGAGCACGCCAGCAAGCGCGGTACGCCGACCATGGGCGGCATCGCCTTCATCTTCGCCACGGTCGCCGCGTACTTCCTGTCCAAGGTCATCACGGGCAAGCCCCCGACCTACTCCGGTCTGCTGGTGCTGGGCCTGATGTGCGGCATGGGTCTGGTCGGTTTCCTCGACGACTACATCAAGATCGTCAAGCGGCGTTCGCTCGGTCTGCGGGCCAAGGCGAAGATGGCCGGCCAGCTGATCGTCGGCATCTCCTTCGCGGTGCTCTCGCTGCAGTTCTCCGACTCGCGCGGCAACACCCCGGCCTCCACGAAGTTGTCCTTCATCACGGACTTCGGCTGGACGATCGGCCCGGTGCTGTTCGTCGTCTGGGCGCTGTTCATGATCCTGGCGATGTCCAACGGCGTGAACCTGACGGACGGTCTGGACGGCCTCGCCACCGGTGCCTCCGTCCTCGTCTTCGGCGCCTACACCTTCATCGGCGTCTGGCAGTTCCAGGAGTCCTGCGCCAACGGCGAGACCCTGACCAACCCCAGCGCCTGTTACGAGGTACGCGATCCGCTGGACCTCGCGGTCATCGCGTCCGCGCTGATGGGCGCCTGCCTCGGCTTCCTGTGGTGGAACACCTCGCCGGCCAAGATCTTCATGGGCGACACCGGTTCGCTGGCGCTCGGTGGTGTGCTCGCCGGCCTCGCGATCTGCTCCCGCACCGAGCTGCTGATCGCCCTCCTGGGCGGCCTGTTCGTGCTGATCACGATGTCGGTGGTCATCCAGGTCGGCTCCTTCAAGCTCACCGGCAAGCGGGTCTTCCGGATGGCGCCGCTTCAGCACCACTTCGAACTCAAGGGCTGGTCCGAAGTCCTGGTGGTGGTCCGTTTCTGGATCATCCAGGGCATCTGTGTGATCGTCGGACTCGGCATCTTCTACGCGGGATGGGCAGCGGACAAGTGACCGACTGGCAGGGGAAGAACGTCACCGTCGCCGGGCTCGGCGTCTCCGGCATCCCGGCGGCCAAGGTGCTGCACGGGCTCGGCGCGAAGGTCACCGTCGTCAACGACGGAGACGACGCACGCGCGCGTGAGCAGGCCGCCGAGCTGGAGGCACTGGGCGTCACCGTGCGCCTCGGTGACGGGGCGACCCTGCCCGAGGGCACCGAACTCATCGTCACCGCACCCGGCTGGAAGCCCGACAAGCCGCTGTTCACGGCGGCCCACGCGGCCGGGGTACCGGTCTGGGGCGATGTCGAACTCGCCTGGCGGCTCAGGGAACTGGACGGCCGCAAGGCCGCCCCCTGGCTGTGCGTCACCGGCACCAACGGCAAGACGACCACCACCCAGATGCTGGCGTCCATCCTGAAGGCGGCCGGCCTGCGCACGGCGGCCGTCGGCAACATCGGTGTCTCCCTGCTGGACGCCGTCCTCGGCGAGGAGCCGTACGACGTCCTCGCCGTGGAGCTCTCCAGCTACCAGCTGCACTGGGCGCCCTCACTACGCGCCCACTCGGCCGTCGTCCTGAACCTCGCCCCCGACCACCTCGACTGGCACGGCTCCATGGAGGCGTACGCCAAGGACAAGGGCCGTGTCTACGAGGGCAATCAGGTCGCCTGCGTCTACAACGTCGCCGACAAGGCCACCGAGGACCTGGTCCGGGAGGCGGACGTCGAGGAGGGCTGCCGGGCGATCGGCTTCACCCTCGCCGCCCCCGCCCCGTCCCAACTCGGCGTCGTGGACGGCATCCTGGTCGACCGCGCCTTCGTCGAGAACCGGCAGCAGAACGCCCAGGAGCTCGCCGAGGTCTCGGACGTGAACCCGCCCGCCCCGCACAACATCGCCAACGCCCTTGCCGCGGCGGCCCTGGCACGCGCCCTCGGGGTGCCCGCCAAGGCCGTGCGGGACGGACTGCGGGCCTTCACGCCGGACGCCCACCGCATCGCCCACGTGGCGGACGTGGACGGCGTCGCGTACATCGACGACTCCAAGGCGACCAACACACACGCGGCGGAAGCCTCGTTGGCGGCCTACGAGTCGATCGTCTGGATCGCGGGCGGACTGGCGAAGGGCGCCACCTTCGACGAGCTGGTCGCCAAGTCGGCGAAGCGGCTTCGCGCGGCGGTGCTCATCGGCGCCGATCGCGCCCTGATCCGTGAAGCCCTGGCGCGACACGCCCCGGAAGTACCCGTCGTCGACCTCGAACGGACGGACACTGGGGCGATGCTCGCGGCTGTCCAGGAGGCTCGGCGCCTCGCCGTCGAAGGCGACACGGTGCTCCTCGCCCCGGCCTGCGCCTCCATGGACATGTTCGTCAACTACAACCAGCGCGGTGACATCTTCGCCCAGGCGGTTGGCGAACTCGGAACCTGACCCGGCCGCCTGCCGGGCGACCTTGGGAGGGACGCGTGGGACCGTCACGGCCGACGTACGGCACGGCAGCCGGGTACAGCGGTTGCGCCGCGCACCGGGGAGCAGCCGATGCCCGGTAGCCGTACCGGGCGTCCGCCTGTCCAGCGGACCGTCCGCAGACCCGCGACAGCCTCCCGCCCGCTCCGCGACAACCCCGTACGACGGCTCTACACGCGTGCGCAGAAGGCCTGGGACCGGCCGCTGACCGCGTACTACCTGATCTTCGGCGGCAGCCTGCTGATCACCGTCCTGGGCCTCGTGATGGTCTACTCGGCCTCCCAGATCACCGCACTGCAGATGTCGTTGCCGGGATCGTTCTTCTTCCGCAAACAGTTCCTGGCCGCCTCCATCGGGGCCGCGCTGCTGCTGGTCGCCTCCCGGATGCCGGTGAAACTGCACCGGGGACTCGCCTACCCGATCCTCGCGGGCGCCGTCTTCATGATGGCGCTGGTGCAGGTACCGGGGATAGGGATGTCGGTCAACGGCAACCAGAACTGGATCTCGCTCGGCGGCTCCTTCCAGATCCAGCCCAGCGAGTTCGGCAAGCTCGCGCTGGTGCTCTGGGGTGCCGATCTGCTCGCCCGCAAACAGGACAGGAAGCTGCTCGCGCAGTGGAAACACATGCTGGTGCCGCTGGTGCCGGTCGCGTTCATGCTGCTCGGGCTGATCATGCTCGGCGGCGACATGGGCACGGCGATCATTCTGACGGCGATCCTGTTCGGGCTCCTGTGGCTGGCGGGGGCGCCCACCCGGCTCTTCGTCGGGGTGCTGTCGGTCGCGGCGACCCTCGGTGTGATCCTTATCAAGACCAGCCCGAACCGGATGGCCCGCCTGCAGTGCATCGGGGCGACCGATCCCGGCCCCGGTGACGCCTGCTGGCAGGCCGTGCACGGGATCTACGCCCTGGCCTCCGGCGGGATCTTCGGCTCGGGGCTCGGTGCGAGTGTGGAGAAATGGGGCCAACTCCCCGAAGCCCACACCGACTTCATCTTCGCCGTCACCGGCGAGGAACTGGGTCTCGCGGGGACGCTGTCGGTACTCGCCCTGTTCGCGGCTCTAGGCTATGCGGGTATCCGCGTGGCCGGACGCACGGAGGACCCCTTCGTGAGGTATGCCGCGGGAGGCGTGACCACCTGGATCACCGCTCAGGCGGTGATCAACATCGGTGCGGTGCTCGGCCTGCTGCCGATCGCCGGCGTCCCGCTCCCGCTGTTCTCCTACGGGGGTTCCGCCCTGCTGCCGACCATGTTCGCCATCGGGCTGCTGATCGCTTTCGCACGCGACGAGCCCGGTGCGCGGGCGGCGCTTGCGATGCGGCACCCCCGCTTTGGTAGAAAGCGGGGGGCTGGGGGCTCCGCTTTCGACCGGAGCCCCCGGAGATGGAACACGATGCGACGGCGTGCCTCGGCGGCGCGTCCGTCCGGAGAGCGGTGAATTTCGGTGCATGTCGTACTCGCTGGTGGGGGGACCGCCGGCCACATCGAGCCCGCGCTCGCCCTCGCGGACGCCCTGCGCAGGCAGGACCCCACTGTGGGGATCACGGCACTGGGCACGGAGCGCGGTCTGGAGACCACGCTCGTTCCGCAGCGGGGCTACGACCTCGCGCTGATCCCCGCCGTCCCGCTGCCGCGCAAACCCACCCCCGAACTGATCACCGTCCCGGGTCGGCTGCGCGGCACGATCAAGGCCGCCGAGCAGATCCTGGAGCGCACCAAGGCGGACGCGGTCGTCGGCTTCGGTGGTTACGTGGCCCTGCCCGGCTATCTGGCCGCCAAGCGGCTCGGCGTCCCGATCGTCGTCCATGAGGCGAACGCCCGCCCCGGCCTGGCCAACAAGATCGGCTCGCGCTACGCGGCCCGGGTCGCCGTCTCCACGCCCGACAGCAAGCTCCGGGATGCCCGCTACATCGGCATCCCGCTGCGCCGCTCCATCGCCACCCTGGACCGCGCGGCCATGCGCCCCGAGGCCCGGCACATGTTCGGGCTCGACCCCAACCTGCCCACCCTGCTGGTCTCCGGCGGTTCGCAGGGCGCCCGCCGCCTCAACGAGGTCGTCCAGCAGGTCGCGCCCTGGCTCCAGCAGGCCGGGATCCAGATCCTGCACGCGGTCGGCCCGAAGAACGAACTGCCGCAGGTACAGCAGATGCCGGGGATGCCCCCCTACATCCCGGTACCGTACGTGGACCGGATGGACCTCGCGTACGCCGCCGCCGACATGATGCTCTGCCGCGCGGGTGCGATGACCGTCGCCGAACTCTCCGCCGTCGGGCTTCCGGCCGCCTATGTCCCGCTGCCCATCGGCAACGGCGAACAGCGGCTGAACGCCCAGCCGCTGGTCAAGGCGGGCGGCGGGCTGCTGGTCGACGACGCGGAACTGACCCCCGACTGGGTCCGGGAGACCGTCCTGCCCGTCCTCGCCGACCCGCACCGGCTGTACGAGATGTCCCGTGCCGCCAGCGAGTTCGGCCGCCGGGACGCCGACGAGCTGCTCGTCGGCATGGTGTACGAGGCGATCGCCGCCAGTCGTGCACGCCGTTAGGAATCGCGTCGGCGCGTGAGCCGAAGGGGGCGTGTCGGTGTCGAGAGGCCGAGCTCGCGCAGGCCCGAGGGCTGAGCGCGGCCGGGCTCTCGACACCGGCTGCGGCGCCCGGAGGTGAACCAGCCAGGAAAGGGAGTGTGCGTGGCCGGATCCGCCACCGCCGAGCGCGGTGCACGCCAGCAGGAGTCGCCCGGCCCGCCCCTCGTCCGATGGTTGGGGCCGCGCCGACTTCGTACGATCATCATTCTCGCGCTGGCCGTCCTGCTCCTCGGCGCGGGCACCGGCTGGGTGTTGTACGGCTCGCAGTGGCTGCGCGTGGAGCGGGTCTCCGTGTCCGGGACGAAGGTGCTGACGCCGCCGCAGGTGCGCGAAGCGGCCGCCGTACCGGTCGGATCGCCGTTGGTCTCGGTCGACATCGATGCGATCGAGGCCCGACTCCGTGCGGAATTGCCCCGAATTCACTCGGTCGACGTGGTGCGTTCGTGGCCCCATGGAATCGGCCTGAAAGTGACGGAGCGTACGCCGGTTCTGCTCGTGCAAAAGGGGTCGAACTTCGTGGAAGTGGACGATGAAGGTGTCCGTTTCGCTACGGTTTCCGAGGCTCCGAAAGGCGTCCCGATGCTGGAAATGGCCGTTTCCTCCTCGCGTTCGGCCGCCGCGAGCCTGCGCCGTTTCGGCGAGGCCCGGCTGGTGCGGGAGGCGGTGAAGGCGGCCGGTTCCCTGCCCGCCGGCGTCGCGCGGGCCACCCGGGTCGTCAAGGTCCGTTCCTACGACGACATCTCGCTGGAGTTGAGCGGCGGCCGCACGGTCGCGTGGGGAAGTGCCGAGAAAGCCGCGGCGAAGGGCCGTACACTCACCGCTCTCATGAAAGCCGCCCCGGCTGCGCGGCACTTCGATGTCAGCGCTCCCACCGCCCCTGCGTCAGCGGGGAGTTGACGCACGTCCGCGCAGGCCAGCACCCTGGTTGGGCAGTGACACGCCTGATCACATAGGGTGAAAAGAAAAACGGGAGGTTCGGCGTGTTCGTTGAACGGGCGCCACTTGTCGACTTAGTGTCCTGTTCAGAAGACTCCAAGGAACAGACACACTGGTAACCCTAAACTTCAGCGTTAGGGTTCGGGTCGGCGAAACGGACCGGCCCATTCGGCATCAGTCGTCGGATCGCATCACCTGCGAGGCGACGACACGTAACTCGAGGCGAGAGGCCTTCGACGTGGCAGCACCGCAGAACTACCTCGCAGTCATCAAAGTCATCGGTGTCGGCGGCGGTGGTGTCAATGCCATCAACCGGATGATCGAGGTCGGTCTCAAGGGCGTCGAGTTCATCGCCATCAACACCGACGCGCAGGCGCTGTTGATGAGCGACGCCGACGTCAAGCTCGACGTCGGCCGTGAACTCACGCGCGGACTCGGCGCCGGCGCCAACCCGGCCGTGGGCCGCAAGGCCGCCGAGGACCACCGCGAGGAGATCGAGGAGGTCCTCAAGGGGGCCGACATGGTCTTCGTGACGGCCGGAGAGGGTGGCGGCACCGGCACCGGCGGCGCGCCCGTCGTGGCCAACATCGCACGCAACCTCGGCGCCCTCACCATCGGCGTGGTCACCCGCCCCTTCACCTTCGAGGGCCGGCGCCGCGCCAACCAGGCGGAGGACGGCATCGCCGAACTCCGCGAAGAGGTCGACACCCTCATCGTCATCCCCAACGACCGACTGCTCTCCATCTCGGACCGCCAGGTCTCGGTCCTCGACGCCTTCAAGTCGGCCGACCAGGTCCTGCTCTCCGGTGTCCAGGGCATCACCGATCTCATCACCACCCCCGGTCTGATCAACCTCGACTTCGCCGACGTGAAGTCGGTCATGTCCGAGGCCGGTTCGGCCCTCATGGGCATCGGCTCGGCCCGTGGCGACGACCGCGCGGTGGCCGCCGCCGAGATGGCGATCTCCTCGCCGCTCCTGGAGGCCTCGATCGACGGGGCCCGGGGCGTCCTGCTCTCCATCTCCGGTGGCTCCGACCTCGGCCTGTTCGAGATCAACGAGGCTGCCCAGCTGGTCAGCGAGGCCGCGCACCCCGAGGCCAACATCATCTTCGGTGCGGTCATCGACGACGCCCTCGGCGACGAGGTGCGGGTCACCGTCATCGCGGCCGGCTTTGACGGGGGCCAGCCCCCGGCGCGCCGGGAGACCGTCATGGGCTCGTCCTCGTCCTCGGCACGCCGCGAGGAGCCCACCCCGGTACGACAGCCCGAGAGCCGGCCGTCCTTCGGCTCGCTCGGCAGCGTGACCCCCAAGGAGGAGGCGCAGCCGGCGCCCGAGCCGGTGGCGGACCTGCCGGTCTCGCCGCCGGTGCCGCCGTCGCGGTCCTACTCGGACAGCGCGGCCGAGGAGCTGGACGTGCCGGACTTCCTGAAGTGATAGGACAGCGCGAAAGCGTGAGCGGCGCGCACTTCGCCTTCACCGACCGGTGGGGCGGGGTGAGCGCCGCTCCGTATGAGGAGCTCAACCTCGGCGGAGCGGTCGGCGACGACCCCGACGCCGTACGCGTCAATCGTGAACTGGCCGCCAAGTCGCTGGGTCTGGACCCCGGCCTGGTCGTCTGGATGAACCAGGTGCACGGCAGCGACGTCGCCGAGGTCGACGGACCGTGGACCACCGGGCTCACCCCGCCGGTCGACGGTCTGGTGACCGCGACCCGGGGACTCGCCCTCGCCGTGCTGACGGCGGACTGTGTGCCCGTCCTGCTCGCCGACCCCGTCGCCGGGGTGGTCGCGGCCGCCCACGCCGGGCGGCCCGGCATGGTCAAGGGGATCGTGCCGGCGGCGATCGACGCGATGGAGTCGCTCGGCGCCGCCCCCTCCCGGATCGTCGCCCGCACCGGACCCGCCGTGTGCGGGCGGTGCTACGAGGTTCCGGAGGCGATGCGCGCCGAGGTGGCCGCCGTCGAGCCGGCGGCGAGCGCCGAGACGAGCTGGGGCACCCCCGCCGTCGACGTGATCGCCGGGGTGCACGCGCAGCTCGACCGGCTCGGGGTGCACGACCGGGAGCGGTCGCCGGTGTGCACACGGGAGTCGAACGATCACTTCTCGTATCGCCGCGACCGCTCCACGGGGCGACTCGCGGGATATGTCTGGTTGGACTGATGGGGCATGACGGACCGTAAGTACGAACTCACCGCAAACCTGGCGAAGGTGGAGGATCGGATCGCCGCCGCCTGTGCGGCCGCGGGCCGTGCGCGGGAGGAGGTGACCCTGATCGTGGTCACCAAGACCTACCCGGCGAGCGATGTGCGACTCCTGTCGGAACTCGGTGTGCGCCATGTCGCCGAGAACAAGGACCAGGACGCGGCGCCCAAGGCGGCCGAGTGTGCCGGGCTGCCGCTGCGCTGGCACTTCGTCGGTCAGCTGCAGACCAACAAGGTCCGCTCCGTCGTCGGTTACGCGGACGTGGTGCAGTCCGTCGACCGGGCCCGGCTGGTGACGGCCCTGTCGAAGGAGGCCGTGCGGGCCGGGCGCGAGGTGGGCTGTCTGCTTCAGGTGGCGCTCGACGCCGGGGCGAGCGAGCGGGGTGAGCGGGGCGGCGTGGCCCCGGGCGGTGTCGAGGAGTTGGCCGCCCTGGTCGCCGGATCGCCGGGGCTGCGACTTGACGGACTGATGACCGTCGCACCTCTGACCGGGGAGTACGCCGGGCGCCAACGCGAGGCCTTCGGGCGGTTGATGGATTTGTCGACTGACCTGCGCCGAGCCCATCCGGCTGCGAACATGGTGTCGGCAGGGATGAGTGCGGACCTCGAGGATGCCGTGGCGGCCGGAGCGACACATGTACGCGTCGGCACTGCGGTACTCGGAGTCCGCCCCGGGCTCGGGTAACGTCGCCAGGAAGTCGGACCACAGCAGAAAATATGGTCATTACCGCCGAAGGGCGGACACAAGGGCCACGTGGATCGCGGGACTTGGCAGTTGAAAGTCGATCCACCACAGAGCGGAGGACTCAGAGAATGGCCGGCGCGATGCGCAAGATGGCGGTCTACCTCGGCCTCGTGGAGGACGATGGGTACGACGGCCGGGGATTCGACCCCGACGACGACTTCGAACCCGAGCTCGACCCGGAGCCCGAGCGGGACCACCGGCGACACGAGCCGTCCCATCAGTCACATGGTGCGCATCAGTCCCAAAGGGACGAAGAGGTGCGAATCGTGCAGCCACCGGCGCCGCGTGAGCCGGTGGCTCGTTCCGCTTCGCTAGGCGCGGAATCCGGGCGTCCGGCGCGCATCGCGCCCGTGGCATCCATCACACAAGAACGTCAGTCCCTGGAGAAGAACGCACCGGTGATCATGCCCAAGGTCGTGTCGGAACGAGAGCCGTACCGGATCACCACGCTTCACCCCCGGACCTACAACGAGGCCCGTACCATCGGGGAACACTTCCGTGAGGGCACCCCGGTGATCATGAATCTCACTGAGATGGATGACACGGACGCGAAGCGACTTGTCGACTTTGCGGCCGGTTTGGTGTTTGGTCTTCACGGCAGCATCGAGCGGGTGACGCAGAAGGTGTTCCTGTTGTCGCCTGCTAACGTCGATGTCACGGCGGAGGACAAGGCCCGCATCGCAGAGGGCGGGTTCTTCAACCAGAGCTGAGACGCTCGACCGGAAACGGCAGTACAGAGAAGCACGGAACAGGGGAGAGGGAAGCACCGAACATGAGCGTGGTCCTGGATGTCGTCTACATCGCGCTGATGGTCTTCCTCATCGTGCTCATCTTCCGGTTGGTCATGGACTACGTCTTCCAGTTCGCCCGCTCATGGCAGCCCGGCAAGGCGATGGTGGTCGTTCTGGAGGCCACCTACACTGTCACCGATCCACCGCTCAAGCTTCTGCGGCGGGTCATCCCGCCGTTGCGTCTCGGGGGCGTGGCGCTCGACCTGTCCTTCTTCGTACTGATGATCATCGTCTACATCCTGATCTCGATCGTGAGTCGGCTGTGAGCGATGTGAACTACCGTCTTGCCGATGCCGACGACTACGTTGAGGTGAAGAGATGCCGTTGACCCCCGAGGACGTGCGGAACAAGCAGTTCACGACCGTCCGCCTCCGAGAAGGCTATGACGAGGACGAGGTCGATGCCTTCCTCGATGAGGTCGAAGCCGAACTGACCCGCCTGCTTCGTGAGAACGAGGACCTGCGGGCCAAACTGGCCGCGGCCACACGCGCTGCTGCCCAGAACCAGCAGAACATGCGCAAGCCGCCCGAACAGGACCAGCAGCAGGGTGGCATGCCCCAGCAGGGTGGCATGCAGCAAGGCGGTATGCAGCAGGGCGGTATGCAGCAGCAGGGCATGCCCCAGCAGGGGATGCCTCCGCAGGGCATGCCGCAGCAGGGCATGCGAGGCCCGGGCGCCCCGGTGCCCGCCGGCATATCGGGCCCGCCGCAGCAGCAGATGGGTGGCCCCATGGGTGGCCCGCCCCAGCTGCCGAGCGGTGCGCCGCAGTTGCCCGCCGGTCCCAACGGTGGACAGGGTGGTCCGCAGGGTCAGGGTCCGATGGGCCAGGGTCCGATGGGTCAGAACCCCATGCAGCAGCAGATGGGCCAGGGCCCCATGGGCCAGGGTCCGATGGGTCAGGGCCCGATGGGTCAGAACCCCATGCAGCAGCAGATGGGTGGCCCGATGGGTGGTCCGATGGGCGGCCACGGTCAGGGCCCCGGTGGCGACAGCGCCGCCCGTGTCCTCTCGCTGGCCCAGCAGACCGCCGACCAGGCGATCGCGGAGGCCCGTTCCGAGGCCAACAAGATCGTGGGTGAGGCGCGTTCGCGTGCCGAGGGTCTCGAGCGGGACGCCCGTGCCAAGGCCGACGCCCTGGAGCGGGACGCGCAGGAGAAGCACCGCGTCGCGATGGGCTCCCTGGAGTCCGCCCGCGCCACGCTGGAGCGCAAGGTCGAGGACCTGCGTGGCTTCGAGCGCGAGTACCGCACGCGTCTGAAGTCCTACCTCGAGTCCCAGCTGCGTCAGCTGGAGACCCAGGCCGACGACTCGCTCGCTCCGCCGCGCACTCCGGCCACGGCATCGCTGCCGCCGTCCCCGGCGCCTTCCATGGCTCCGGCCGGCGCCGGTGCTCCGTCCTACGGCGGCAACCCGGGCATGGGCGCTCCCAGCCCGGCCGGTCCGTCCTACGGCGGGCAGCAGCAGATGTCCCCGGCGATGACCCAGCCGATGGCGCCGGTGCGGCCGCAGGGCCCGTCGCCCATGGGCCAGGCTCCCTCGCCGATGCGTGGCTTCCTCATCGACGAGGACGACAACTGACGGCCTGTAGTACGCCTTAGGCGTCGGCAGCGTTCAAAGGGCGGGACCCCGGATCACCATCCGGGGTCCCGCCCTTTTCACGCGTGTTGACGGCGATCATGCCCGCGACTTCCCC
>NZ_JBHVYO010000083.1:0-24168 GCF_042880655.1 Streptomyces sp. NPDC058295
CCGGGGATATGCAGCGCTGGCGCGCTGCATAGGGAAAAGCTCCGCTGACGCTCCACCAAATTCCCGCGCAAGCGCGGGAATTGAATTCCGCAAGCGGAATTCTGAATGCGTGTCAATTCGCGCAAGCGCGAATTTAGGGAATCCCGCAAGCGGGATTCTTGGGGCTGGCGATAAGGGGTGGGTGCATCACCCGCAGGACTGTGTAGGGCTTGGGATTCCCATCTACCATCCCGGCAGCGAATATGACGGACCGTCGGACTGACGGGGTGCCAGCCTCGTTGTAGTGACGGGTTCCGCTGCGCTCCACCCTGAACCCCTCCCCCATCCGTCGAGCCTATCCCGGCATGTTCACCAATGGCCTACCAGTATACAGGGAAACCGGACGTTTGTGGGTGAGATTGAGCCATGTGCCACCCTCGGGAGCGAAGTTGATGTGCGGATGATGCATCACGAGTTGTGACTGTGTAGAGTCTGGGATCAGATGCTACACCCCTACCGCCGCGCACCTTGCGCCTGTATTCCATTTGCTATTACGCGCTGCATTCCGCGAAAAGGAGAACACGGGGCATGTCCGTGAAGCTGCGTGATCACCAGATCGAGGCCGTTGCCGCCATTGTGCGCGGTTTCGATGTTCCGCCGTGTGGTATTCCCTGGAATGGTCTTCGCGGGCAGGTGCACGCCGCGTGTGGGACGGGGAAGACCATCATGGCTGCCGCGTCGGCGAGGCGGCTTGTGCCCAGGGGGCGTGTGCTCGTGTTGGTGCCAACGCTGGATCTGCTGGCGCAGACGGTGAGGGCGTGGCACGAGGCCGGGCACAAGGGGCCGGCGGTTGCGGTGTGTTCGCTCCAGGACGACCCGGAGCTGTGGTCGTTGAAGGTGCGCTCCACGACGAACCCGATCCAGTTGGCGCTGTGGCACGGCCAGGGGCCCGTGACCATCTATGCCACCTACGCGTCTTTGGGTGTTCTGGCGGAGGCGTTCGAGGGTGTCTACGGGCAGAAGCTGGATCCGGTGGATCTGGCGGTGGTGGATGAGGCGCACCGGACGTCGGGGTCGATGGGGAAGGCGTGGGCGGACATTCACGACCAGAGCGTCATCCCGGCTTCCCGGCGGCTGTACCTGACGGCCACGCCGCGGATCTGGGAGGAGCGGCTGAACCGGGAGGTTGCCGAGGGGGTTCGGGATCCGCTGCCGCGGGAGATGGCGGCTTCCATGGATGACGAGAAGGTCTTCGGGCCCGTCCTGTACAAGCTCTCGCTCGCCTCTGCCGTGTCCCGGGGCTTGTTGGCGCGGTATCAGATCATCGTGCTGGAGCTGAAGGACCCGGTCGTCACCCCGGAGAAGCTGATGGGCGAGGAGCGGCACACCGAGGAGGTCCGCGGGCAGCGCCTCGGGGCCTTGCAGGCCGCGTTGCTGCACACGATGGCGCAGCATGATCTGTCGACGTGCATCACCTTCCACCACCGCACGATCGAGGCGCAGGCGTACGCGGAAGGACTGGAGCGCGTCGCGGCCAAACTGCGCGCCGACCAGCCAGAGACCTACCCGAAGCGGATCTGGGCCAACTGGCTGTGCGGCGAGCACGTCCCCGAGCGCCGGCGGGAGGTCCTCGGCTCGTTCGGGACCACCGCGCAGCGGGCCGTGCTCTCGAACTGTCGTGTTTTGGGCGAGGGTGTCGATATTCGAAGCGTGGATTCGGTTGCCCTGCTGGACCCCAAGGGTGCGCCGCACGACATCGTCCAGGCCATCGGCCGGGCGCTCCGTCAAAAGCCTGGACAGGGCAAGCTCGCCTCTCTGATCGTGCCGGTGTTTCTCCAGCCGGGAGAAAAGCCGGAGGACATGTTCACCTCCGGCTCCTATCGGCCTCTGGTGAAAGTCCTGGAAGGGCTACGGGCTCACGATGAAGAGGCCGTGGAACTGCTCGCGATTCCACAGGAGCCTCAGAAGGACGTGGCGCAGCCGTCCGTGAACATCGGTGTCGCACCAGAAGACGGCGAGGAAGAATCACGGTTGCTGCTCCGTTTTGCCGCCCCCCGGGATCCGGTGATGGTCGCGGACTGGGTCTCCTTCAATGTGATCGACACCGAACGCCAGGACTGGGCACGCGGCTGGGCGAAGCTGAAGACGTACGTCGAACGGGTCGGGAACGCCCGCGTGCCCTACGGACACCGCGAGGGCGCGACACCGCTTGGGCAATGGGTCGCGGAACAACGACGCGCCTACGCAGCCGGACAGATGGCCGGCCAACGCGCCCGACGGCTCGAACAGCTCGGCATGGTCTGGTCGCCGGGCGATGAACGCTTCCAGGAGAACCTGGAGGCCGCGAAGGCGTACTACGCGGATCACTGGACGCTGTGCGCGCCCCGCTCCGCCACCATGCTGGACCGGCCCGTAGGGCAATGGCTGTCCAACCTCCGCCGCCCCGGCGCCCTCGACGGACACCCCGAATGGAAAACGGCACTGGAAGCCGTAGACGAGGACTGGAACCCATCGTGGCCGGCGGAATGGCAACGGCACTACGCCGCACTACGCGAGCTCGTGGCCGACGAAGACGGCCAGCCGGAAGTCCTGCCGGGCCTCACGGTCCACGGCATGGACATCGGAAAGTGGCTCGCCCGGCAGCGGACACCGAAGGTCTGGCAAGCCCTGCACGACGGGCAGCGCGAACGCCTGGAGGCCGTCGGCGTCGTCCCGGTGGCTCCGGAGCCGGAAGCCCCCGCGAAGCCGTCCACGGCGCCCGTGAGTGCCTTCGAGCGGGGCGTTGCGGCCCTGGCGCAGTACAAGTCCCGCACGGGCTCCCTGACCGTACCCAGGGGTCACGTAGAAGAGCTGCCAGACGGGTCAGAGGTGAAGCTCGGAGTCTGGCTGACCAACAGCAAGACCAGGCGGGCGAAGCTCACCACCGACAAACTCACCGCACTCGCTGCGCTGGGATTGGAATGGGCACGATAGGGTTAAGGAGTGGGCTAAAGTTTTTGGTTAAGAAGTCTCGGGTTCTGACGTGAAGGTGGCAGGGAATGGCATCTGAGGAAGAGCTGTTCGCGTCCGTCGACGCTCTGCTGAACGAGGAGCCGCACCTGCCGCCTCCGGCGGAGCGTGCCCGGCTGCGTGAGGCCGCCGGCATCACCCAGGCCCGCCTCGCTACCGCGTTGAAGACGACGACCCAGTCGGTGAAGAACTGGGAGAACGGCCGCTCGGAGCCGAAGTCGCCGCGCCTGGACGCCTACCAGCGGCTGCTGAACGGCTGGGCGGCCAAGTACCCCGCCCCCGGTGCGGCCTCGGCAGCCGCGCCGGCGCCAGCGGAGTCCAGCGAACCGGCCCCGTCCGAGGTGGAGACGGCAGACGCCCCGCAGGCTCGCGCCGTTCCAGTCACGGGACCGGCCCGTCCCGCCGCCCCGCCGGCCGCGGCGCGCCGTCCGGCCGCGAGGAAAGCAGCTCAGCCCGCAGCCGATCCGCGCTTCCCGCACGGCCCGCTCGCGGTCCTGGACGGTGACGGCAGCGCGTACGGCACGGACGGGATCGTGCTGGACTGCCCAGCAACCACGGTTCCGGAGTTGGTGGAGTGGACGCTGCACGAGTCCGGCCTCGGAGCGCCGAAACTGAACCGCTACGGCAAGGACAGCGATCCGCTGATCGTGCTCACCGCCGCGGCCGCCGTGAAGCTCGGACTGCCCGAGCGCCTCGAGGGCCATGAGCAGCGCCGCTCCCTGCGCCTTGCGGAGGATCACCCGGTGGTCAAGCAGGTGGTGAAAGCGAAATGGCGGCTCACCCAGCGCGGATTCGGCCCGTGGGCAAGGATCTACCGCAAGGCCCAGGGGCGAGAGCGGCAGTGCGTGCAGCTCGCCATCCTGTCCTGGGACGCCCTCGATGAGCGGTCCTGGCCCGGGGTCGTGGAGATGGAGCCGGCCGACGTCGCCCGCGTCCTGGGCGTGTACGCGCAGCGGGTCATCACCCCGCGAGGGTCGACGGCCGTGTCCGGGCTGGAGCTGATGACAGCTTTGCGCCCGCCCACCCGCGCGGTGCAGGACCCGCAGACGGGGAACTGGGTGCCCGGCCACAACCCCGGCTCGCTGGGCACGGAGCCGATGGACCCGGCACCGCCGGAAGCCACCCCCGAGCACCCCGTCGTCGTCGACAGCGGCTGGAGCGGCGGCTTCCTGAATACGGCAGGCTAGGAGCGTGGCTGCCGGGCAGTCGGGATGCGAAAAACTTGATCCATCCGCGTCCCGGAGGTAGGCGCGAGGTGCGGGGGCGGCGTAAATGGGATGCGCCGCCCCCCGCAGGTTCGCAGTAGCGCGGTCCTCGTGGGTCCGTGAGTCGACTTACGGATCGTCGCAGACGACATCGCGCTGGTAGGAGATCCAGACGGGCCATCGGCCCGTAAGGTCCGTGAGTCGTTTTGCGGACCTTACCCACCCGGACAGGTTGCGGACCTCTCGCACTCTCCGACTTGCGGAATCCGGTCCAACGGCAGTCTTGTTCTCCATGTTGGATCCGTGAGTGACTCATGCTGGGTAGAGTCTTAAGAGCCGTCACCGCAACCTGAATTCGCGGAGACGGTGCACGTGAACGAGGCCCCCTACAGCCGTCGGAAGCATGCGAGGGCCCCGTCCACACCGTGGGCTAACGGTCGCTTAGGACGAGGTGCTTGAAGACCGACCCGGCTGCGCTCGCGCACAGACCGGCGGTGAATTTCAAGATCCACCAGCGTCCTAAGCGGCCGTTGTCATGCTCGGGCGGCCCCTCCTGTTTACGGTGCCGGCCACGATGACGTCCCATTACCCATCCCCTTTCACCTTCCGCCCCCGTCCCAGTGCTGAGACAAGGCGCTGTGCACCCCGACGGGGATGCACAGAAGGCGAAAGAGGAAGACAACGGACAGTCCACTCCTCGCAGAGCTTTGCACAACGCCGCCTGTCTGGCGGCTAGTTCGCGAGAAGACAGCGCCCGTCCGAACCATGGACCGATACGGCGCGGACCGTCTGGGTCACGACCAGCTGGTAGGGCTACGGGCACGCATCGCGCGGTGCCGGGCGGGCGAGCCGTCCGTCAGACGGCGGCCGGTGGTGGTACCGCCGCAGCGGCAACAGGCATCGATGGCTGCTCGTTCACCACGGTAGGCCCCACCACTGACAACGCCCCCGGACCAAAGCCTGCTGATCATCACGGCGATGTCTGCCTCGACACCGTGTCTAGGCGCTGAGCAGGACCTCGGTGATCGGTCCGCCGGTGGCACCTGGCTCAAGCACGAGAGCCGGGGTGTAGCGGGGCGGCCCCTCGGGGGTCGCGTTGTCCCATTCGTAGACGACGGTGCGCAGTGTGTTGAGGTATCGCCCTACGAGCAGGGCCATCGCGTAGGGGCCGTGGAAGGCGAGATGCACCTCCGCACGGCCGTTGCGTGCGGCCAGCTCTTTGATCTGTTGTGCGATAGCCGTGCTGAGGCGTGCGGCCTCGCGTGGATCGAGCAGACCCCCGCTGTCCCTGCTGGTGACTGAGACCGTGGCGGCCGCAGTGAAGCGGTCGTTGGAGTCATGCAGGAGTTGCTCGAATGCGGTCCGGTCTGGAGCGGGCGTCAGGCTGACGAAGATCGCGACGCGGTTGTGGCCGTCGGATGTCTGTGCTGGCGCGAGGTCAACGGGTTGCGTATGAAGTTCGCTGGTCAGCGGGTCGTCGCCGGCTTGTACGGACGTCCACAGAGCGTCGCGGAGGTCGACGACCTCAGCGTTGCCGATCTTCGTCTCGGGCAGGGCGGCTCCCAGGGCCAGGGCCACCGACAGGTGGGCTCCGCCGGTTACGCGTACCGTGTGCGCGCCGGTGGCGTAGACGGCGTCGCTGATCAGGGGCAGTGTGGTCTGCAGGAGTTTGAGTCCCTCTCGTGACGGCAGGCGCCCGTCGTCGGCGGCCCTGATGCGGATGTGGAGATCGTCCTCGCCGGCGTCCACGGCGAAGGGGTCAGGGCGGGTCTGGACTCGGATCGTGAAGGCGCGGCCCTCGTTGCGGATGGCGGACTTGCGTTGTTCGACCCGGTGCATCAGCAGGTCACACACGATCTCGCGCTCGCCGGACGGCTGGAGCATGTTGCTTTGCTTCTTGTCGGCGAGGATCTGGGAGGGAGCGAGTCTCAGGAGCCGGTCCGGTGCGGCGTAGTCGCACTGCGTATCGCTTCCCGCTCTGGGGGTCTTGTTCGCGATGCACAGGCTGAAGGCTGGATCCTCGTCCAGCTGGAGCAGCCGGGGCAGTTCACGTTCTCGGACGATGTCGCTGTGGGCGATCTGCGGTGTCACGACGAGCACGGCTGCCGAAAGCCCTTGCGTCAGGGCCTGCTCGAGCCGGTCGGTCGTCGTGCCCGGGCGCAGGTCGGTTCGGTCTCTCCACACGACGAGACCGGCGGCCCTGAGCAGGTTCTCGATCGACTCGGCCTGCGGGGACCCGTCGGAGTGCCGGTAGGAGATGAACACGGGGCCATCACGCCGGACCGCGCCCTCGGGTAGTGGTCCCAGCGCCTGGAACCTCGATGGTGGCCGAAGGACTGTTGCTGCCTTGCTGATGACGCGTCCCCATCGTTGGCGCCGGGCGATCAGCCCGAAGAAGGGGTTCTGCCTGCCGGGGGCGTAAACGAGGAGTGCGACCGGGCCGTCGTGCTGCCTGGCTGTTGCCCGCAGCGCAGCGATGTCTTTCGGGCTCGGCCCGGAGGGCGCGGGGTGGCTGTGCCACTCGCCGACGTAGCCGGTTGGATCGTCACTCGCTCGCCCTGCGAGGAACTCGGTGAGGAGAGTGTTCGCGGTGACGTCATCGCGAACATACGTGTGGGTGGACGCTCCTGGTCCGTCGACCACGAGGGCATGAGTGACTACGACGTTGGCGTCTTCCCGGTAGCCGAGGAGGATGCCGCCTGTTTCCTGCGGCAGTTGCTGCGCAGCCGCGGACGCGATGACCTCGTAGGCGTCCTGGTGCAGCTCGATCCGTGGTGCCGGCCGGGTCACTGCTGGCTCCCTTGGGGTGTGGGGTGGAGGTGGCGTGTCTCCCCTGAGGGGTGGAGGGGGCGGTCCACGAGGAGGCCGATGGCGTGGCGGACGGTTGCTGCTGCCGCCTCGATCACCGCGTGGGGCGGGGTTGGGGAGATCGGGCTTCCGCAGCCTGCTTCGAACAGTGGCGGTGCCTGGGTGTCGGCTGTGGTCGTCGAAGGCGGCAGGGGTGCGGCGGCGTCGAGCGGTGGCAGTACGTCGATGCGATAGGTCCGGCCGTCGTTTTGGAGCGCCGCGGACAGGACGCGTGTGCCCAGCGACAGGGCGCTGACGTGCAGGAGCGCGGTGGTGGCGAAGTCGGCGGTGGCGTTCACGACGAGGTCGTGGTTGCGCAGAAGGTCAGCCGCGTCGGCGCCCGAGGTGAGTGCGTGATTGCTGGTGCCGATGATGCCGGCCAGCGCCTTGTGGTGCCTGATGAGGTGCTGCTTGACCGCTTCGGCTTTGGGCAGTCCGATCGCGTCGGGTCCCACCAGGTGGCGTACGAGGTTTCCCGGCATGACGACATCGTCGTCGATGAGCGTGAGGTGACGGACACCGGAGCGCACCAGCATGTCGGCGATGAACGAGCCCAAAGCGCCGGCGCCGACGACCGCGACTGCAGATTCACGCAGTTCGGGGGCGCGGACGCCTGCGCGAGACGATCGGGCGGCCTCGGTGTCGGCCGCCGAGCGCAGACGTGTGACCACTGTGCCGCCCTCCTTGGCGGGCGCCACGTCCAGCACGATCGCGCCGTCGTGGGTGTCGCGTTGGTAGATCAGCACGACGATCGCGATCGACTGCTGGCGAATTCCGCGGTCCAGGTCCGCGGTGGAGTCGATCCGGGCGGAGATGTCTGCCCAGGTCCGCGGCGGCACGTCCACCTTGCCAAGGTGGGCTACGTATCCGAAGCGGTCCCTGCCGCCCTCGAAGGCTTTCCTGGGGCGGGTGCCGTATCTGATCCGCATCGTCTTGTTGCCGGATGGGCTGAAGCGGACAAAGCGGTTGAGGTAAAGGGCGAGGTCGTCGTAGAGGTAGAGGCGCCGGTCCGCGGACGGCTGGAAGTACCGGTCGAGGTCGAGGTCGGGCCGGTCGTCCTGCCAGCCGTTGTCCGCGTGCTCGAACCACGCTGTGACGTGTTCGAGGAACGCCGGTGCCTCTGTCCACCACAACCCGTCGTGATCGTCCTCGGCGACCAGGCACAGGCCGCCGTCCAGGTCGCGGTGCCAGGACCAGGGCACCGCGTCGTGACCGACCGGCGTCACCGTCGGCGGCCGGAACGGGAAACGGGACGGCAGGCCGATCACCACGCGGGTCGTGCCTGCCGAGTGCGGGACCGGCCCTTCCCATCCTGCTTCGAGCTCGCGGAACCCGGTGCGGATCAGGCCTTCCTCGAAGTGCTGTCGTGCGGAGGCGACATACTCGTCGAAGCTGACGGACGTCACCCGAAGGTCCTCGTGCCGGCCGGCACGACGCGGGAGCCGGGCGAGATCGCGGATGCCTTCTTGCTGCCGTCCTCGTTGAAGTTGGGCGGCATCTGGAAGACCGTGTCTCCATCGCCGTTCTTCCCCAGAAGTTTCCGGAACGCCAGCGCGGACTTGCCCGCGTCCTCCTCCTCGAGCGCAGCTTCTGCCGACGCCGCGGCGTCGGCGAACCGCGTACGCGCGGTGTCCAGTTCGTCGTCGGTCGCGCGGATGCGGATGGTGTGTCCGGGCAGGGTCGGGTCGGTCACCGCGATGCCGTAGGTCACGAAGTTGTCCACGATCGTGCTGACTTCCCGGAGTGCGCTGACGTAGTACTCCGCCTGGTCGTTGCCCGTGACTGCGCCTGAGGCGAACGCCTGGTAGGTGGCCATCTCGATGAAGAAGCCGCCGGGCTTCTTCCCTGAGAGGAGGGCCCGACGAGTCTGCCGGAGCAGCTTGACGGTCGGTACGTAGTACTCGTCGTGGTCCGCATTCATCGTGCTCGACAGCTCGGTCAGCCCGTCAGGGTTGGTGCGCACCCACTCGTTCGCGTCGCCCTTCTGCGGGATCTCCCACGTTCCGTCACCGAAGGGACGGGCGGGCACCGCGTCGACGTAGAGGTCGTACTCAGGGAAGGAGACCTGCAGGCTCCGGTCCTGACGCTTGGTACGCCGGTGCCCGTCGGCGTCGGTGCCGAACTCCGCATGCAGCACCTTGAAGAACCTGTCGAGGATGTCCTTCGAGGTCACGTCCGCCGGGACATCGGCAAGGCGCACGAACACGTCGACGTCCTTGATCCTGCGGATCGACACGTTGCGTTTGTAGGAGCCGATCAGCACCGGACTGACACCGTACTCGGCGAGCTTCGAGTCGGCTTCCAGGGCATCGCGGACGAGGCGATGGGCCTTGGGCGCATTGGTTTTGTCGTCGCCGGGCTCGATGGAGCTCAGCGCATCCTTGAACTGCTGCTTAAGGTGAGCCATCGGGCCCTCCGGTCCTGGGGTGGGTGTGTTGGATGGTGCTGGGCCTGGCTCACAGCAGCGAGCGGCTGGGGCTGGCCGGGAATGGGGGTGGCAACCCGGTTGAGGGCTGCCAGGAACGGGCCGAGTAGCTCCTCAGCCCCGTGAGTTGTGCCTCCTCGGGCGGGTCGTCCAGCCCAGGTGCACCCCCGCGCCGCTTGGCTCCCGGGCGGGAGTTCAGTGGCCGCAAACAGGCGTCTGTGGCTGCTCCTTCACCACAGTACGACTCGCCACTGACAACCACGCCGGCTATCGGCTGCCGACCCCCAGGGGGCGAGTGGCCCGCGCGATGCCTGCCTCGTCATCGACACCAATCACGCCTAGAGCGTGGCTCCCTGATCTGCTTGCCGGTTGATCGGAGCGTGGCAGCATGCCGCAATGGTCTTTTGACACCCCGACGGCGGCTACGCGATCACCGCGATGTACTCCGTGCCCGATGACGCGTGGTATCTGGAACTGGATCTCGTGGCTGAGCAGCGGACTCTCGTGACCGCAATCGTCCCTGACGAGGATCCGGCACGGAGGCCGACGGTGTGCTTCAGCTCGGATGCAGGGCACACCGACGTTCCGTACGAGGTCATGCGCTGGTTCATGCACCAAGTCGATGAAGAGATCCGTAGCTTCCGTGCCTGGATGCGGCTGCGACCAGAACTCGTCGAAATCATCCACCAACTCCGTCAGGAGCACACAGGCGTCATCGACGACGCCGACTTTCCCCAGGTTCTAGCGGACGTGCGCACCATGGTCCCCGAGGAAGACCTCCTCACCGTTCTAGAGGCCACCTTTGGGCGGAATCCTGACGGCACCACCATGGACCGCCCGCAACGCCCCCAGCCTGTGAACGGTCAAGGAGACAGAACCTAGCTGCCGGACGATTCGGCCCTGTAGACCGCGGTGGCCACCTGGATCCGGGAGCGCTGGCAGGCCGCGCGGCGGGAACGGCCAAGCGTCTCGGCGGCACCCGCCGCTGTGGAGGGGCTGTTCTTCCACGGCCCGTTGCCGATCGCTACCGCGCTGGGCTGGGCTGGGCTGGCAGCACGCGACCGCCTCACCCTGATCCACCACGACCTGCGGCTCGCCCAGGAAGCAGCCGCGGCGCCGTCTCCGGCAGCAAGATCGTAGCGAGAGTGCCGGGTCCTCATGCGTCGATGAAGAACGCCTTCTCGTACACCTGCTGCGTGTTGACGTCCTCGTACACGGTGGTGGGGCGCAGCCGATTCCACCGGTTGCCCAGCAGCAGGGACAGGCCCATGGGCCCGGCCTGGAAGAGGTGGATCGCGGGGTGTGCGCGGCAGGCACGGCGCAGGAGGTCCCGGATGCCGACGGCCAACGCGTTGGCGGCCGCCGCGTCCGGGACTGAGTTGTCTTTTGCTCCGGCGGGCGGGCGCAGGACCAGCAACCGGGAGACGGGCACCTGCTGTTCACGCAGGAAGTCCAGCACGTCCGCTGTCGGGTCGGTGGCGACCGCGACGGCCACGGCGAGGTCCGGTCCCAGACCGAGGGCGTGCTCGTCGACGGCCGGCGCCAGCGGCGTCTCGTATTCCTCAGTGGATGACCACAATTGTCCCCGCTGGACCACGGCCAAATCAGCGCCGGCCACCATGCGAAAGGCGGCCCCGACTACGAACGCGGGTGCCAGACGAAGACTGCCGGTCACGGCGACCGCTGCGGTGTTGGGTGGCTCCGATGCGGCGCGGCTTCGATGTCTGCCTGCAGCTGAGCCCAGGTTGCTGGGGCCAGCGGGCGCCGCTTCAGATAGGCCGAGGCTCCCTCGAAGCGGTCCGTCCAGTCCACCGCGTAGTCGGCGTCCTCGGCCATCGGGTCGGGCTTCAAGGTGGCGATGGACACCACCGCACGTGAGGAGCCGGCCTCCAGGTGCAAAGACCGGATCGCCTCTCTGACGTCCGCCGGAGACAACCTGCGCTGCCCGGCGGCGACTTGGCGGGTGACCCAGTCGGCGCCAGCGTGCATCGCCTCCTCCTCGAACCGCAGTCCTGCGGCGAACATCAGCATCTGCAGGTGCTCGTGCAGGTGAGTCACGTCCCGTGCGAGGTCGAAGCGCAGTACCTTCAGCAGGTCCAGCAGCTCCTCCTCGCTCAGCCCGGCGCCGTCGGCCCAGCGCCCGCGCGCCTGCCCCTTCTTGGCTTTCGGGCCCTGCTGCGCCGCCTTCGGTACGAGCAGCTGGGTGCGGGAATCCCGCAGCGAGATCAGCGGGTCCCCGGCGTCCGGGGAACGGTTGCTAAGCAACGCGAGATCGACCGGCGTACCGTCCTGGGCGAGCTGCTGCCAGGCCCTCGCCATCTTCCACAGGATCGACGGACCACCGCGATCACTGAGCTTGAGCAGGTAGTCCCCGTTGACCGGGGTCGAACTGTCCGCAGCGTATTTGACCTGCATGTAGGTGTGCGGCGGAGCCTGCCGGTCAGGACGACGTCGTCCAAGTTCCCCGCGTCGTCGACCTCGACGCCGACTGCCACCACCGGGTTGGTTGCGCGCAACGCCGCATCCCGCACCGCGCCAACACACCCCTGCCAGGCGACCAGCCACTGGTAGCGGTCACCGGCGATACGGACACCCGTCGAAGTCGGGGCAGGCAGGTCAGGCATCGGACACGATCTCCCAGGCGTCGGGGCACCGCACTTGCGGCCATCGGCATGCTCTGCAGATCATCACCGCAATCAGGACCCAGAACAAAGCCCTCACACCTGCACGACGGGGACATGCCCGGTCTCTGGAGCGGCGCGTGCCCGCCCACCGGCAAGGCAGTAGGCCTCTGGGCCACTGCCGCATAACACGTCCACGAGTACTTGATGTGTGTCCGGACCAAGTTGCGGTGTACCAGCTCAGAGCGCCCCAAATCAGAGAAGCAGCAGGTCAGCTACACAAAAAAAGTTGTCTGGCTCTAGTTGAGGCGTCGCAGGTCAGAGGCCCCCAGCTAGCGAGCTGAAGCAGCATCTACTACTGGTCGTGACAGCCGGGTCGTAGGTACTCACGCCGTGCGCTTCTCCCCCGAGGTGCGTGTGATCTTGATGTGGATGCTGTGCCCGTCAGGCCGCCGCTCCACAACCTCCACGCGGCCGCCTTCAGCCATCGACTCGGTCACCGAAGCCAGGTGCCGTCGCTGCACTTGCTCATGCCGGGTTCGATACCGCAGACGCAACCACAGGCCTGCCAGCAGGCAAAGCTTTCCGGTGACGATCGAGACCACGGTCAAGACGACGGTCGTCGTATCCATCCCGGTTCCTCTCCCTCGCAGGGCCGGGCCACCGTGACCCGATACAAGTTGAGAGGCGGGGCAGACCGATGCCGTGTAATCGTCCCAGCAACTTTCCGCTGCGCCAGGTTGATTCAGTCCGCTAGACCTCTTCTAGCACGGGCTCTGTGACGGTCCCAGGGGCCCCGAGCGCGGCTAGCAGACCCCAAGGCCAAGCTCGGCCGGCGCCTGCCGCAGCTTGCGCGCATGGCGGTACGCCGCGATGAGAATTACCGGATGCGACAGGTCACGCTGAGCACGTCAGCCGCTCGAGCGTGGGAAGAGGTGCCGGGCTCCCATGTGCACAGTTGCCATTCTCCCGGCCAGGGTTCCGGCTTAGGATGGGCGTTGGCGTCTTCTCGGATCCACCGCAGGGAGACAGTGACCAGCGTCCGTCGACGCGGTGCAGCCTGGCCATGACAGTGCAGGCTGAGCGTAGGCGACAGATGTAGACAGGTGGGCATCCTTCGGTGGCCGAGCGCACCGGCGCCCAGCCCCTCATCGAGTATGAGTCGACAACGGCCGTCCACGTCAGCCGCACAAGCGGTCGGCTGCGGGTGGAGGTCGCATTCCGGCCGAGGCAGCCGAGGATGGCAACAGTCGGGCCGACGCCTGTTGCTGTAATCGGACAGGCTCCGACGGGACGAGTCCGTCGGAGCCTGTCCGATAAGTTACGGCTTCATAGCTGATGTCCCGCCTCGTATAGCCGGTCCCGCGCGGACTTCAGCAGGCCCTGCGACCACTGCGCACGGGTGACGCCCTCAGGCAGCCTACTCACCTCGGCGCGGCTGGCACCCAACGCACGGGCGAGTGCCTCCACCGCGAATCCCTGCATAAGATCGTCGTTGTACTCACCACGGCCTTCCTCGGCCAATTGCAACAGGACACGGAGGAGTTCGGCGTCGAACCCGTCGTGCAGGATCTCCCCTGCCCCCGAGACTGCAGCCATGAACGCATCGTCACTGCCGTCCCATTCGGGAGATCCCAGCAACTCAAGGATCTGCTCCCGGTACGCTGCCCCCACTCTCCAGTGACCCGTGAGCACCTGCACAGCGAGCGCCGAGACCTCGGGATCCTCGGGATAAATCAAATAGCTGGCGACCAGAGGCTCGTATGCCGGACCACCCGCGCGGGCCACCGCGTACAACGGTCGGTAGAGGTCCCGGCCAGCCCTACCCTCGGACATGGCCTGAGCAATCTCCTTCACCTCTCGCTGCGGGATGCTGCCATCCTTCGCCCGCGCGATCAACTGCCGGACGTACTCGTCGTGCATCATCGTCATCCTCCCTTTCCCGGCCTGGGAACGAACTGCTCGGAGAAGTCCAGCATTCTGCTGGCGCGCCCCAGGTCAGCGACGAGTAGCTCCCGATCGGCACCACCAGTCTTTGGATGGGCCAGCCTCTTGTTGATGTCACCGATCGTGTTGATCAGGCCTTTCTGGGCGTCCACTACCTCGTGGACATGATCCCACGGAGTACCGTCCGCCTTCCGGGCGACCACCTCTCCCTTCAATTCCCGCGCGGCGGCCGTGAGGTCCTTCATCTGCAGGTGCTCGGAGATCCGGTCCAACTTGGCGGAGAACGGCGAGGAGGCGATCTTGTTGGCGAGCTTGAGCGCGTCGGCGATGTTGTCGAGTTGCTTCGGCAGCTTGGCCGCGTCGCCTGCGAGTGGAACGAAACCGGCTACTCCTAGGCTGGCCCCGACCGCGTCCTTGTTCAGGGCGGAGCGACCAAGGTCTGCGGCGTCGCATCCGGCGCCGGCTACAGGCACCCAGCCGCAGGCCATCAGAGCGATCTCACCGGCCAGGCCCCAGGACGGTCCGGTGACGGTCCCCTTGTACTTGGGGTCTGGAGCCATCCCCGGGCTGGGGCTGGGCGTGGCGGTGGATGGACTGTCGCTTCCGTACCTTACGGTCGGCAGCGGACTCGGGCCGGTCTTGAAGTTGACCTTGTATGACACGTTGCCGCCGCTGCTGGTGACTGTGAGTGCCAGCGACGAGCCGTCGGGATAGCTGTAGTGGTAAATCTCGGTGGAGACGTATGTCCATCCACCCTTGCCGTTCGCCTCTAGACGGTCGTAATCGGTTCCGCCATGGCCGTTACTGCACCCTGTCTCGCAGGCCGTTCTTGGCCGCAGGCCTGTCGGGTCGGACTTGGTGACGGGAGTGTTGTTGGCGTAGGCATAGCCGTTGAGGGACTCATGGTCCTCGGGGGCGAGGACCGGGTCGACGGACAAGAATCGCCCGGTGACCGGGTCGTACTCACGGGCGCCGACGTGAGTGAGTCCGGTATCGGCGTCAACGGGTTTACCCAGGAAGCCCTTGTCGTCCGGCCAGACCGACGGCGTCGCGCCGCGCGACTCACCGAAGGGCTTGGTGTAGCGGCGGGTGACGGCCTGGGTGATGGCGTCCACCGTCATCGAAGAGGTGCCGTGGTGGTCGTCGACCATCCAGGCCAGGCCGGCCTCGGTGCGGACGGCGGTGGCGTCGCCAGCGGAGTAGTAGCGCTGGGCGGTGAACTTGTCGGCAGCCGTGTCGTAGTGGAGCTCCTGGCTGGCCAGGTACAGGACGGTCTTCTCGGTGCTACGGCGGATCAAGAGTTCGCCGTTGGCGTCGTAGAGGTAGTCGGTGGTCTTGGCGCCTTCGGTGAGGCGGGTGAGTTCTCCTTCGATGTCCCAGGCGAGGTCTTGCGCGGTGCCGGAAGGGCTGTAGCGCTTGGTGGTGTTGCCCTGCTCGTCGTAGGCGTACGACGTGAGGGCGGTGCCGCCAACGGTGAGGGAGGTCAGGGTGTGGGGCTGCCCGGTGCCGGAGGCGTTGACTGCGGGATAGCTGTAGGCGGTCGTGGTGTCACCGGTGGCCTTGTGCTCGGTCTGGGTGTCGCGCAGGCCGCCGGGCTTGTAAGTCCAGCTGGTCCAGTACGGGGCCGGGCCGCCGAGGGCGGACGCTGAGCGGGCGGTGACGCAGTCGTTGGAGGATGGGGTCCAGGCTTCGGTCAGACGGCGGTAGCCGTCGTAGGTGAAGCACTGGGTGTCCTTGCCGTTGGCCTTGTCGGTGACCGACAGAATGTTGCCGGTGGCGTCGTAGTCGTAGTCGGCGTCGCTGGTGTAGCCGGTGTTGGTCTGGTCGACGGTGTGGGTATTGGCCAGGCGGCGGGTGCCGTCCTGATAGCGGTTGAGGATTTGGAGCTGCTTGGCGCCGGTGTACTGGCCCAGGCGGGTCTCCTCGATCTCGCCATAGGGGGAGTAGCCGATGTTCTGGACGTAGCCGGTCATGCCTGCGGTGCTGGTGAGCATGCCGAGGTCGTTGTAGCTGTTGGCCACGGTCTCGGCTGGCAGGCCGGCCAGCGCGGGCATCGAGGTGGATTGGACGGTGCCGTCTCTGTTGTAGACGGTGGAGGTGGTGAAGGTCTGCGGCGCGCCGGCGACGACCAGGGGGTCGGTGGCGGCGAGGACGGTCTTGATCCCCTTGGGACGGCCGAGCGCGTCGTAGCCGGTGACAACCTGGGAGTAGATCTTGCCGGTAGTGCCGCCGACGTACCGAATCGAGGCGGTCGGCTGTCCCTTGGCCAGGGAGTCGTAGGTGAACTTGGTCAGCTGGTGAGCGCTGTCCTGCACCCCGTCCCAGGTGCCGGTTTCACGGCCGAGCTCGTCGTAATCAGTGATCAGGGTGCGATCGGTGCCGCCACGGGTGGTCGTGGCCGTGATCGGCTGATCGGCATCGTTGTAGGTGGTGGTGACGGTGCCCTTGTCCGGGTCGGTTGCAGTGGTCTTGCGGCCGCGCAAGTCGTAGCCGTACGTCCACACTGCCCCGTCCGGGCCGGTCAGCTTCTTGAGCTGTCCGCCAGGGGTGTACTCATACAGGGTGCGGGTGTAGTCACTGCCGGTCGGGACGGGGCCGCCGTACTCACGGCGCTCGGTGACTCGGCCGCGGGCGTCGACGAGCGTCAGGGTGCCGGTGCCGCCCGCGGCGGCGGTGACGGCGGCACGGTCCGCCTGCTCGTCGGTCTTGGTGCGCCATTTCTCCTGGTCGTAGACCCGGAAGATGTCTTCGGTGGCGCGGCCGGCAGCGTCGAAGATGGTTTCGGTGGAGGCGGGGACGGAGCCGGGGTAGGTGTTGGCCAGAGTGCCCGAGGGCGCCACGTTGTCGTGCACCTGGCTGTTGGAGATGTAGGCCAGTCCGCGGTCATCGTAGAGGGTTTCGGAGATCACCCGGCCGCCGTCGGGCGAGGGGACCTGTTGTTGGCGGGATCGCAGCAGGCCGTCGAAGATTTCGTAGGAGCTGTTGTAGGTCTTTCCGTCGTTCTTCAGAGCGTCGGTGCGGACCCAGGTCTCCTTGTCGTTGTTGATGCTGTACGCGTAGACGATGCTGGCGGCGTCGCCGAGCGTGCGGGAGCGGTTGGGCTTCCAGACCGAGACCAGACGGCCGAGCGCGTCGAAGGCCCACTCCGTGACATTGCTGTTGGCGTCGGTGGTCTTGATGGCCGTGCCCCAGGCCGGGTCCACGACGGTGGTGGAGGTGAACATCTTGGGGTCGATCGTGGTCTTGGAAGTCAGGGGGCCGTAGCCGGTGTCGTCAGGGACGTAGGTGGTCTTGACCGTCCGGTTGAGGGCATCGGTCGCGGTGGAAGGGCGGCCCAGCTTGTCGAAGGTAGCGCTGGACACCTTCTGGTAGACCGGCGCCTGGTCGATCGGGTTGTAACTTGCGACCCGATAGGAGGCGGTGATCTCACCCTTGGTCGGGGCCGCCCCGACTACCTGACCGTCGTAGGCCATCGTTACGTCGGAGACGACGTCGTCGGGTACCACCGGAGTGGCGGCGCAGCCGACCGCGTAGGTCTCAATGCGCGAGACCGCGTTCACCAGCCAGGCCGAGGTGTTGCGGGCGTAGCCGGTCCGCACGCACGACTCGTCGCCCGCCTTGGCGATGTCGCCGGTACCTTCCACCGTGATCGGCAAGCCGTACGTGGTGTCATACGTGGTCTTCTGCTTGACCGTGCGGGTGCCGGTAGAGGTCTTGGTGCGGGTGCTGGTCTCGCCGGCCTGGACGATCCAGGCGTCTGTGGTGCCCCAGCTGTAGGTGTGGCTGCCGGTCTTGTACGACCAGGGGGTGTTGATGGTGCCGCTGAGTTCCTCGGCGCCGTTGTAGACGATGGTCTCGCGCACGAAGCCGGCGTACTGGCGGGAGTCGTCGATGGCGGTGCCGGTGGAGTCGGTGACCTTCTCTACGCGGGCGGTGCCGTCGAGTTCCTTCTCGCCGTTCAGGCCGCGCATGTAGAGGGTGGACTTCTTGGAGCGCGGGCCTTCGGAGTCGCCGGAGGTCTGCACGACCTTGCCGTAGCCGCGCCACTGCGACCAGGTGCGGTTGGACGCCTTGGTCAGGCCCTCGTCGTCGGCGTAGGCCCAGCCGGCGCCGTTCTGGTAGTCGTAGTACGTCTCGCCGGTGTCGCCGTGGCCGTAGGGGTCGTCCTGGAAGACGGAGGTGACGACGTACTTGTGGAACCAGTCGGTGGTCGGGGTCGCTCCGGACTGGGACCACTTGACCGGGAAGCAGCGGCGGGTGTTCTTGTCGATGTCCGCCGGCATGCTCGAGCCCCAGATGCAGTCGGGGTCGGAGTAGTTGGCGGTGAGGGTGGAGCCGGTTTCGGACTTGATGGTGCGCACCCGCCACTTGATGTAGCGCAGGGTGTCCGGGCCGCTGCCTTCGACGTGGTTGGACAGCTGGATGCCGCCGAAGACGACCGGCGGCATGGCGGCCGTCGTGGTGTTGGCCTTGCCGGTGTTCTGGATGGACTTCAGCCACAGGCTCGCGGAAGAGGCGTCGCCGGTGTCGGGGAAGCTCTGGTCCAGGTGCCAGGTGTCGACGTCGCGGCGGGTGGTGCCGGTGCCGGTCCATACCGAGGTGGTGATGTCGGTCAGGCGCTTGCGGGTGAAGAAGGCGGGGCCGATCTGGGTGGTGCACTTGGTGGCGGCCGCGCAGATCATGTCGAAGGGCACGTCGGGCCAGTTCGCCTTGGTGTCCTTGGTGAGGCTGGTGCAGCCACCGGAGGTGACGCAGCGTTCGGCGTAAGTGAAGTTGACCTGTTGGGCGGCGGGCTTGGTGTAGAGCAGGTCGCTGCGCAGGCCGTAGTCGATGCGGTCGAGGTAGCCGCCGCGGGTGTAGGCGGTGCCGTTGATGCTGGTGTCGGCGTTTTTGGAGTAGTAGTTGGTCTCCGGGGTGTACCAGTAGGCGGAGGCGTTGTCGTGGGTGTCCACGACGTAGTCCAGGTTCCAGCGCCAGGCTTGGTTGCAGGAGGAGTCGGCGAAGCCGGTGGACTTGTAGCAGGATTCGCCCGAGTCGTCGCCGAAGACGGGCACGGTCCATACCGAGTTGGTGACCGGGTCGTCGTCAGTGGTGGAGGTGGTGCCCTTGTCGCTCCAGCCGGGCAGGCGGTGCTTGCCGAAGAAGTACTGGTTGCCGGAGGCGTCGGTGACCTTCCAGTACTCGGTGTTGTTGTCGCCGTTGCCGGTGGCGCCGGTCAGGTGCTCGACGCGGGTGCCGTCCTCGTTCTTCAGTTTCCACGAGCCGCCGGTCGCCTCGGACAGGGCCGCGGTGTCACAGGCCGTCTTGTCGGCGCAGGTGTTGACGAGTTCGACGGCCTTGCCGTTGAGGACCAGGGTGGCGTTGGCGTACTTCCAGCACAGGTCGCCCTTGCCGGCTTGGCCGTCGTCCTTGCAGGAGCCGTACTTGCGCTCGATGTAGGACTCGGTGATCGAGAAGCCCTCACCGATCACGGAGGTCTGGTTGTTCTCCCCTGCCGTACGGCCGTCCACCGAGGCAGAATTGTAGGAGATCGACAGGTTCGGGGCCGGTCCGGCCGTCGCCGGAGGTACCCGCAGCGGGTAGTTCCAGGTGAAGTCACCCGTACTGCCGCCGGCCTCCCAGGTCGCGGTCGGAGACAGTGACGTGGCGCCGTAGTCGCCTCCACCGCCCGAAGTGTCAGCCGCCGCCGCAAGCAGCATCGGCGTGCCGGCCGTCAGGGTCCGGGCGGAGACGGTGCCCGACAGCGTCTGGGACACTGCGTCGTTGCCTGCGTCCGCCACCGGAGTCTGGGGCCGGCAGGATGCCTTCTCCGGGGTCGTCAGCGCGCACACCGGAAGTGTCACCAGGTTCAGCCGGGGACCGAAGTTGCCGCCGTAGACGTCCTTGAAGGAGGAGTAGTCCAGGGAGACGCGGAGCTTGTCGGTGTCACCGGCAGACGTCGTGGATACGGCTCCGGCCGGGTCGACGGTGAGCAGGACACCGTTGACGCCCGCCTTCTTCGCGGCCGCCTGGGAGTGGACGCTGATCGTCACCTTCTCGGCCGGACCGATGGCCTTCGCAGCTGCCTTGTTCTTGGCCGCTGGGACGGGCTCCTGAGCCAGCTTGATGCCGAGCCCGCCGACGTCGACCGAGGCGCTTCCCTTCGCCAGAACCTCGGCGGTGGCTTTCCCGGTACCGGGCCATGCTGCCTTCTTCAGCCGCTCACGCGTCTCCCGTGATGCGGGAGCCGCCTGGTCCTTCGGCGCCTTGGACGAGCCCGGTTTAAGCACCCCCGCCTTGTCGATCTTTGCGTCAGGTTGGTCCTCCAGCTTTTTGCGGGCAGCCGAGGACTGGGCTTGCGCGGTGAAGTCGTAGCCCGGTGGAACCACGACTTGTGGGAGGAGGGAAAGGGAGGCAACGAGTACGCCACGACCCAGCCAGCGGCTTACGACAGCCCCTGGCAAGCGTGTGCGAAACGGCGATGGGGACACGTGATTCCCTGGATTCGAGAACGGGCAGGAGCCGCACCGGGGTAGAGCCAAGACCGGAGCGGAGATCTAGAAGGTGCGATAGGACAGGGTGGCCGGGCAAAGTTCCCGCCCGGCCACCCGAGTGTTGATTACTGCTCGGTGTTCCAGCGTTCGGCGATCACGTGAGTGGCCGTGGCGCCGGACCAGATGCGGACGCTGTCGACCGTTCCGGGCATGTACCGGGTGGCAGCGCCGTCGATCTTCGCGCGGCCCACTTCGAACGCCCCGCTTCCCTGCCAGGGAGTCGGGAAGGAAACATCGTCCTCGCTGCCCATGCGTGCGCTGTCGACATAAAGGATGAGCGAACCGAGCTGAGGGCCGGTGGCGGTGTCGACTGCCGTCTGTGCGTCGTACACGGCTGTCAGCATGACGGGCTCGCCTTTGCGGGCGCCGACATCGACGGGGTCGGACTGGCCCTTTGTCCAGGCAGCGCCGGTGCCGTCCTTGTCGGGGCGGCCGAACGTCCAGCGCCCCTGGCTGCTGCCTGCCGGCTGCTCGTACCAGACGCCCCACGAGGACTGGGTGGTTCCTGCCTGGCCGAATACCTGCACCGTGTACGACTTGGTGGTGTCGGTGAACTTGGCGGGATCCAGTGTCACCCAGGCAGTCGCCGTGAACGAGCCGGTGTCGTCCACGATGGGTCCGCTCGCGGCGGCGTAGGCGCTGGTCCCGTTCAGCTGCATCGTCTGCCTGGTTGTGCCGGTCTCGCCGGTGTCGGGGTCCGCACCGGTGGTGATCTGGGCCAGTGTTGCCCCGTTGAGGGTCAGTGGACGGCCGTAGCCGCTGGTGGTGTCCGCGATGGTGGTGCCGGTCGCGTTCGCCGTGTCGGTGGCATCCCAGTTGGCGACGAGTGCCGGGATCGGATCTTGGGCATTGCCGTCGCTGAGGTCATCGTCTTCGAAGCGGGCATCCTGGACGACTTCGGCGTCTGCGAGCACTCGAGTCCAGACGTGTACCTCATCAATAGCCCCGTTGAAGTACTCGACGTATCCAAGGCTGTTGTGGAACCTGCCTACCTGCAAGGGGCCGGTTGCCGCCCACGGCGTGGTGAAGGCGACCGGCGCCCCCTGGGCACGGCCGTTCACATACAACTGCACGGTCTGGCCGACGGCGTCGTAGACGCCGGTCAGGTGGGTCCACACGCCTACTGCGGGGGCAGTGAGCGAGGTGGAGCGGCTGGCGGTGGGAGCAGCCACGTCAGTGTGGTAGCGGGAGAAGGCGAACCGCTTGGTGGTGGCCGAGTAGTGCAGCGCGAATCCCGACAGCGTGGTGGCCTGCTGGGAGACGATGGTCTGGCTACGGGAAGCGTCCGAGAGCCTCACCCAGGCCGAGAGGCTGAACGACTTGGTGGTGTCCACCACCGGCCCGGATGACTGGGCATACCCAGCGGTGCCGTCCAGCTTCAGGGAAGCCGGCCCCCCACGGCCGAGCCCGTTGAACGAAGCCCCTGTCCCGGCGGACAGTGCATGGGACGTGGCGGTTGTCGTGGAGTCGTTGCCATTGCCGTCGAAGTGCCAGACGCCTGAGGGCTTCGCACCGGGGTTGACGAGGAAGCTGTAGTAGCCGGTGAGGGAACTGTGGCCGGCCGCGTCGTAGCCCCAGACCTGGATGGTGTTCTCACCGACCTGGTTCGGGGTGATGTTCGCTTTGCCAGCCGTTCCCTTCGCGACGGTGATCGGCGCGGACACTGCGCCGCTGTTCAGCCGCCATTTGTAGCTGACGACATCGGACTGGATACCGGCCGTGGTGGGGTTGGTGTCGGCGGGTGTGAAGAGGAACTCGCCTGTCACGCCCACACCGTCTGCGGTCTGGTTGGTGTCGGCGGGCTGGTAGCGGCCGTCGGAGCTGGAGATGACCGGCGGCGGCGGGGAATCGGTGTCGATGCGGAAGTAGCACCAGGACGACCAGGCCGAGTCCAGGACACCGGTGACGCCCCGGTCGGTCATGTAGTACGCCTGTGTTTTGACGCGCAGGCGGTAGTCCGTCTGCGCGGCCAGCGCGGGGGACGTGTCGTCACGTACCGCGTTGTCCGCTACCCAGGCGCTGGCGGGAGAGTTCGCCGCCCAGGCACGGCTGGTGCCGTCCGCCTTCCAGACCTCGAACGCCGCCCGTAGCTGTGCCTGCGAGCCGTCCGCCGACTGCACCGTTCCGTACACCTTCGGCGTGGTGTCGCCGGTCACCTGCGGCACGGCGGAAGTCCCGCACGCCTTGCCCGCAGTGCCGTCCTGAACCTTTGCGTCGGTCGGCACGGAAGGGTAGGAAACGTAGGTCACCGACAGCTTCGCGTCGTTGCGGAACCGCGCCCAGGCAGCCGCGTCGGCCTCGTCGTGCGCGGTCAGCGAGAAGGTGATCTCCGCCTTCTTGTTCGCGGCATAGGACGCCAGGGTGGTCGTCAGGTTCTCGTTGGTCTCCCCGCCGGAAACGTTGTCACTGAAACGCACCCAGTTCGCCGGCTGAGACGGGCTGCACAAGGTGCCCCGCCCGTAAGCCACTTCCCGGTCACCCATCAGGTCCACCGCGGCGGGCCTGGTCGACCACGTGGTGGAGGAGGAGATGCCCTTGTCCACGCGGCTCAGGTCGTACCAGTGCGGATCGCACGTGAACGTCCACAGCTGGTACACCTCCATCGTCGCGTCAAGGATCTTCTTGCCGTGGATCGACGAGAGCGGGTACTCGAAGTACATGCGCTGGGTGTAGGGGGTGCTGGCGCAGAGGTAGCCGGCGTAGTTAGAGCAGCGCCCCACGCCCTTGTCCCCGTCGAACTCCCAGTACTTGGTGCCGTTGGAGGCCAGGGCTGTCCAGTCGCCCAGCGCGATGCCCTTGGTCGGCGGGTCGATGTAGAGGGGGAAGACGGTGTCCTTGCCATGGAGCAGGGCCGGATCGGGCGTGATCTCCAGAGCGGTGCCGGTGACCTTGAGCGGGAGTTCGGCCGCCGCGTCACCACTGCCCGGGGCTTCCGAAGGGGTCGGCTCGCCTCCGGCAGCGGCCAGCGGGGTCGTCCCGCTCGCCTTGGGCTCGTCTTCGGCTTCCGCAAGGGCAGTGCGGGCGAGCTGCGTTGTGACGCCGGCCGTGGAAGTGCCAGAGGTGGCGTCTCCGGCCGAGTCCCACATCCGCCCTGCCGGGCTTTCGAAGACAGGAGTGCCGTTACCGTCGCGCGCGACGAAACCGCCATCGGCCGTCGGTGCGACATCCAGGCCGCCTCCGGTGATGGTCATCCTGATCGTCGAGAGCTCCGGGTTCTTCGCGGCCTCGGCCGTCTTGACCACCAGCACCGATGTGTAGCCGGAGCTCAGCGCAGTCAGTTGCAGATCGACGTCGGGCAGGACTCCGGCGTAGGTGGCGGTGGCCCCCTCGATCCGAGGCTCGGGAAGTGCCGTGGGCCAGCCGAGCTTCAGCTCGTGTCCCTTGTCCTCCAACGTCACGAGCCCGGCGCCACTGCCTCCGCCCGAGAAGGTCAGGCCAGCCGTCGTGTTCTTCGCGCGCGCCGAGCCGTCGGTGTTGCGCACGAGAGTGGTGTCGATGGGCTCCCAGGTGCCATCGTCCTTCTGCGCACGGACCGGCGCTGCGTTGCTTTCTTGTGTGAAGGTCCCGTCCGGGTTCGCAAAGACCTGAGACGAGTCGGTGGT
>NZ_JBHVYO010000084.1:0-23101 GCF_042880655.1 Streptomyces sp. NPDC058295
CCGAGGTCCGGGCCGCACCCGTCGAGCGGTGGAGCGTCGGTCAGGGCAGCTGTGCCGCCCGCGCCTCGCGCCGGTTGTCACGGAAGTTGTTCACCCGGCGGGCCGTGGCGAACAGCGGGATGACCGCGCCCATGACGAGCTGCAGCGCGCAGCCGGTCTGGAGCAGGAGCTGACCGCTCGGGGCGTCGAACGCCCAGGCCGCCAGCAGCCCCATCGACAGCACGATCCAGGAGAGCATCGCGCCGGCCAGGCGGCCCCGCGGCTTCGGGTACTCGACCCGGCTCACCATCAGCCACGCGGTGCCGATGATCGCCATGAGCGTGGCGACGAACGGCAGCTCGAGGAGCACGATCGAGACGACCGTCAGCGCGCCGAACGGCGACGGCATGCCCTGGAAGGTGCCGTCCTTGACGGTGACGCACGAGAATCTCGCGAGCCTCAGCACCACCGCGAGCAGCACCACGATCGCCCCGACCGCCGCCACCCGCTGGTGGGCGTCGTCGGCGACCATGCCGTAGACCAGGACGAAGTACGCCGGGGCCAGACCGAAGCTGATCAGGTCCGAGAGGTTGTCCAGCTCCGCGCCCATTGGCGACGAGCGCAGCTTGCGTGCGACCAGGCCGTCGAACAGGTCGAAGACCGCCGCGCACAGCATCAGGATGACCGCCGTGGCCGCGCTGTGGCGGGCCATGCCGGATTCCTGGCTGCCGGTGAGGTGCGGGATCAGGATGCCGGTGGTGGTGAAGTACACGGCCATGAAGCCGCACGTCGCGTTGCCGAGGGTGAGGGTGTCCGCTATCGACAGGCGGAGAGAGAGGGGCATCTCCTCGTCGTCGTCCACCTCGTCGGCCTCGGGCACCCAGCCCGCCTGGGTCTCCGGGTCAATCACGGTCAATGCGAGTCACCCCTGCCACGGTCTTCTGCCCCACCTCGACCGCGACGTCCACGCCCTCGGGGAGGTAGATGTCGACACGCGAACCGAAGCGGATCAGGCCGATCCGCTCGCCCTGCTCGACCTTCGTGCCCTCGGGGATGTAGGGGACGATGCGGCGGGCGACGGCTCCGGCGATCTGGATCATCTCGATGTCACCGAGCTCGGTGTCGAAGTGCCAGACGACGCGCTCGTTGTTCTCGCTCTCCTTGTTGAACGCCGGCACGAACCCGCCCGGGATGTGCTCGACCGACGTCACGGTGCCGGCCAGCGGCGCACGGTTGACGTGGACGTTGAGCGGGCTCATGAAGATCGCGACCCGGGTGCGTCCGTCCTTCCACGGCATGATGCTCTGCACCACACCGTCGGCGGGGGAGATGACCCGACCCGAGGCGATCTCGCGCTCGGGGTCGCGGAAGAACCACAGCATGCCCGCCGCGAGAGCGGTGGCGGGCACGGCGACGGCCTTGGCGGCACCCGAGCGGCGGGCGCGCAGCAGGCTGACGGCTGCGGTGGCGACGGTCGGCAGAAGCCACGGCGATGCTCCGCGCGCGAGGCGTGCGCCTACCAGGCTGTCGCGGTGTGCAGAGGTTTGGCTGTGGGGCATGGATGACCTTCGTAGCGGATGATGCCGCGCTTCGACGGGGGGACGGCGGCTTTACGCGATCGTAGCGGTTCGGGGCCGCAACTGGGTAAGCAAGGAAGCCGAGTCGATGGCGGAGGGAAGTTGACGGGGTGTGATCTTCTTCTCGAAGAAAACACCCCCAACTCGGACAATCACCCTTGGAACCGATACTCCTCGAGCAACCTGCGTCCGATGATCATTTTCTGGATTTCTGCGGTGCCTTCACCGATCAGCAGCATCGGGGCCTCGCGGTAGAGGCGCTCGATCTCGTACTCCTTGGAGAAGCCGTAACCGCCGTGGATCCGGAAGGCGTCCTCCACGACCTCCTTGCAGTACTCGGAGGCGAGGTACTTCGCCATCCCTGCCTCAAGGTCGTTTCGTTCCCCGGAGTCCTTTTTGCGTGCGGCGTTCACCATCATGGCATGGGCGGCCTCGACCTTGGTAGCCATCTCGGCGAGCTTGAACTGGATCGCCTGGTGCTGGGCGATCGGCTTGCCGAAGGTGTGGCGCTGCTGGGCGTACGAGACGCCCAGCTCGAAGGCACGATGGGCGACGCCGCAGCCACGCGCCGCGACATTGACGCGGCCCACCTCGACCCCGTCCATCATTTGGTAAAAACCTCGGCCGGTGACCCCGCCGAGCACGCGATCGGCGGGAAGGCGCAGGCCGTCCATGATCAGCTCGGTGGTGTCCACCCCCTTGTACCCCATCTTGTCGATCTTGCCCGGGATGGTCAGGCCGGGGCGGACCTCACCGAAACCGGGTTCCTTCTCGATCAGGAAGGTCGTCATCGACTTGTGGGGGGCCGTGCCCTCGGGGTGTCCTTCGTCACTTCGGACCAGAACGGCCACCAGCGACGACGTCCCGCCGTTCGTCAGCCACATCTTCTGGCCGTTGAGGACGTACTCGTCGCCGTCCTTCACCGCCTTCGACGTGATCGCGGACACGTCCGAGCCGAGAGCCGGCTCCGACATGGAGAAGGCGCCGCGAATGTCGCCGGCCGCCATCCTCGGCAGGTAGTGGTCCTTCTGCTCCTGCGTGCCGTGCTGCTTGAGCATGTACGCCACGATGAAGTGCGTGTTGATGATGCCGGAGACCGACATCCAGCCGCGGGCGATCTCCTCGACGCACAGGGCGTACGTCAGGAGCGACTCGCCCAGACCGCCGTACTCCTCGGGGATCATCAGGCCGAACAGGCCCAACTCCTTGAGACCGTCGACGATCGCTTGCGGGTACTCGTCGCGGTGCTCCAGCCCGGTCGCGACCGGGATGATCTCCTTGTCCACGAAGTCGCGGACGGTGGAGAGGATCTCCTGCTGGATGTCGGTCAGACCGGCGGTCTGGGCGAGGCGCGCCATGGCTACTTCTCCGTCTTTTCCGAAGGGTCGTTCAGCTCCGGGCGGCCCGGCTGCTCGCCGCCGCGCTCCTTGATGTACGTCTCGGTCGGCACCATGACCTTGCGGCGGAACACGCAGACCAGCGTGCCGTCCTGCTTGTAGCCCTTGGTCTCGACGTAGACGATCCCGCGGTCGTTCTTCGACTTCGACGGCCACTTGTCGAGCACGGTCGTCTGCCCGTAGATCGTGTCGCCGTGGAAGGTCGGCGCCACGTGCTTGAGCGACTCGATCTCCAGGTTGGCGATCGCCTTGCCCGAGACGTCCGGCACGGACATGCCGAGCAGCAGGGAGTAGATGTAGTTGCCCACGACGACGTTCTTGCCGAAGTCGGTCGTGTGCTCCGCGTAGTTGGTGTCCATGTGGAGCGGGTGGTGGTTCATGGTGAGGAGACAGAACAGGTGGTCGTCGTACTCCGTGACCGTCTTGCCCGGCCAGTGCTTGTACGTCGCCCCGACCTCGAACTCCTCGTAGGTGCGTCCGAACTGCATGGCGCTCAGCCCTCCGGGATCTCGAACTTGCTGGTGCGCTGCATGCCGGCGGCGCGGCCCTTGCCGGAGATGACCAGCGCCATCTTGCGGCTGGCCTCGTCGATCATCTCGTCGCCGAGCATCGCCGAGCCCTTCTTGCCGCCCGCCTCGGACGTGTAGTAGTCGTACGCGTCCAGGATCAGCTCGGCGTGGTCGAAGTCCTCCTGCGACGGCGAGAAGATCTCGTTGGACGCCTCGACCTGGCCCGGGTGCAGCACCCACTTGCCGTCGAAGCCGAGGGCGGCCGCGCGTCCGGCGACCTCGCGGTAGCCGTCGACGTTGCGGATCTGGAGGTAGGGGCCGTCGATCGCCTGCAGGTCGTTGGCGCGGGCGGCCATCAGGATCTTCATCAGGATGTAGTGGTAGGCGTCCGCCGGGTAGCCGGGCGGCTGCTCGCCCACGACCAGCGACTTCATGTTGATCGACGCCATGAAGTCGGCCGGGCCGAAGATGATCGTCTCGACGCGCTGGGAAGCCGTGGCGATCTCGTTGACGTTGTTGAGGCCCTGCGCGTTCTCGATCTGCGCCTCGATGCCGATGCGGCCGACCTCGAAGCCCATGGTCTTCTCGATCTGCGTCAGGAGCAGGTCCAGCGCGACGATCTGCTGGGCGTTCTGCACCTTCGGCAGCATGATGCAGTCGAGGTTGGGTCCGGCCCCCTCGACCACCGTCACGACGTCGCGGTACGTCCACTCGGTCGTCCAGTCGTTGACCCGGACCACCCTCGTCTTGCCCGTCCAGTCGCCCTCGTTGAGGAACTTGACGATGGTGTGCCGCGCCTCGGGCTTGGCGAGCGGGGCGCACGCGTCCTCGAGGTCGAGGAACACCTGGTCCGCCGGGAGGCCCTGCGCCTTCTCGAGGAAGCGGGGGTTGCTGCCCGGGACCGCGAGACACGAGCGGCGGGGACGCAGACGGTTGACGGTCATGCGGGGACCTCCAGGGGGTCGAGCTTGTTCGCTTTCCGGATCTCGTCGACGATGCGGCCGATGATTCCGGTGATGTCGAAGTCCTTCGGGGTGAAGACCGCGGCCACGCCGGCAGCCCTGAGCTGTTCGGCGTCTCCATTCGGGATGATGCCACCGGCGATCACCGGGATGTCTGTGGCACCGGCCACACGCAGCCGTTCGAGGACGTCCGGCACCAGCTGGGCGTGCGAGCCGGAGAGGATGGACAGGCCGACGGCGTGCACGTCCTCCTCCAGCGCGGCGTCCACGATCTGCTCGGGCGTCAGCCGGATGCCCTGGTAGACCACCTCGAAGCCGGCGTCCCGCGCGCGCACGGCTATCTGCTCGGCGCCGTTGGAGTGCCCGTCCAGGCCCGGCTTGCCGACCAGGAAGCGGAGCTTGCCGACGCCCATGTCCTTCGCGGTGACATCGACCCGGCGGCGGACGTCGGCCATGGCCGAGCCCGCCTCGGCCGGGACCGCCACCGGCGCCGACGACACACCGGTCGGGGCGCGGAACTCGCCGAACACCTCGCGCAGCGCCCCGGCCCACTCGCCGGTGGTGACGCCGGCCCGGGCGCACTCCAGGGTGGCTTCCATGAGGTTGGCGGTGCCCTTGGCGGCCTCCTTCAGCTTCTCCAGCGCCTTGCACGGGCGCGGGTGGTTGAAGGGCGGCTGGTAGCGCGTGTCGCGCCAGTTCTCGAGGGAGGCGATGACACGGGCCTCGACCGCCGGATCGACCGTCTGGATGGCCGTGTCGAGATCCGCGGTGAGCGGGTTGGGCTCGGTCGTCTCGAAGATGTTGACGCCGATGATCTTCTCCTGCCCGGACTCGATCCGGGCCCGGCGCTCGGCGTGCGAGGAGACGAGCTGCGACTTGAGGTAGCCGGACTCGACGGCGGCCATCGCGCCGCCCATCTCCTGGATCCGCTCGATCTCCGTGAGGGACTCCTCGACCAGCTCCCCCACCTTGGTCTCGATGACCTTCGAGCCCTCGAAGATGTCCTCGTACTCCAGCAGGTCGCTCTCCAGAGCGAGCACCTGCTGGATACGCAGCGACCACTGCTGGTCCCAGGGGCGGGGCAGGCCGAGGGCCTCGTTCCAGGCGGGCAGCTGCACGGCACGCGCGCGTGCGTCCTTCGACAGCGTCACGGCGAGCATCTCGAGGACGATCCGCTGGACGTTGTTCTCCGGCTGCGCCTCCGTCAGGCCCAGGGAGTTGACCTGGACGCCGTAGCGGAAGCGGCGCTGCTTGGCGTTCTCGATGCCGTAGCGCTCGCGGGTGATCCGGTCCCAGATGCGGCCGAAGGCGCGCATCTTGCACATCTCCTCGACGAACCGGACGCCCGCGTTGACGAAGAAGGAGATACGGGCGACGACCTCGCCGAACTTCTCGGCCGGCACCTGTCCGGAGTCGCGGACGGCGTCCAGCACGGCGATCGCCGTGGACATCGCGTACGCGATCTCCTGGACCGGCGTGGCCCCGGCCTCCTGCAGGTGGTAGCTGCAGATGTTGATCGGGTTCCACTTCGGGATGTGGGAGACCGTGTACGCGATCATGTCCGTGGTGAGACGGAGGCTCGGCCCCGGCGGGAACACGTGCGTGCCCCGGGACAGGTACTCCTTGACGATGTCGTTCTGGGTCGTGCCCTGGAGCAGGGTGATGTCCGCACCCTGCTCCTCGGCGACGACCTGATAGAGCGCCAGCAGCCACATGGCGGTGGCGTTGATCGTCATCGAGGTGTTCATCTGCTCCAGCGGGATGTCCTGGAACAGCCTGCGCATGTCACCGAGATGGGCCACCGGCACGCCGACCCGGCCGACCTCGCCGCGGGCGAGGACGTGGTCGGAGTCGTAGCCGGTCTGGGTGGGCAGGTCGAAGGCGACCGACAGACCCGTCTGGCCCTTGGCGAGGTTGCGCCGGTACAGCTCGTTGGACGCCTCGGCCGTGGAGTGACCGGCGTACGTGCGCATGAGCCACGGCCGGTCCTTCTGACGCTCAGTCATCTATGACCTCGGGTGTCTCAGATGTTGCGGAAGCGGTTGATGGCGTCGATGTGCTGGGCGCGCTTCTCCTCGTCGCGCACACCCAGACCCTCCTGGGGGGCCAGCGCGAGGACGCCGACCTTGCCCTGGTGGAGGTTGCGGTGCACGTCGTAGGCGGCCTGGCCGGTTTCCTCCAGGGAGTAGACCTTCGACAGCGTCGGGTGGATCTTGCCCTTCGCGATCAGCCGGTTGGCCTCCCAGGCCTCGCGGTAGTTGGCGAAGTGCGAGCCGATGATCCGCTTCAGGGACATCCACAGGTAGCGGTTGTCGTACTCGTGCATGTAGCCGGAGGTCGAGGCGCAGGTGGTGATGGTGCCGCCCTTGCGGGTGACGTAGACCGAGGCGCCGAAGGTCTCGCGGCCCGGGTGCTCGAAGACGATGTCGATGTCCTCGCCGCCGGTGAACTCGCGGATGCGCTTGCCGAAGCGCTTCCACTCCTTCGGGTCCTGGGTCTGCTCGTCCTTCCAGAACCTGTAGCCGTCGGCGTTGCGGTCGATGACCGCCTCGGCGCCCATGGCCCGGCAGATGTCGGCCTTCTCGGGGGAGGAGACGACACAGATCGGGTTGGCGCCGCCGGCCAGCGCGAACTGCGTGGCGTAGCTGCCGAGTCCGCCGCTGGCGCCCCAGATCAGGACGTTGTCGCCCTGCTTCATGCCGGCGCCGTTGCGGGAGACCAGCTGCCGGTAGGCGGTGGAGTTGACGAGGCCGGGGGCCGCCGCCTCCTCCCACGACAGGTGGTCCGGCTTCGGCATCAGCTGGTTGGACTTGACCAGGGCGATCTCCGCGAGGCCGCCGAAGTTGGTCTCGAAGCCCCAGATGCGCTGCTCGGGGTCGAGCATCGTGTCGTTGTGGCCGTCGGAGGACTCCAGCTCGACGGACAGACAGTGCGCGACGACCTCGTCGCCCGGCTTCCAGGCGTTGACGCCCGGGCCGGTGCGCAGGACGACGCCCGCCAGGTCGGAACCGATGACGTGGTACGGCAGGTCGTGCCGCTTGGTGAGCTCGCTGAGCCTGCCGTAGCGCTCCAGGAAGGAGAACGTCGACACCGGCTCGAAGATCGAGGTCCACACGGAGTTGTAGTTGACCGAGGAGGCCATGACGGCCACCAGGGCCTCGCCCGGACCGAGCTCGGGCAGGGCCACCTCGTCCAGGTGGAGGGACTTGCGGGGGTCCTTGTCACGGCTCTCGAGCCCGGCGAACATCTCGGCCTCGTCCTTGTGCACGGTGATCGCGCGGTAGGACTCGGGGAGCGGCAGAGCGGCGAAGTCGTCCGGCGTCGAGTCCGGCGACTGGATCGCGTCCAGGATCTTCTGCATGGTCACGGTGTTGCCTCCGGCGGTGAGCGCCCTGAGGGCGGGGCGCTGAGGGTTACGTCGGTGCTGCTGAGGGTTGGGTTGAACGTGCCGTCGGTTCGGCGGATGTGCTGTTCGGCAGCGCTTTGTGGCGCGGGAGGTTGCCTGTGACGCAGGCGTCCGGGCGCGCAAACCATGAGCTTGCGGGGACAGCCGACGTACGAATGGTCTCTGCACGCCGGCCGCCCGGACACCTTCAACGTATGACACCGCGTGTCACCCCGCAAGGCACTGAGTGCCAGAACTTGGTCTCAGCTGAAATCTTTACGTAACAAATGAGCGATGATCGATCGAACGGCCTCTGAAATGTGCGTGAAAAGGGGCTCTGACATGCCAAAACGGCCACCCGGTGGGGTGGCCGTCGTCACAACGTTCCAAGGGGTTCCGAGGGGCGCTCAGCGCTCCTTGAGGGCCTGCTCGATGGTGCGCATGACCTCGTCCAGCGAGGCGTCGGTACGGGCGACCGTCACCAGGACCTCGCCCTGGGCGGAGACCGCCGCCGGGGCCGGCTGAGGGGCGCCGGCGCTGCTGCGGCCGGCTCCGATACCCGTCCCGAACGTCTTCCGCACGATCGCGAAGGCGTGGTCGAGCTGGGTCTCGACATCGCCCTGGCCGCCGGCTCTGAGCCAGCGCCGCAGCACGTGGTTGTGGGCGGTGACCACGGCGGACGCGGCGACCTCGGCGAGCAGCGGATCGTCGTTGGCGTCGTCGTCGTGGGCGTGCTCGTCGAAGTGCCCGAGGAGGTAGCGGGTGAAGAGCCGCTCGTAGCGGGCCACCGACGCGATCTCCGCCTCGCGCAGGGTGGGCACCTCGCGCGTCAGCTTGTAGCGGGCCACCGAGATCTCCGGCCGGGCCGCGTACATCTTCATGACCTCCTTGATGCCACGGCACACCGTGTCGAGCGGATGCTCGTGCGCCGGGGCCGCGTTGAGCACGGCCTCCGCCCGGATCAAGGTGTCGTCGTGGTCGGGGAAGATCGCCTCTTCCTTGGAGCGGAAGTGGCGGAAGAAGGTCCGGCGGGCGACTCCGGCCGCGGCCGCGATCTCGTCGACGGTGGTCGCCTCGTACCCCTTGGTCGCGAACAGCTCCATCGCCGCGGCCGCCAGTTCTCGGCGCATCTTGAGTCGCTGGGCTGCCGCGCGGCTGCCCGCGGCACTCTCCGGCGCGTCGGGCGTGGCTGGTGTACGTGAGGACCTGGCGGGCTGGGGCATGACCCGAACGTACTGCATGTGCGCAGCTCGGTGCGCCTGTCCGGGGTTTCCCCCGCCCTCGGCGGGCGGGGGCCCGAGGGCGGGGTCGAGGAGCCCGCCCCAGTCCTCGTCTGCGCGGAGCCGGTCGCCGATACCGTCAGCGGCGGGCATATTCGCGGAAGCCGCGGCCGGTCTTGCGGCCGAGGCAGCCCGCGGCCACCAGGTGCTCCAGGAGCGGGGCCGGGGCCAGGCCCGGATCCCGGAACTCGCGGTGCAGCACCTTCTCGATCGCCAGCGAGACGTCGAGTCCGACGACGTCCAGCAGCTCGAAGGGGCCCATCGGGTAGCCGCCGCCCAGCTTCATCGCCGCGTCGATGTCGTCGAGGGAGGCGTAGTGCTCCTGGACCATCTTGATCGCGTTGTTGAGGTACGGGAAGAGCAGCGCGTTCACGATGAAGCCGGCCCGGTCTCCGCAGTCCACCGCGTGCTTCTTGATCCGCCCGCACACCTCGCGGACCGTCGCGTGGACGTCATCGGCCGTCAGCACGGTACGGACGACCTCGACCAGCTTCATCGCGGGCGCCGGGTTGAAGAAGTGCATCCCGATCACGTCCTGCGGGCGCGAGGTGGCGCGGGCGCAGGCGACGACCGGCAGCGAGGAGGTCGTCGTGGCGAGGACCGCGCCGGGCTTGCACACCTTGTCCAGCGTCGCGAACAGCTGCTGCTTGATCTCCAGGTCCTCGGCGACCGCCTCGAGCGCGAGGTCGACGTCGGCGAAGGCGTCGTAGGAGCCGGCCGGGGTGATCCGGTCCAGGATCTGGGCGGCGGTCTCCGCGGTCAGCCGGCCCTTGTCGACCGAGCGGGAGAGCGACTTGCCGATCCGGGCCTTGGCGGTCTGCGCCTTCTCCTCGCTGCGGGCGGCGAGGACGACGTCGTAACCGGCCTTGGCGAAGACCTCGGCGATACCGGAGGCCATGGTGCCGGAACCGGCGACACCGACCGAACCGACCGGACGGCCGGGGGCCGCGCCGGCGCCGGACAGGGGGGTCAGCGCGTCCGGGACGACCGTCGCGCTGTTCGGGGCGTCGTAGGTGTAGAAGCCGCGGCCCGACTTACGGCCGGTCAGGCCCGCCTCGCTGAGCTGCTTGAGGATCGGCGCGGGGGCGTGCAGCCGGTCGTGGGACTCGGCGTACATGGCCTCCAGGACCGTACGGGCCGTGTCCACGCCGATCAGGTCGAGCAGGGCGAGGGGGCCCATCGGCAGTCCGCAGCCCAGCCGCATCGCGGCGTCGATGTCCTCCCGGGAGGCGTACCGGGCCTCGTACATCGCGGCGGCCTGGTTGAGGTAGCCGAACAGCAGGCCGTCGGCGACGAAGCCGGGGCGGTCGCCGACCGCGACCGGCTCCTTGCCGAGGTCGAGGGCGAGGTTGGTGACGGCGGTGACGGCGGTGGGCGCGGTCAGCACCGAGGAGACGACCTCGACCAGCTTCATGGCCGGCGCCGGGTTGAAGAAGTGCAGGCCCAACACCCGCTCCGGACGCGCCGAGTCGGCGGCGAGCCGGGTCACGGAGAGCGCGTTGGTGCCGGTGGCGAGGATGGTCTCGGGCCGCACCAGCCCGTCCAGCTCGCGGAAGATCTGCTGCTTGATCTCGTACGACTCCGGCGCCACCTCGATGACGAGGTCGGCGTCGGCCGCCGTACGCAGATCGGTGGAGACGCGGACCCGGGCCAAGGCCGCGGTGCGCTCCTGCTCGGTGAGCCGGCCGCGCTGCACGGCGCGGGCGGTGGAGGCCTCCACCGCGGCGAGGGACCGCGCGGCCTGGGCCTCGCTGATGTCGATGCCGATCACCTCACGCCCGGCCTTCGCCAGGACCTCGGTGATGCCGGTGCCCATGGTGCCGAGGCCGATGACGGCGATCGTCCGGAGCGGGGACAGAGGGGTGTCGGACAGGGGAGCGACCATCGCGGGACTCCAGAAATGAGGTGACGACTGGGAACGCGCCCGGGTGCGCCGAACGGCCTCTGCGAGGCCCGGACGCACCGGGTGCGGTGAAGGATGTGCGGGTGTTGCCGGGCTGACGAGCGCACACGCCCGGTGCCGTCGCCGAGGGCGTGCACACGCCCGGAGCGAACGGCAGATCCGACCGGCCCTGTCCCGTGGCCGGGTCGTACAGCGGTACATGTGGTACCGAACCGACTTCTCGCGGCGACTGCGTCACCAGGCCACCACGAGGAGGTGTAGCGAGTGATTGACTCGCTCGTATGAGCTTAACCGGTGGGTAACGAGCGCGCCAGCCCCTGGGAATGTGACCTGTTTCGCTCGAACGTCCCCACTCGGCCGGGCGGGCCGGGTGCCCGGTTCGCGCCTCCGCGCACAGCCCAGCCCCTACGCTCGGCACATGGACGAAGAGTTGCGATCACTCACGGAGCGCTTACGGCGCGAGTCCGGCGCGACGGCGGCGTACGAGCGGCTGGCGCGTACCGCGGACCACGACGAACTGGCGGGCGTGCTCACCGAGTCGGGGCAGCCCCTCTGGGCCCGCGAGCTGGCCGCGTTCCGGCTGGGCTGCGCCGGGGACCGGCGCGCCTTCGAGGCGCTCGTCCTGCTGCTCAACCACCGGGACCCGCCGCGCTGTGCCTCCGCCGCCCACGCGCTGGCCCGTCTCGGCGATCCCCGCACCGCCCGTGCCGCGGCCGCCCTGGCCACCAACGAACTGCGCGTCGCCTACGCCCTGCACCCCGTCCGGCTGCTGGTGGACCTGCGCGCACCCGAGTCCGTCCCCGCGCTGATCACGACCCTGCGGCGACGCCTGAGCCCGCACGACCCCCACCGCCGGGTGGCCCTCGCCTGCGTCGAAGGGCTGGGCACCCTGGCCGACGACCGCGCCCGACCGGTACTCAACGACGCCCTGGCCCACCCGGCACTGGCGGAGGCGGCCGTACACGCGCTGGCGCGCATTCCCCGGCAGCGGCAGCGGTGAGAGCGCGGGACCGACGGGCGTGAGCGCGCCTTCAGAGGGGCAGGTGTCCGAGGTACCGCACCTCGGGCACCGCGACGCCCTCCACCTCGAAGGGCTCCTCGGCGCCGTCCGCGTGGAACCCGGCACGCTCGTAGAAGCGGCGGGCCGTGGCGTTGCCCTCGAGGACCCAGAGGTACATGCGGGAGTGTCCGAGGGCGCAGGCCCGCCGCGTTGACTCCTGGAGAAGGGCCCGCCCGACACCCCGGCCGAGGTGCTCGGTGTCGACGTAGATCGCGTACAACTCGGCGTCCCCGGTACGGACTTCACCGTCGCGGTAGGCGCCCTGGGCGGCCCAGCCGACCACCCTCCCGGCCCGTTCCGCGACCAGGTTCACCACCTCGGCACCGCCGCCCTGCCCGAAGCGGGCACGGCGCCGCCCGGCGTCCTCGGCGACACTCAGCGCGTCCAGGTACGACTGCGGCAGCAGCCCCCGGTAGGCGCTCCGCCAGCCCCGGATCCGGATCTCGGAGACCCGGTCGACGTCGGCGAGCGTCATGTCCCGTACGACGGTCGCGGGAGTCACTCGCCCAGCACCGCGAAGGCCTCGATCTCCATCAGGAAGTCCGGGTGGACCAGGGCGGCGACCTGTACGGCCGAGGCGGCGGGGAGGCGGTCGTCGGGTATGTGGGCGGTGCGGGCCGCGCGGATCGCGGGCATGTGGGCCATGTCCGTGACGAAATAGGTGAGTTTGACGACGTCGTCGAAGGTCGCGCCGGCCGCTGCGAGGCAACGGCGCAGGTTCTCGAAGACCTGGCGGGCCTGGGCCTCCGGGTCGCCCTCGCCGACCAGCCTGCGGTGTTCGTCGAGCGGGAGCTGACCGGCGACGGCCACGAAACGGCCGGTGCCCATGACCACATGCGAGTACTGGGCCGCGGCGGCGACTCCGTCGGGGGCGGGAATCCTGGTCGGTTCGCTCATGCGTCCATGGTGGACCACGGGTCCGACAACGCCCCCGACGGGTCGGTGATCACCGCTCAGCCACGGAACCCCAGCAGCCCGTGCAGCGTCGAGCCGCGGGCGCTGGGCGAGGCGGTCTTCGAGGCCGACGGCTTCGGGTCGGGCTGCGCCTTGCACACCGCGTCGACCCCGCCGGTCCCGCGCGGCACCGTGCCGTCGGCCAGGTACGCCGCCAGGTGCTTGTCCAGGCAGGTGTTCCCGCTCAGCGTGATGCCGTGGTTCTGGCCGCCGTCCTCGACGACGAGGCTCGAACCGCCCAGCAGCGCGTGGACCGTCGCGCCGCCCTCGTACGGGGTGGCCGCGTCGTTCGTCGCCTGGAACAGCAGGGCCGGCGGCAGCTCGCCGTTGGTGAGGTTCACCGGCCCCACGGACCCGGTCGGCCAGAACGCGCACGGCGCGTTGTACCAGGCGTTGTTCCAGGTCATGAAGGGCGCCTTCGCGTACACCGACCAGTTGTCCGTGCGCCACTCGTCCCAGTCGCGCGGCCAGAAGGCGTCACGGCACTGCACCGCGGTGTAGATGCTGTAGCCGTTGTCCCCGGGGGCGTCGACGGCGGCGAAGTTCTTGTACGCCTCGACCAGCGGGGCGGCGTCCTTGCGGTTCGCGTACGCGGCGAACGCCTCGGCGAGAAGGGGCCAGTAGCCGTTGTAGTAGCCGCCGGGCAGGAAGGTGTCCTCCAGCTCCGAGGCGCCCACCCGGCCGGCGGCCGGCTTCCCGGCGAGGGCCGCCCGCATCGCGTACCACCTGGTCTCGACCCGCTCCGGGTCGGTGCCGAGCCTGTACGTCTTGTCGTTCCTGGCGATCCAGGCCATCAGGGCGCGGTGCCGGTCGTTGAAGGCCAGGTCCTGCGTGAGGTTGTCCTCGTACCAGACGCCCGTGGGGTCGACGATCGAGTCCAGGACCAGGCGCCGTACCCGCTGCGGGTAGAGCTTGGCGTACACCGCGCCGAGGTAGGTGCCGTACGAGTAGCCGAAGTAGTTCAGCTGCCGCGCACCGACCGCGGCACGGATCGCGTCCATGTCCCGCACGGCGCTGACCGTGTCGATGTACGGCAGCACGCGCGCGTACTTCTTCGCGCAGGCCGTCGCGAAGGACCGCGCGCGGGTGACGTTGGCCTTCTCGATCGCCTCGGTGCTCGGCACGGAGTCCGGGCGCACGGTGGCGAAGTGGCCGGGCGCGCAGTCCAGCGCGGGCGTGCTCTTGCCCACCCCGCGCGGGTCGAAGCCGATGACGTCGTACTGGGCCGCGACCGCCTTCGGCAGCGCCGAGGCGACGAATCCGGCGAGGCTCAGCCCCCGGCCACCGGGGCCACCGGGGTTGACCAGGAGCGGTCCCTGGTACGTCTTCGCGGTGTGCGGGACGCGGGAGAGCGCCAGCGTGATCTGTTCACCGCCCGGCCGCGCGTGGTCGAGCGGCACCTTCAGGGACGCGCACTGGAGCGTCGGCTGCCCGGTGGTGCCGCAGTTCTTCCAGGAGAGCGCCGCCGCGCGGGCGTGCTCCGCGGCGGGTGAAGGGCTCGCGGCGGCGGGCACGGCGGTGACCGTCCCGGCCACGACGACGGCGACAGCGCACAGCACGGCTGCGCGTTGGTTCATGGAGTGCTCCAGAGACGACGAAGGGGCCGGAGGTGGTCGGACCGCAGGTCACGGCCCTTGCCGCATCGTCCCGAAAAGAGCGCCCGCCAGAACCTGTTCCGCCGTTGATTGACCCGATCGAGTCACCGGATGCGCTCGAACGCGCTCAGATCAACGTGCTCAGATCAACGTGCTCAGATCAACGTGCTCAGACCCGCGTGCTCAGATCAGCGACAGCTGGGTCGGCCCGGACTCGGTCGGCTCCTCCGCCGGCCCGGGCCGCGGGATCCGGCGGGGCATCCCCGCGCGCGAGGGGCCGATCCCGTACTCCTCGGCCAGCTCGTGGACCTGACGGGTGATCCGCCGCTGGTACCACTTGGGGGCGTAGGCACCGTCCGCGTACAGCCGCTCGTACCGGCGCACCAGGTACGGGTGGTGCTGCCCGAGCCAGGCCATGAACCACTCGCGGGCGCCGGGGCGCAGATGCAGCGCGAGCGGGGTGACCGAGGTGGCCCCGGCGGCCGCGATCGCCCGCACGGTGGCGCGCAGCTGGGCCGGCTCGTCGCCGAGGAACGGGATCACCGGCGCCATCAGCACTCCGCAGCCGATCCCGTGGTCGGTGAGGGTCCTGACGACGTCCAGACGCCGCTGGGGCGCGGGCGTACCCGGTTCCACGGTGCGCCACAGCTCGGTGTCGGTGAAGCCGACGGAGACCGAGACGCCGACGTCGGTCACCTCGGCGGACTGCCGCAGCAGGTCGAGGTCGCGCAGGATCAGGGTGCCCTTGGTCAGGACCGAGAAGGGGTTCGCCCGGTCGCGCAGGGCGGACAGGATGCCCGGCATCAGCCGGTAGCGGCCCTCCGCGCGCTGGTAACAGTCGACGTTCGTGCCCATCGCGACGTGCTCCCCGTGCCAGCGGGGCGAGGCCAGCTGGCGCCGCAGCAGGTCCGGCGCGTTCACCTTGACGACGATCTGGGTGTCGAAGCCGGTCCCGGTGTCGAGGTCGAGATAGCTGTGCGTCTTGCGGGCGAAGCAGTACACACACGCGTGCGTGCAGCCCCGGTAGGGGTTCACCGTCCACTCGAACGGCATCCGGGAGGCCCCCGGCACCCGGTTGAGGATCGAGCGGGCCCGGATCTCGTGGAACGTGATGCCGGCGAACTCGGGCGTGTCGAACGTCCTGGTCGTGACCGCGTCCGCACCGAACAGCGCGGCATCGGCCGGCCGGTCGTGGCGGGTCTCCACAGTGAGGTTGTCCCAGCGCATGACGCCTCCTCGGTAGCACTGCCCCCACAATAGAACATGTGTTCCCATGATCGTGCGAGGAACCTTTCGGGAGCCGATTTCGATCGCCCCGCGATCGCTTCCGGGACCCCGATTTGGGCGGCCGTGGACCGGGGTGGTTGGCTTGCCCCGAACCTGAGGAACCCCGAACAACCCTGAGCAACACAGACGTGGAGGAACCCCATGGCGCAGGTCGAGGCCACCACCGAGCGGGTCGTCGCCGCGGATCCGGAGAAGGTGTTCGACACCATCGCCGACTACAGCGGCGCGCGCGGGAGGCTGCTGCCCGAGCACTTCAGCGAGTACGAGGTGCGCGAGGGCGGCGACGGCGAGGGCACCCTCGTCCACTGGAAGCTCCAGGCCACCAGCAAGCGCGTCCGTGACTGCCTCCTGGAGGTCGCCGAGCCGACCGACGGTGAGCTCGTCGAGAAGGACCGCAACTCCTCGATGGTCACCGTCTGGCGCGTCACCCCGGCGGGCGAGGGCAAGTCTCGCGTCGTGGTGACCAGCTCCTGGAACGGCGCCGGCGGCATCGGAGGCTTCTTCGAGAGGACGTTCGCGCCCAAGGGTCTCAACCGGATCTACGACCTGATTCTCGCCAACCTCGCCACCGAGGTCGAGAAGTAGATCAACACCCGTGCGCTCCGCGCGCGTTGATTCCCTTCACCGGTTCGAGTGGATCTCTCTTGTGACCGGGATGGCGCCGTAACTCGTCGCGCTTGCTCGTAGTTGTCGCTTTACGCGGGAATTGCGTGGCAGGCGCGACGAGGGGAGCGGCACATGGGCGGGACCACGCTGACACAGGACGAGCCGGTCACGGCACCTGCCGCGGAGGACCGGCCCCCGGCGCCGGCCGGCCCGCCGGAACCCGGCCGACGCCAGGTGCGGCTGATCTTCTTCTCCCTGATGCTCGCCCTGCTCCTCGCGGCCCTGGAGCAGATGATCGTCGCCACCGCCCTGCCGAAGATCGTCGGCGAACTGCGCGGCCTGGACCGGATGTCCTGGGCGATCACCGCCTACCTGCTCACCGCCACCGTCGGACTGCCGGTCTACGGCAAACTCGGCGACCTCCTCGGGCGCAAGGGCGTCTTCCAGTTCGCGATCGTGGTCTTCGTCATCGGCTCCGCGCTCGCCGGGCGGGCCCGGACCATGGACCAGCTGATCGCCTTCCGCGCGGTCCAGGGCGTCGGCGCCGGCGGACTCATGATCGGCGTACAGGCGATCATCGCGGACATCGTGCCGCCCCGGCAGCGCGGCCGGTTCATGGGCCTCATCGGAGCCGCCTTCGCTCTCGCCTCGGTCGCCGGACCGCTGCTCGGCGGCTACTTCACGGACCACCTCTCCTGGCGCTGGTGCTTCTACATCAACGTCCCCTTCGGCCTCCTCACCCTGGCCGTCGTCACCGTCGTGCTGAAGCTGCCGAAGCCGACGGCGAAGCCCCGGTTCGACGTCCTCGGTGCTCTGTTGCTCGCCGCCGCCTCCACCTGCCTGGTCCTGCTCACCAGTTGGGGCGGCACCAGGCACGCCTGGGACTCGGGCGTCATCCTCGGCCTCGGCGCGGGAGCGGCCGCCGCGGCCGCCCTGTTCCTCGCCGTGGAGCGCGCAGCAGCCGAACCCCTCATCCCGCTGCGGCTGTTCAGGGACGCCGTCTTCAACGTCACCGCGCTGGTCGGCCTGGTGATCGGCGTCGCGCTGTTCGGCGCCGCGAGCTATCTGCCGACCTTCCTGCAGATGGTCGACGGGGCCACCGCCACCGAGTCGGGGCTGCTGATGCTGCCCATGATGGGCGGCATCGTGGGCGCCTCGGTCCTCTCGGGGCAGCTCATCACGCACACCGGCCGCTACAAGATCTATCCCGTCCTCGGCAGCGCCCTCGCCGCCCTCGGCATGTGGCTGCTGTCCCGGCTGGAGGTCGACACGCCCCGGCTCCAGTACAGCCTCTGGATGGCCGTCCTCGGCGCCGGCATCGGGCTGGTGATGCCCGTGCTCGTCCTCGCCGTGCAGAACTCCGTGCGCCCCGCCGACCTCGGCACCGCCACCAGCGCCAACAACTACTTCCGGCAGATCGGCGGCAGTGTCGGCGCGGCGATCTTCGGCACGCTCTTCGCCGACCGGCTCACCGACGCCCTGCGCGCCCGCCTGCCCGTCCGCCCGGGCAGCGGCCTCCCGGACCCCGAGTCCCTCACCCCGCAGCTCGTCCACGCCCTGCCCCCGGAGCTGCGCGACCCCTACATCCGCGCCTACGCCGACGCCATGCCGAGGATCTTCCTCTACCTCGTGCCGGTGCTGCTCCTCGGCCTGCTCGTCGCCTTCTTCCTCGAGGAGAAGCCGCTGGTGTCCCACCACACCGCCGCACCGGAACCCGCGCCCGGGAGCACGGCGCTCCCGCAGACCCTCGCATCCCACGCGCCGCACACCGCCGGCGTCCCCGTGCGCGGCACGGTGCGGCACCCCGACGGAACCGTGGTGCCCCGCGCGGCGCTCACGCTCATCGACGTGAGCGGGCAGCAGATCGGCCGGGACGCCAGCGGCGAGGACGGCCGGTTCGCGCTGGCCGCGCCGGGCTCCGGCGCGTACGTGCTGATCGCCGCCGCCGGCGGCCACCAGCCGCGGGCCGCCTCCGTCACCGTCGGCGAGCGCCCCGTCGAACTGGACGTCGTCCTCGGCGGCGCCGGACGCCTCGCCGGCAGCGTGGTCACCGCCGACGGTTCCCCGGTACGGGAGGCCACCGTCACCCTCACCGACGTGCACGGCGAGGTCGTCGCCAGCACCCGCAGCGGCCGCGAGGGCCGCTATGCCATCACCGAACTCGTCGCCGGGGAGTACACCCTCGCCGCCGGCGCGCCCGCCTTCCGCCCGGCCGCCGTCCCGGTCAGCGTCCGGGCCGCCCGGGAAACCCGCCAGGACGTCGAACTCGCCGGCGGCGCCCTGCTGCGCGGCACCGTCCGGGCCACCGGCGGGCGGCCCGTCGAGGACGCGCGCGTGACCCTCCTGGACGCGGCGGGCAACGTCGTGGACACCCTCACCACCGGGCCCGACGGCGCCTTCCGCTTCGTCGACCAGTCCTGCGGCGAGTACACCGTCATCGCCGCCGGTTACCCGCCGGTCGCCACCGTCCTCCAGGTGGGCGGCGGCGGACGCACGGAACGCGACCTCCAGCTCGGCCACGAGGACTGATCGCGTCGCGAGCGGCCGCCGGGACGGGCGGCGTACCCCGGCGCGCCCGGCCGAAACCAATTCCAGGATTGCCGCACATGCCGACGGACGTGCGCCGTACGGTGGTGACGGCGGGACAGATCTTGCACAGCTCTGGGGAGAGAGGGCCTGGGCCATGGACCGTGGCACCGAGAGGGACGTACCTCCCAGCCGCGGAGCCGGGAGCGACGCGGCCGACACGGCGGGCGAAGCGAGCTGGGGGTTCCCCCGCCCGGAGGGCGGGGGAGAGTCCGCCGACGCCGGGCGCGTCCCCCTGGCCGTGGTCGTGGTGGACCGCGAGGGACTCGTCTCCCACTGGAGCACCGGCGCACGCCGGCTGTTCGGCGTCGTCAAGGAGGAGGCGATCGGCCGGCCCGCGATCGACCTGCTCCCCGTCTCCGGGGCGCTCCCCGAGCCGGACGACGATCTTCCGGACGGTGGGTACGACGGCTACGGGGACTACGCGGCCTACGACGGTCTCGGGCCCGGCCTCGACTCCTCCCTCGACCGGGGCCTCGGCTACCCGGCCGCCGGACGGGCCCGGCTGACCGTGCCCGGGCGGGACCGCGACGGTGGTCGGGCCGACGTGCTGTGGTGGGCGTACCCGCTGGTGGGACCGGGCACGGAACGGCTGCTGGTGCTGGCGGCGGACGCGGCGGCACTGCACCAGGACGAACCGGCGGACCCGCTGGCCGTCGAACGCATCGCGCCCGCCTTCGCCCTGCACACCGACTTCCCCGGCGCGGCGGAACTCGCCCGGCGGCTGCCCGAGATCCTGCCCAGCATGAGTGTCGGCGAAGGCGCCCGCATCGTCGCGCAGATCCTCGAACTCGGCTATCCCGTACTGGAGTTCAGTCAGAACGAACGGGTGCCCGTGACCCCCGACTGGGGCGTGGCCCGGCGCGTCGAGCGCCGAGCGCGCCGCGAGCGGGCCGCCCGCGTCGCCGCCGAAGGGATGCCCGTACCGCAGGAGCTGGTCGACGAGGGCGAGGACCTCGAATACGTCGCCGTCCGTGAGCGGCTGGAGTTCCTCAACGAGGTCAGCGGGAAGATCGGCACCTCCCTCGACCTCTCCCGCACCATCCTCGAGGTCAGCAGAGCCGTCGTCCCGCGCTTCACCGACGTCGCGGGCACCTATCTGCGCGAACAGGTGGTCGCCGGGGAGGGGTTCCCCGACGGTGTGCCGGACACGACCACCATGTGGCACCGGGTCGCCGTCGAGCACACCGACGAACCCGGCCGATGGGACGACGTCGTACCCGTCGGCGAGGCCATGCCGTTCCCGGCGCACACCCCCTTCTTCCAGTGCATGACGACCGGACAGCCCGTCCTGGTGCCGCGTATCAGCGAGCAGATGGGCCACGCCATCGCCTCGCAGTTCGAGAAGCGTGACATCCGGCCCCTGATCACCGGCCGTTCCATGCTGGTCGTCCCGCTCAAGGCACGGAACGTCGTCCTCGGCTTCATGATCCTGCTGCGTCACCCCGAGCGTGCCCTCTTCAACGACATGGACCGGGTCACCGGCGCCGAACTCGCGGCCCGCGCGGGCCTCGTGCTCGACAACGCGCGCATGTACACCTACCAGGAGAGCGTCGCCGAGACCCTCCAGGACAGCATGCTGCCGCACATCCCGCCGCGGATGGCGGGCTGTGACATCGCCACCCGCTATCTGCCGGGCACGCTGCTCGGCCGGGTCGGCGGCGACTGGTTCGACTCGGTGAAGCTGCCTGGCGCGCGGACCGCCCTCGTCGTCGGCGACGTCATGGGACACGGTCTCAACTCGGCAGCGATGATGGGGCAGTTGCGGACGGCCGTGCAGACCATGGCCGCCCTCGACCTGTCGCCCGCCCAACTCCTTCGCAATCTCGACGACTTGGCGCAACGGCTCGGCGACACCTACCTCGCGACCTGTCTGTACGCCGTCTACGACCCGATCGAGGGCGAGCTGCACCTCGCCAACGCGGGACATATCCCGCCCGTGTTGGTGCGTGCCGTCGACGGCCGCAGCGAACTCCTCGAACTGCCCACCGGCGCGCCCATCGGGGTCGGCGGGGTGCCCTTCGAGGCGGTACGCGTGCGCGTGGAGCCGGGTGACCGGCTGGTGATGTGCACCGACGGGCTGGTGGAGGTGCGCGGCGAGGACATCGGCGTAGGGCTCGCGACCCTCTGCGAGTCCGCCGCCCACCCGGCCGCCTCGATGGACGACGCCTGCGACACCATCATCCGCGCCCTCAACACCCGCGGCGGCCGCAAGGACGACGTGGCCCTGCTCCTGGCCCGCCTCAACGGCATCGAGCCGGACGACGTCGCCGAGTGGCGGTTCCCCCTCGACCCGGCGCAGGTCGGCCGGGCCCGTGTGGTGGTCCGCGAGCAGCTGCACGACTGGGGCCTGGCCAAGTCGGCCGACGCCGCCGTGCTCCTGGTGAGCGAGCTGGTCACCAATGCCGTACGGCACGCCCGCCGGAGCCCCGTGGCCCTGCGCCTCGTCCGCGGCGAGACGCTGCTGTGCGAGGTCGAGGACGACGACCACGAACTGCCGACCCTGCTGAGCGCAGGGCCCGGTGACGAGGCCGGGCGGGGGCTGCGCGTGGTCAGCGCGCTGGCCCGCGAGTGGGGCACCAGCCGTACGGGAGCGGGGAAGTCCGTGTGGTTCGAGCTGACCCTGCCGCGCCGCCCCGCGGGGCGCTGAGCAGGACCGGCCGGGCCGCGCCGGACGGCGGACGGATCTCGAACGCGGCGTGAAGGAATGCGCACCACGCTTGTCGCGCCGACCGGGGAGCGATAGACCGTACTCGCCCGTCACTTGCGGCGGATCGGCCTTGCATTCTGGGGAGTTGTGCATGAGCGTGACGAGTCGTTACCGGGAGGCGTGGGAGGGCTTCTGGCGGGAGGCTCCGGAGGAACCGGGCGGTGTCTTCTGGGACGCGGACCCGAAGGTGACCGCCGCCCTCCACCTGGCTCTCTTCGAGCCCCATCTCGCCGACCCCGGACTGGCGTTGGTGGACCTCGGCTGCGGCAACGGCACTCAGACACGGTACTTCGCCGACCGTTTTCCGCACGTCGTCGGCGCCGACCTGTCCGCCGCGGCCCTCGACCACGCCCGCCGCGCCGACCCCGCCGGACAGGCCGCGTACCGGCTGCTGGACGCGGCCGAGAAGGGCGCGGCCGAGACGCTGCACGCCGAACTCGGGGACACCAACGTCTATATGAGGGGCGTCCTGCACCAGTGCGAGCCCGACGACCGGCAGCCGCTGGTGGACGGGATCGCCGCGCTGCTGGGGGAGCGCGGCCGGGTCTTCCTCGTCGAACTGTCGGAGGCCGCCCGCCCCGTCCTCGGCGGACTGGCGCAGAGCCCGGGCGGCCCGCCGCCGAAGCTCGCGCCGATCTTCCGGCACGGCATCGCCCCCGGCGAAGTGGCCGACGACGCGGTGCCGAGGTATCTGCGCACCGCCGGTCTCACGGTTCTGGCCTCCGGTGAACTGCCGCTGGTGACCACCGAGTCCGCTCCCGACGGCACCCGGATCGAGCTGCCGTCGAAGTGGCTGGTGGCCGCCCACGCCGAGTGACCGCCGTCACATCAACAGCGGCTCCTGCGGTTGTCACATTTCCGCGGCGCACCGTGTCAGGGGGTCCAGGGAGGCACGGAAACCCCCTGAGGAGCTGCTGAGATGTTCACTGACCACTCCACCGCCTACGTCGTCGTCACCGTTGTCGGAGCCGTCATGGCGGGCTTCTCGGCCGCCTCGATCTTCCTCGGCGCCGAGTGGACGGTGAAGCCGCTGGCCGACTACGGAGTGCCGCGCTCGTGGTGGCCGTGGCTCGGCGCGGCCAAGGCCGCGGGCGCGGCCGGACTGCTGGCCGGACTGTTCGTGCCCGTGGTCGGCGTGCTCGCCGCGATCGGTCTGGTCCTGTACTTCCTCGGCGCCGCCGGCACCGTGCTGCGGGCCCGCTGGTTCGCGCACCTGCCGTTCCCGCTGGTCTACGCGGCACCGGCGGTGGCCTCGCTGGTGCTGGCGTTCTGAGAACGGGCGAGGGACGGGTGGGGCCGACCGGGAACGCC
>NZ_JBHVYO010000085.1:0-22030 GCF_042880655.1 Streptomyces sp. NPDC058295
GCCCCGAGGTGGCTCGTCGGGGCCCCCGCCGGGCCGGCCGCTACTGCCGGTGGAGCGTCTTGAGCGGTGCCGGGTTCGGCCGGGCGCCGACCTGGGCGGGGCGCTGCCGCGCGGCGTCCGAGGCGTCACCGTCGGTGCCCGCGGCGAGAGTTCGCGCCCACGTGCTCGCCGGGACGAAGGCGTCGCAGTACGGGCGGTACGTGAAGTAGGCGCTGCCCGCGCTCATCGAGGTGCCCGCGGTGTTCAGGTCGGCCTGGGCGAGCGAGCCGGTGCCGCCGAAGCCCACCATCGGGTTGACGCCGGCGGTCTCGCGCACGAGGTAGTTGTTCACCTCGGGCGACAGGGTGGTGGCGCTGCTGCTCCGCAGGAGGGCCCGAAGACGTTCATCGCCGCGGCACCCGACACACCGTCGCGCCAGGCGCCGGAGATCGGGGACGGGGCCGGGGCTTTAGGTGTGCGGGCTGCGAGGTGGCCTCAGTGCGGTCGGCACTCGGCGGCCCGCGCCCGCAGCAGCTCCCGTTCCCGCTCGTTGCCCGTCAGCTCCGCGGCCCGTTCGAACTCGGCCTCGGCCTCCGCCGTCCGGCCCAGCCGCAGCAGCAGGTCCCCCCGGACGCTGGGGAGGAGGTGGTAGTCGCGCAGGGTCGGTTCGGCGACGAGACGATCGACGATCTCCAGCGCGGGCCCCGGGCCGTCCGCCATCGACACGGCGACCGCGCGGTTGAGTTCGACGACCGGGGAGGGCGCCCGGGCCGCCAGCAGTCCGTACAGGGTGGCGATGGCCGTCCAGTCGGTGTCCTCGTAGGTGTGGGCGTGCGCGTGACAGGCGGCCACGGCGGCCTGGAGGGCGTACGGGCCGGGGGCGCCGGTGGCGGCGGCGCCGGCCCGGTCCAGGGCGGCGATGCCACGGGCGACGAGCATGCGGTTCCAGCGGCGCCTGTCCTGGTCCTTGAGGAGGACGGGCCTGCCGTCGGGGGCGGTGCGTGCGGCCGTGCGGGACGCCTGGAACTCCAGCAGCGAGACCAGTCCGTGGACCTCGGGCTCCTTCGGCATCAGGGCCGCGAGCTGCCGGGCCAGCCGCAGCGCGTCCTCGCACAGGGCCGGGCGCAGCCAGTCGTCGCCCGCGGTGGCCGCGTACCCCTCGTTGAAGATGAGGTAGATGACGTCGAGGACCGAACCGAGCCGGGCCTCGCGGTCTGGTCCGTACGGCACCTCGAAGGCGATGTTCCTGGTGGCCAGGGTCTTCTTGGCGCGGACGATGCGCTGGGCGACGGTCGGTTCGGGGACCAGGAAGGCGCGGGCGATCTCGGGTGTGCTCAGGCCGCCGAGCAGGCGCAGCGTGAGGGCGATGCGGGCCTCGGCGGAGAGCACCGGGTGACAGGCGGTGAAGACGAGCCGGAGCAGGTCGTCGTCGATGGCGTCCGGGTCGGCGGGCTCCTCCGGCGGGGGCGCCGGGTCCAGGCTGCGGCCGATCTCCTGGAGCTTGCGGGCGTAGTTCTCCCGGCGGCGGACCAGGTCGACGGCGCGGTACCGGGCGGTGGCCGTGAGCCAGGCGCCGGGGTTGTCCGGCACCCCGTCGCGGGGCCACTGCTCCAGGGCGGCGACCAGGGCGTCCTGCGCCAGCTCCTCCGCGATGCCGACGTCCCGCACGACACGGGCGACGGCGGCGATGACGCGAGGGGACTCGAGGCGGAAGACGGTCTCGATGGCGGCACGGGGGTCCGGCGGTCGCGTGACACGCGGATCCGAGGCGGCACGGGGGGCCGAGGCGCTGCCGGAGTCCGAGGCCGTGCGGGGGTCCGAGGCGGCACGCGGATCCGGGGCGGTGCGGGGGTCCGAGGCGGGCTGTTGTTCCACAGCCCACCATCGAACACCCCGGCGGTCGTTCAGGCCAAGGAGGGCTCAGCCTTCCGCGATCTCCCGCACCTCACAGGTCACCGTCCAGTGCTCCTCGTGCACCTTCAGGAACCGCTTCGTCCACTCGATCGCCTCGGCCATGTCCTTGCACTGCATGAGCGCGTAGCCGCCGACGACCTCCTTGGACTCGGTGAAGGGCCCGTCGGTGAGGGAGATCTTCCCGCCCTCCCAGTGCGCGCGGACGCCCTGCGCGGACGGCGTGAGCCCGGCGGTGTCGAGCATGACGCCGGCCTTGGTGACCTCCTCGATCAGTTCGCCCATCCGCTGCATCAGCTCGGGGCTGGGGCCCTCGGCGGGGGCGGTGGCCTCGTCGATCTTCACGAGCGACAGGTAGCGGGGCATGGTGACTCCTCGGATGCGGTGAGCCGGGTCCTTCCCGGCCTCTCACCCCTTCGTCGAACGGGGGACGACCGGATCGACACCCTCGCCGGACTTTTTCCGGAAAACTTTTCCGGCCGACGTTTCCGCAGCTCATGCGGCCTTTCCGCGCCTCCTCCCCTGCCCCCTTCCGTGCCCCTTTCCCGTACGTCGGCCCGGCCGCCGCCGCGACCGGCCGGGCCGGTTCACCTCAGCGACGCCCACAGCTCGCTCGCCGCCGGTTCCTGTGCCACCACCCGGTTGGGGTCGGAGGGGGCCGCCACCACGGGCATGGTCACGGTCTCGAGGTGGGCGGCCGTGAGGCCCTTCAGGCTCTGGCCGAGCTCCATCAGCGCGGTGAGGGAGTCGAGGCCGGTGTCCGTCGTGAGGCTGCCGGTGACCGCGTCGGCGACCGTGTACAGCTCGGTGGGGCTGGTCAGCAGGTCGGTCGAGGCGATCTGCTCCAGCAGGGCCTTCACCAGCGTCTGCTGGAGGCCGATGCGGCCGAGGTCGCTGCCGTCGCCTATGCCGTGCCGGGTGCGGGCCAGGGCGAGCGCCCGGGTGCCGTCCAGATGGTGGGTGCCGGCCGCGAGGTGCAGATGGCTGTCGTCGTCGTCGATGTCCTCGTCGGTGGTGACGGTGACCCCGCCGAGCGCGTCCACGAGCTTCGCGAAGCCCGAGAAGTCGACCTCGATGTAGTGGTCCATACGGACGTAGGTGATCGACTCGACCGTCTTGACGGCGCAGACGGGACCGCCGAGCGAGTAGGCGGTGTTGAACATCGCGCCGTACGCCACCGCCGTCGAGCCACCGTCGGACAGCGGGCAGGAGGGGCGGGTGACGAGGGTGTCGCGCGGGATGCTGACGACGGTGGCCGTCGTCCGGCCCGCGTCGATGTGCACGACCATCGCGGTGTCGGAGCGGGCGCCCGAGCTGTCGCCGCCGCCGAGCGCCTGGTTCTCCTCGCCGCTGCGCGAGTCCGAGCCCAGCACCAGGATGTTCACGGCCTCGGTGGCCAGCGGGGAGGCGGTCGCCGAGCCGGACGGGGACGGGGCCGTGACCGCCTTCGCGGGGCGGTTGTCGCCGAGCGCGTTGTCGATGTCGACGCTCTTGATGTTGTCGTTGAGGTGCCAGTAGGCCCAGCCCGCCGTCCCGATGCCCATCACCAGGGCGGCGGCCAGGGTGAGACCGGCGGCCTTCAGCACTCTCGACCGCCGGCCAGGCTGTCTGCCGGCGTCGTCCTGCTGCTCGTGTCGCGTCACACACAGGAACGTAAGTCCGAATTATGAGCGAACCGTTAGGACGGCCGCCCCCCGGCGAACTTCTTGTGAAAATCTCACGATCCTCAGCCCGCCGTCACCGACACCGTCAGCCCAGCGTCACCGCCGGTACCGGATTGCTGCCGCTCCAGCTCGCGTTGAACCCGAAGCTCACCGAACCCCCGTCCGGAACCGACCCGTTGTACGAGGCGTTCGCACAGGTCACGGCCGCCCCCGACTGGGTGCAGCCGGCGTTCCAGGCCTGGGTGATCTGCTGGCCCGCGCCGTACGACCAGGTCACCTTCCAGGAGGACAGCGTGGCGCCCGAGCAGGAGATCGTCACGTTCCCGGTGAACCCGGTGTTCCACTGGCTGCCCACGCTGTACGCCGCCGTGCACGCGCCGGTCGGCGGAGGCGTCGTCGTGCCGCCCAGCGCCTCCGCGATGCCGTAGTACGCCGGTTTCGGCGCGTAGTTCGCGTCGTACGGCGTCGCCGCCCCCTGCCCCGGGAAGGTGCTCTCCACCCAGGAGTCGGAGTCGGTGAAGCCCCACACGGTGAGGTTCACACAGCGCGCCACCGCCACACAGGCCGCCGTGACCGCCTTGTAGTCGGCCTTCTGCTGGGCCAGCTTGGCGCTGTCGGACGGGAGCGTCATCCGGATGTCCAGCTCGGTGATGGCCACGTCGACGCCGAGGTCGGCGAAGCGCTGGATGTTCTGCTGGAACGTGGACGGGACCTGACCGAGGATGAGGTGGGCCTGGAGGCCGACCCCGTCGATCGGGGCTCCTCGCTCCTTCAGCGACTTGACCAGGTTGTAGAGCGCGGTGCTCTTCGCGTTGACGCCCTCGACGTTGTAGTCGTTGATGTACAGCTCGGCGGCGGGGTCGGCGGCCCGCGCCCAGGTCAGCGCGTTGGCGATGTAGTCCACGCCGAGGCCGTTGTACCAGAGGGTCGAGCGGTAGGTGCCGTCCTCGTTGAAGGGCTCGTTGACGACGTCCCAGGCGGCGATCTTCCCCTGGTAGCGGCCGACCTCGGTGTTGATGTGGTTCTGCAGCAGGGTGCTCAACTGGGCGGACGTCCAGGTGCCGTTGGTGAGCCAGTTGGGGTTCTGGCTGTGCCAGACCAAGGTGTGGCCGCGCACCTGCTGAGCGTGGGCCTGCGCGAAGGCCACGATCTGGTCGGCCTCCGCCCAGTTGAAGGAGCCCTGGGTCGGCTCCACGGAGCCCCACTTCATGGCGTTGCCGGGGGTCAGCGAGCCGAACTGCGCCCCGGCGATGTCGCCGTAGGTCCCGGTGAGCTTGGAGCCGGTGACCGCCGTACCGACGACCTTGCCCTTGGCCGCCCCGAGCTCGCGCAGCGGGGTGTCGGCGGCGTGCGCCACTCCGCTCAGGAGGGCGCCGACGGTGGCCGCCCCGGCGAGCAGGGCGGCGAGACGTGCACGGATCGACGAACTGGAGGATCTCATTGCGGGTGCCTCCGAAAGTTTCGGTCGTGCAACCGATTGACTTCGGAGGAGTGTGGGGGCGTCCGTACTACCCGTCAATACGTCAACTTCCGGCCACCCGCGTCCCCGCGCCCTACCGGGTGGGCGGTGCCCCCGTGCTCGTCCGCACCACCAGGCTCGTCGCGAGCTCCACCCGCGTCGCCGTCGGCGTCTCCTGGGACGCCGAGCGCCCCAGCTCCAGCACCAGCCGGGCCGCCGCCTCGGCCATCTCCGTGAGCGGCTGCCGTACGGTCGTCAGCGGCGGGCCCACCCAGCGGGCCACCGGCAGGTCGTCGAAGCCGACCACGCTCACGTCCTCCGGGATGCGCAGCCCCAGCTCACGGGCGGCCTCGTAGCAGCCGAGCGCCTGCAGGTCGTTGCCCGCGAAGACGGCGGTGGGCCGGTCGGGGCGGTCGAGGAGCTCGCGGCCGAGCCGGTAGCCGGTCTCGTGGTGGAAGTCGCCGGTCTTGATCAGCTGCTGGTCGACCGGCAGCCCGGCCGTCTCCAGCGCGGCCCGGTAGCCGTCGATCCGGGCGCGGCTGCACATCATCTGCGGCGGCCCGCTGATCGCCCCGATCCGCCGGTGTCCCAGCTCGACCAGGTGCCGGGTCGCGGCGAGGCCGCCCTGCCAGTTGGTGGCCCCGATGGACGGCACGTCGGCGCCCGGGTCGCCGGCCGGGTCCATCACCACGAACGGGATGGACCGGCTGGTCAGCAGCGCCCGCTGGGACTCGTCGAGCCCGGACAGGACCAGCACGACCCCGTGCGGGCGGCGGGCCGCCACCTGGTCGGCCCAGGTCCGGCCGGGCGTGAGCCGTCCGGCGCTCTCGCTCAGCACGACACTCAGCCCCGCGTCCCGCGCCACGTTCTCCACGCCCCGGATGACCTCCATCGCCCAGGCGCTCTCCAGTTCGTGGAAGACCAGGTCGATCAGCGGGGAGCGGGTCGCCTCGGCGCGGCGGCGGCGGTAGCCGTGGGCGCGCAGCAGTTCCTCGACGCGGGTGCGGGTCGTCGGGGCGACATCGGCACGGCCGTTGAGGACCTTCGAAACAGTCGGTGCCGATACGCCGGCCTCACGGGCGATCTCCGCGAGCGTCGCGGTCTGCGTCGGCCGCGCTTCTGTCCGCGTTTCCGCGGGCTCCGAGGGTGTCATGGCGGCGATCGTATCGCCACGCGACCTCTTGACGAACCTATTGCGACGCCATAGGTTCCCGGAACATTCGAAGTACAGCTCGAAACATTCGTACCCTTGCTCTCCGCACCGACTGTCCACCTGGTGGCTCACCGACCTCTGACAGGAGTTTCATGACCACCGCCCCCTGGCGTGACCCCGCCCTGCCCGCCGCCGCCCGTGTCGACGACCTCCTCTCCCGGATGACCCTGGAGGAGAAGACCGCCCAGCTGTACGGCGTGTGGGTCGGCGCCGCGACGGACGGCGACGGAGTCGCCCCGCATCAGCACGACATGACCGCCGACCACGACTGGGACGAGCTGATCACCCGGGGGCTCGGCCAGCTGACCCGGTCCTTCGGCACCGCGCCCGTGGACCCCGCGCTCGGCGCCCGCGCGCTGGCCCTCGCCCAACGGCGGATCGCCGCGGCCGGCCGCTTCGGCATCCCGGCCGTCGCCCACGAGGAGTGCCTGGCCGGCTTCACCGCCTGGCGGGCAACCGCCTACCCGGTCCCGCTGGCCTGGGGCGCCGCCTTCGATCCGCCGCTGGTGGAGGAGATGGGCCGGGCGATCGGCCGCGACCTGCGCGCGGTCGGGGTACACCAGGGCCTCGCCCCCGTCCTGGACGTCGTCCGCGACCCGCGCTGGGGACGGGTCGAGGAGACGATGGGCGAGGATCCGTACCTGGTCGGCACGGTCGGCACGGCCTACGTCCGCGGGCTCGAGTCCGCGGGGATCGTCGCCACGCTCAAGCACTTCGCGGGATACGCCTCCTCGGCGGGCGCCCGGAACCTGGCCCCGGTGCGGGCGGGCACCCGGGAGTTCGCCGATGTGACCCTGCCGCCCTTCGAGATGGCCCTGCGCGAGGGCGGCGCCCGCTCGGTGATGGCGGCCTACACGGAACGCGACGGCGTCCCGGCCTCCGCCGACCCCGAACTGCTGACCCGCCTCCTGCGGGAGGAGTGGGGCTTCACCGGCACGGTCGTCGCCGACTACTTCGGCATCGGCTTCCTGCAGACCCTGCACCGGGTGGCCGGCACCCCCGCGGAGGCGGCCCACCTCGCCCTGGCGGCCGGCATCGATGTCGAACTGCCCACCGTGAAGTACTACGGCGAGACACTGGTCGCGGCCGTGCGCGCCGGCGAGCTCCCCGAGGAGCTGGTCGACCGGGCCGCCCACCGCGTCCTGCTCCAGAAGTGCGAACTGGGCCTGCTGGACGAGGACTGGCAGCCGCCGAGCCCCGAGTCGGTCGACCTCGACCCGGCGACGAACCGCGCCCTGGCCCGCCGGCTGGCGGAGGAGTCGGTGGTCCTGCTGGACAACCCCGACGGGCTGCTCCCGCTCGCCCCCGACACCCGCGTCGCCGTGGTCGGCCCGCGGGCCGCCGACGCGCTGGCGATGCTGGGCTGCTACTCCTTCCCGTCCCATGTCCTCACCCACCACCCAGAGGTGGACCTGGGCATCGACATCCCCACCGTGCTGGAGTCCCTGCGGGGCGAACTCCCCGACGCGAAGGTCACGTTCACCGAAGGGTGCGCGGTCTCGGACCCGGACCCGTCGGGCTTCACCGAGGCCATCGCCCGCGTCGCCGAGGCGGACGTCTGCGTGGCCGTCCTGGGCGACCGGGCGGGCCTGTTCGGCCGGGGCACCTCGGGCGAGGGCTGCGACGTGGCCGACCTGAGCCTGCCCGGCGTCCAGGGCGCGCTGCTGGACGCGCTGGTCGCGACGGGCGTCCCGGTCGTCCTGGTCCTGCTCACCGGCCGCCCGTACGCGCTCGGCCGCTGGCACGGACGGCTCGGGGCGGTCGTCCAGGCGTTCTTCCCCGGCGAGGAGGGCGGTCCCGCGGTGGCGGGGGTGCTCTCGGGCCGGGTGAACCCCTCGGGCCGCCTCCCGGTGAGCGTGCCGCAGGTGCCGGGCGGCCAGCCCTGGACCTACCTCCAGCCGCCGCTGGGTCTGGCGGGCGAGGTCAGCAACCTGGACCCGACCCCGCTGTACCCGTTCGGACACGGGCGCTCGTACACCGAGTTCGCGTGGGAGGACTTCTCCGGCCCGGCCGCGGAGATCGGCACGGACGGCGCATACGACCTGTCCGTCACGGTCCGCAACACCGGCGAGCGGGCGGGCACGGAGGTCGTGCAGCTCTATCTGCACGACCCGGTGGCGAGCGTCACCCGTCCCGACGTACGGCTGATCGGCTATCAGCGGCTGGAGCTGGCGGCGGGCGGGTCGGCACGGGTGACCTTCCGCTTCCACGCCGACCTGTCGGCGTTCACCGACCGCGCGGGACGCCGGGTGGTCGAACCCGGGGATCTGGAGCTGCGGCTGGGGACGTCCAGCGGGCAGGTGCGGGAGGTGGCGCGAGTGCGGCTGGCCGGACCGGTGCGCGAGGTCGGGGCGGAGCGACGGCTGCGGTGCGAGGCGGACGTCCTGCGCCATTGACGTGTTCACCGGCGGTGCCCGTCTGTGACACCGACGCGGTCAACTCCCCCGAGGACGCGGAGGACGCGGCCCCCGCGGCACACGCGGAGCTCGCGGCGCACAAGGCCCGTCAGTGGCTGCTCGGCGGGCTGCTGCTGGCCCTCGCCCGGCTGCCGCCGGTCGCCTTCGGGGCGGGGCTGCTCGTCCTCTTCGTGCTCTGGCGCGATTCGCCCGCCCTGACGCTGCTGATCCTCTTCACCGCCATCGTCACGAGGGGCGCACTCGGGGCACCGACCGGACTCTGGCGGCGCGCTGCCGTGACGGCCGCGTCGAGCGCCGTCCTCGGTGCCGTCGCGGGCTTGGTCCTGACCGACGGGAGCCTGGTCCGGACGGTGACCTTCGCCCTCTGCGCGGGAACCCTGGCGACATCGGCCTGGGCACTGTCGGCGCCGCAGCCGTAGCCGTGGCGGGCGACAAACAGGGCGAGCACACCGCACGGTGCCTCGCCCACCCCGTTCGCCCCACCCCGTTGCGCCTCAGGCGGTTCGCCTCACGCCGTTCGTTCGTCCCCCGTCGCGAAGTACCGGTCCACGTACTCCCCCGGCGGCAGCGTGCTCCCGCGCATGAGGGAGAACACCTCGGCGCCGTCGCCGGGCGTCCCGAACAGGGTGAAGGCCTGGGCGAGCCGCGCGTACTCGACGCCGTCGAGGTCCTCGCAGTACTCGGCGGCCTCGGCCTCCGCCCGCTCGATCGCCTCGTCCGCCGACCGGGCCGTCCACAGGGTGATGCGCTCCTCGTAGACGCCCAGCGGGCCGTGCCGGAAGACGCACCGGACGCCGTACCAGGACGGTTCGCCGGTCGGTTCGTCCCTCGGTTCGTCCGGGGTGGGGCCTGTGCAGCCGCGCCGCGCGGACGGGACCCCGTCGCTCACATCGGGTCCGGCACCGGCTCGAACCGCCACCGGTGCACGGCCCGGCTCACCAACGCCGCGTCGGGCTCGGGAAGTTCGGGGAGGACGGCGTCGTAGTCGGCGTCCCACCAGGTGATCACCAGCACCCGGTCCTGCGGGGCGCGGAAGGTCTCCCGGCGCCCGGGCGCGGGCGCGAGCTCCTGCGCCCGCGCCCAGGCCAGCAGGTCCTCGCCCCGGCCGGTGACCGCCCGGGCCTCCCACATCAGCGCGACCGTCATGAGTAGAGGTTGTCCTTGCCGGTCTCGTGGGCGTGGACGTGGTCGTGCGGGCGGCCCGGCACATGGGGGTCGGTCACCGGCAGCGAGGAGTCCGCCGACAGGTCCCAGTCGGACGCGGCGCGCCCCCTGGCCACCATCTCCGCGCCCAGGGCCGCCACCATCGCGCCGTTGTCCGTGCACAGCTTGGGGCGCGGGACGCGCAGCCGGATGCCGGCGGCCTCGCAGCGCTCCTTGGCCAGGGCCCGCAGCCGGGTGTTCGCGGCCACACCGCCGCCGATCATCAGGTGGTCGACGCCCTCGTCCTTGCAGGCCCGTACGGCCTTGCGGGTCAGGACGTCCACGACCGCCTCCTGGAAGGAGGCCGCCACGTCACGGACCGGGACCTCCTCGCCCGCCGCCCGCTTCGCCTCGATCCAGCGGGCGACCGACGTCTTCAGCCCGGAGAAGGAGAAGTCGTACGCCGGGTCGCGCGGGCCGGTCAGGCCGCGCGGGAACGCGATCGCCTTCGGGTCGCCCTCGCGCGCGTAGCGGTCGATGACCGGGCCGCCCGGGAAGCCCAGGTTCAGCACCCGGGCGATCTTGTCGAAGGCCTCGCCCGCCGCGTCGTCGATGGTCGCGCCCATCGGGCGGACGTCGGAGGTGATGTCGCTGGACAGCAGCAGGGACGAGTGTCCGCCGGACACCAGCAGCGCCATCGTCGGCTCGGGAAGCGCGCCGTGCTCCAGCTGGTCCACGCAGATGTGGGAGGCGAGGTGGTTCACCCCGTAGAGGGGCTTGCCGAGGGCGTAGGCGTACGCCTTCGCCGCCGAGACGCCGACCAGCAGGGCGCCGGCGAGACCGGGACCGGCCGTGACCGCGATGCCGTCGAGGTCCTTCGGGCTCACCCCCGCTTCCTTCAGGGCCCGTTCGATGGTCGGGACCATCGCCTCGAGGTGGGCCCGGGACGCCACCTCCGGCACGACCCCACCGAAACGGGCGTGCTCGTCGACGCTGGAGGCGATCGCGTCCGCCAGCAGGGTCGTGCCGCGCACGACGCCCACGCCGGTCTCGTCGCAGGAGGTCTCGATCCCCAGAACCAGGGGTTCGTCAGCCATTGTTCTCGGTTTCCTGTGTCCCTTGTACCGGGGTCGGTACGGATGTCGATGGATCGGTCAGCCGCATCACCAGGGCGTCCACGTTCCCCGGCTGGTAGTAGCCGCGCCGGAAGCCGATGGCCTCGAAGCCGAAGCGTTCGTAGAGCTTCTGGGCGCGCACGTTGTCGATCCGGCACTCCAGCATGACCTCGGCGCACTCGAAGGCGGTCGCCGCGCGCAGCAGCTCCGTCAGCAGGCGGCCGCCGAGCCCGGTGCCCCAATATCCGCGGGCGACGGCGATGGTCTGGACGTCGGCGACCGCGGCGAAGCCGCTGTCGGACCCCGTGCCGGCCGCGGCCAGGCCCGCGTATCCGACGATCCGCTCGCCTTCGGCCGTGGTGTCGACCGCGACGAGATAGCGCCGGGTCGCCTCGGGGCCCCGGGCATGGGCCAGGTCGGACCAGAACATGCCCCGTGACCAGGCGTCCTCGGGGAAGAGATCCTTCTCCAGCTCCAGCACGGGCTCGATGTCCCACCAGCGCATCTCACGCAGCACGGGCCGGCCGGTCGGGTTGGCTTCGGTCACTTGGGGGTGACCACCTTGTAGTTCTTCGGCACCTGGGCGTCCGGCCGACGCAGGTACAGCGGGCGCGGGGCCGGCAGCTCCTCGCCCCGGACGAGCCGCTCGGCGGCGAGCGAGGCGAGGGCGGCGGCGGAGACGTGCTCGGGCTCGTGCGCTTCGGGGAAGGTGTCCGGGTACAGCAGCGCGCCCGCGCCGACGGACGGCAGCCCGGCCACCTCGGCGGCGATGTCGGCGGGCCGGTCCACCGCGGGGCCCGAGACACGGGTCCGGGAGTTGTCGTAACGCGCCCAGTAGACCTCCTTGCGGCGGGCGTCGGTCGCCACGACGAAGGGGCCTTCGAGGTCGGACGCGTAGGCGAGGCCGTCGAGCGTGCACAGACCGTGCACCGGGACGCCGAGCGCGAGCCCGAAGGTGTCGGCGGTCATCAGGCCGACTCTCAGCCCCGTGTACGGGCCGGGGCCGACGCCGACGACGATCCCGGTGACGACGTCGAGGCTGCGCCCGGCCCCGGCGAGCAGCCGGTCGACGGCCGGCAGCAGCAGCTCGCCGTGCCGGCGCGCGTCCACCTGACTCGAGGAGGCGATGACGTCCGTGCCGTCGTGCAGCGCGACGGTGACGGCGGGGGTGGCGGTATCCAGAGCGAGCAAGAGCACGCAAACAGCCTACGGCTCCCGTGCCCCGTACATGGCCGCGCCGGTCGGAGGCGTGAGGACTGCTAACGTCACCGCGAAACGTGACGTACGGGACAGACTGGGTGGTCGTCGATGCCAAGCAACAGCTCGACTTTCGTGGCCGGGCTCACCTCGGCGGCCCTGGCGACGGTCGCGTTCCTCACCTTCCAGGCGTCAGCGAACGCACCCGCCGACCTGGCCCGGCCGCAGCGCAGCGGCGCCCCCGCGAAGGCGGCGAAGGCACCCCGGGACAAGGACCACCCCGCCGCGCTGCCGGCCGACTCCGGCCTCGGCACGCGGGTCGTGTACTCGCTGGACGACGACCGGGTGTGGCTGGTCGGGTCGGACGGCGGGGTCAAGCGCACGTTCAGGGTCGCCCCCGGCAGTGTGGACCCGCCCCCGGGCAAGTACACCGTCACCTCCCGCGCGGGTGCCGTCACCGGCACCGACGGCACCCCCATCGAGCACGTCGTGCGCTTCACCACCGTGCACGACGTGACGATCGGCTTCAGCGCGGCCCTGGACGGCTCGCTGCCCGGGCCCGACCCGACCGTGAAGACGGGCGGCATCCGGCAGACCGTCGCGGACGGCGACGCGATGTGGGACTTCGCGACGATCGGACAGGCCGTCGTCGTGATCCCGTAGGGGTGACCCGGGCCCGGGGCGTGGCGCCTGAGTATCCCGTGAACGTTCCGACGAGACGTCGGCAAAATGTTGCGTCGGGTGTCCGGTGCGTGGTCACATGGTACCAACTTCGTAGTTAGGTCTACCTAACTACGCCCGCCCCCGAACCTCAGGAGGCGTCCATGTCGGTCACCGAGCCCAAGGGCCGGCCGTCGCGGCCGTTCACGCTCGCCGGTGTGTCCATGCGTGATCTGCTGGCCTCGTGCGCGGCCGCGGAAGCCGTCTCGACGCCGCCGCGACTGCCCGACCCGGCGCTCACGAAGCAGCCGGTGGAGCGTCCCAAGGCGGCGTGAGCCCCACCGGCGACCTGCGCGGCCACCCGTCCGGCCGACCGCCCGCCGAACACGGCGACCGTCCGCCGGTCAGGCCGACAGCACGCCGAGGTCCGCCGAGGCCCAGCGCTCCCCGAGCCCCGTCACCGTCACGTGCCGCACCTCGTCCGTGGTGTCGCCGACGGCACGGTGGATGAGGACCTGGAGCCGGTCGTCGGTCAGCTCCTCGACCTTGCCCTCGCCCCACTCCACGACGATCACCGACGCGGGCAGCGACACGTCGAGGTCGAGGTCCTCCATCTCGTCGAGCCCGCCGCCCAGGCGGTACGCGTCGACGTGGACGAGCGGCGGACCGTCCCCGAGGGAGGGGTGCACACGGGCGATCACGAACGTCGGGGAGGTGACCGCACCCCGGACACCGAGCCCCGCACCGAGCCCGCGGGTGAGCGTCGTCTTGCCCGCGCCGAGTTCCCCGTTGAGCATCACGAGGTCACCCGCGCGCAACAGCTTGGCGAGACGACGGCCCAGCTCACCCATCTGCTCGGGGGAGGTGACGCGCAGCTGGACCCGGGGCGATGCCGCTTTCTCTTCCATCATTACTCACTCGCAGTAGTACACTGATCACACCCCGCAAGGGGTCGGTTCGGGCTGGACCGCAGCCGAAGGCTGGAAGCCACCTCCGTCAGGAGGAGGCGGAGTCACAGCCGTTCACGGTAGCCGTGATCGGTATCGCCCCCGTGCGGGCGAGCAGATCAGCGAGGCGGTCGGTGACCACTTCCGGGTGCTCCAGCATGACGAGGTGCCCGGCGTCCGGTACCAGGACCAGTTCCGCGCCCGGCAAGGCGTCGGCGATCGCCTCGCTGTGCTCGCTCGGCGTGACCAGGTCGCCGATCCCGGCGAGCACCAGCACCGGTATGTCGGTGAAACAGGCCAGCGCCTCGGTCTTGTCGTGATCCGTGAACGCCGGGTAGAACTCGGCGACCACGTCGATCGGCGTGCCCTCGATCATCCGCTCGGCGAACCGCGCGACCGCCGGATCGACGTCCCGCGACGCGAACGAGTAGCGCTTGATGATCCCGGCGAAGAGATCGGCGGTGGCCCGCCGCCCCTTCTCCACCAGGGCCGCCTGCTGCCCCAGCGCCTTCAGCACCCCCGGCAGCACCCGCCGCACCGCGTTCACGCCCGCGACCGGCAGCCCGAAGTTGACCTCGCCGAGCCGTCCCGACGACGTACCGACGAAGGCGGTGGCGACGACCCGCTCACGGATCAGCTCGGGGTACAGCGCGGCCAGGGCCATCACCGTCATCCCGCCCATGGAGTGCCCGACGAGCACGATCGGCCCCTCCGGCACGGCCGCGTCGATCACGGTCCTCAGGTCGCGCCCCAGCTGATCGATGGTGACCGGCTCGCCGTCCCGTATCTGGGCGTTGCCGCGCCCGGACCGGCCGTGACTGCGCTGGTCCCAGTGCACGGTCCGTACGACGCCCCGCAGGGCCGCCCGCTGGAAGTGCCAGGAGTCCTGGTTGAGGCAGTAGCCGTGGCTGAAGACCACCGTGACGGGGAGTGGGGCCTTGCGCCCGAAGAGCCTGCGCCGCCGGTTCGCCGGTCCGCCCTGCGGCTCGACGTCGTCCACCTCGTAGTACAGCTCGGTGCCGTCCTCGGCGTAGGCCTTGCCGGGCGTGCCGCGCAGGCCGCCGTACGGCCCCGTCGAGTCGAGGGCGAGCCGGGCCTTCGCCCGTATGCCGCGGCCGACGGTCATCCGCTCCAGGGCGACACCCGCCGCGGCGCCCGCGGCGATCACGCCTATCGCGGCGCCGGCGACGCCGGTCGCCCGGCGCCACCCCCCGCCCGCCCCCGTGGCGGAGGCGGCGACGACCGCCGAGGCGGCGCCCGCCACCGCCTCCGCGCTGCTCTCGCTCACGTACCGCTCCTCTTTGGCCGATGCTCGTGTACTGACTGCGGGTTACCCGCGTTGGTCACTCATTCACATAGACGCGAGGAACGCGCGCACCGATGCGCGTGACGATCTCGTACCCGATGGTGCCGGCCGCCTGGGCCCAGTCCTGCGCCGTGGGTTCACCGCGGTCGCCCGGTCCGAAGAGGACCGCCTCCGCGCCGGGGGCGGGCTCGTCGCCGCCGAGGTCGACGACGAACTGATCCATGGCGATCCGGCCGGCCGCCGTCCGCCACTTGCCGGCGACCAGCACCGGACCGCTCCCGGAGGCGTGCCGGGGAACACCGTCCGCATAGCCGAGGGGAACCAGGCCCAGGGTGGTCTCGCCCGGGGTGACGTAGTGGTGGCCGTAGCTCACGCCGTGGCCGCCCGGGACGTGCTTCACCAGGGCCAGCGAGGCCGCGAGGGTCATCACCGGACGCAGCCCGAAGTCGGCGGCGGAGCCCAGCTCGGGGCTGGGCGACAGGCCGTACATCGCGATGCCCGGGCGGACCAGGTCGAAGTGGGTCTCCGGGAGCGTGAGCGTGGCCGGGGAGTTGGCGATGTGCCGCACCTCGGGCCGCACGCCTTGCCCTTCGGCGTACGCCACCATCTCGTGGAAACGGTCGAGCTGGGGCGCGATGGAGGGATGGCCGGGCTCGTCGGCGCAGGCGAAGTGCGACCACAGCCCGGTGACCCGGAGCAGCCCCTCGCCCTCGGCCCGCAGCGCCTCGCCCACCAGCTCGGGCCAGTCGGCGGGCTGGCAGCCGTTGCGCCCGAGCCCGGTGTCGGCCTTGAGCTGCACGCGGGCGGCCCGCCCGGCGGCCCGTGCCCCCTCGACGACCTCCCGCAGGGCCCAGAGCCCGCTCACCGACACGTCGATGCCGGCCTCGACCGCCTCCCGCCAGGGCCCGCCCGGCGTCCACAGCCAGCACATGATCCTGACGTCCGCCGGCAGCCCGCCGTCCGCGCGCAGCGCCAGCGCCTCCTCGGGCGTGGCGGTACCCACCCAGCCGGCGCCGGCCGCGACCGCGGCGCGGGCACAGGGGGCGGCCCCGTGCCCGTACCCGTCGGCCTTCACCACGGCCATGAACTCCGCGCCCGGCGCCTTGGCGCGCAACGTACGCACGTTGGCCCGCAGCGCGGCCAGGTCGATCTCGGCACGGGCACGCGACGGGGCGGCGGGCGTCTCGGCAGTCTCACTCATCGGGCCCAGTGTCTCAGAGGGCCCGGACCGCCCCCTAGGTACCGGGCCGGTGCCCCCACACGTAGACCCGGTCGCCCTTCTTCAGCACGCTCCACAGCCTGCGCGCGTCACCGACCGTGAGATTGACGCAGCCCATGGAGCCGATGGTGGTGTGGATGCTGTCGTAGACGGCGTGGAAGGCCTGGCCGCCGTCGAAGAACTGCGCATACGGCATGGGGGCGTTGTAGAGCGTGGAGACATGGTTCTTGTGCCGCCAGTAGACGGTGTGCCACCCCTTGCGGGTCGGGTGCACGACCCGCCCGCTGCGCATCGACACGGGCCCGAAGACGACCTTCGTCCCCTTCTGCACCCAGGTCAGTTGCCGGTCGAGATCGACGCAGGCGACCCGGTGGGTGCGCACCGGACACTTCTTCCCGGCGTTGGGGTTCTTCCTCGCGGCGACGAGCTGCATCCGGGCCCAGGTGACGGGTCCGGCGAACCCGATCGCGGGCTCGATCCCCTGCTGCCGCTGGAACGCCCGGATCGCCTTGCAGTCGGCGGCGGACTGCTTCCCGTCCACGGTCCGCTTCAGCCACCGCTCGACCGCCCGCTGGTACGGCCCGGCCCGCTTGCTGCACGCCACCCGGGTCATCACCTCGTCCAGCGGCACGTACTCGACGAGCGCGTACGTCCCCTCCACCGCCTCCCGCGGCTCGACGGCGTCCTCGGCGGCGGTGGGCGTGTACACCCTCGGAGCGAGCACCTGGTCCGGCGTGTCGATCTCCCAGGACGGTGGTGACGGAGGAGGAGCGGCACGAGCAGGCGTACCGAGGGGAAGAAGCGCGACGGCGGAAAGAAGCAGGGCCACGGCTCGTGTGCTGAACATCCGATCAGACAAGCGCGCCACCTCCGGCGCCCCTGGCTGCCGCGCGGCGGCTTCACCCTTTCAGCGGGGGGACTTCCAGCCCGTCCGGCGATAGACCCGGTCCCTACCGCCGCACATCCCGCCAGGCCCCCGCGACCGCCGCGGCCACATCGTGCGCCCCCACCGGCGCCCCGTCCGCGGCGAACCGCCCCGCCAGCCCATGCAGATAGGCCCCGACACTCCCCGCGTCCAACGCACTCAGCCCCGCCGCCAGCAACGACCCCGCGAGCCCGGACAGCACATCCCCGCTCCCGGCCGTGGCCAGCCACGCCGTCCCCGTCGCGTTCACCCGCACCACGCCCGCACCACCCGCGTCCGCCACCAGCGTCGTCGACCCCTTGAGCAGCACGGTCGCCCGGTAGCGGGCCGCCAGCTCCCGCGCGGAACGCAGCCGGGCCCCCTCCACCTCCTCCCGCGCCACCCCCAGCAGCGCGGCCGCCTCCCCCGCGTGCGGTGTCATCAGCGTCGGCGCGGTCCGCCCGCGCACCGCGTCGGCGTCCGCGAGCCGCAGCCCGTCGGCGTCGATCAGCACCGGCACGTCGGCGGACAGCACCTCCGCCACCGTCTTGGCGTCGTCCCCGGCGCCCGGCCCGACGACCCAGGCCTGCACCCGCCCGGCCTGCCGGGGCCCCTGGTCGGACACGAGCGTCTCGGGGAACCGCGCGACGACCGCGTCCCCGGCCGGCCCCACGTACCGCACGGCCCCCGCCCCGCCCCGCAGCGCCCCCGCGACGGCCAGCACGGCGGCCCCCGGATACCGGGCGGAGCCGGCGGCGATCCCGACGACGCCCCGCCGGTACTTGTCGCTCTCCCCGCCGGGCACGGGCAGCAGGGCGGCCACGTCCGCGTGCTGAAGGGCCGCCAGCTCGGGCTCGGCGGGCAACTCGCCCCCGAGCCCGATGTCGACGAGCCGCACCGACCCGGCGTACTCCCGCGCCGGATCGACGAGCAGCCCCGGCTTGTGCGTGCCGAAGGTGACGGTGAGGTCGGCACGGATCGCGCTCCCGTGCACCTCGCCGGTGTCGGCGTCGACGCCGCTGGGCAGGTCGACGGCGACGACGGCGGCCCGGCCCCCGGCGACGATCTCGGCCAGCGCGGCCGCGTCCGGCCGCAGCCCGCCCGTCCCGCCGATGCCGACGATGCCGTCGAGCACGAGGTCGGCCCGCCGGACGACGGCTTCGGCGCCGGCCGGCGCGACCGTGTGCCCGCCCGCCCGCCGCAGGGCCGCGAGCCCTCCGGCGTGCGTCCGCTCGGGCGCGAGCAGCACCGCGGTCACGCCCGCCCCGCGCCGAGCGAGCCGGGCGCCGGCGTACAGGGCGTCACCCCCGTTGTCGCCGCTGCCGACCAGCAGCACGACCCGCCGTCCGTACACCCGCCCCAGCAGGTCGGCGCAGGCGGCGGCGAGCCCGGCGGCGGCCCGCTGCATGAGGGCCCCTTCCGGAACCCGGGCCATCAGCTCCCGCTCGGCACGACGGACGGTCTCAACGCGGTAGGCAGTACGCATACGGTCGAGTCTGCCCCGGACTCCCCCGCCACCGCACGCCGTCGGCCCACCCCGCGGTGCGCCCTTCGCTGCACCGCGCGGAACCCCCCGGCGGTGCGCCCGCCGGCTCAGCCTTCGGCCACCACCACCGCCGAGGCGACGCCCGCGTCGTGACTCAGCGACACATGCCAGCTCCGTACTCCCAGTTCGGCCGCCCGCGCCGCGACACTCCCCTGCACCCGCAGCCGGGGCCGCCCGCTGTCCTCGACGTACACCTCCGCGTCCGTCCACAGCAGCCCGGGCGGCGCCCCCAGCGCCTTGGCGAGAGCCTCCTTGGCGGCGAACCGGGCCGCCAGCGAGGCGGGCCCCCGCCGCTCCCCGCTCGGCAGCAGCAGCTCGCTCTCCAGGAAGAGCCGCTGGGCCAGTCCGGGCGTCCGTTCCATGGACGCCGCGAACCGCTCGATCTCGGCCACATCGATACCGACCCCGATGATGCTCATGCCGAGCACCCTACGGCCGGACTGTCACCGCCTGCTGCTAGCCTGCGGCGACTTGATCACGTCAGTCGAAATGCAGGATTTCACCGCCGCACGCCCTGGGGGGCCAGCCCGCGTGCCGCGGACAGTGACGCCAGGGGGCGGAGGAATGACCAGCACCACCAACGGCATGGCCGGCGGCGGACCCACGAACACCTGGGGACCGACCTTCGACCCGTACGACAACACACCCGAGCTGACCCCGCTGCGCACCGCCGCGCAGTCCGGACACTGGCCGACGGTGCGGGCCTGGTTCGCGGGCCTCGACTCGGTCGACAGGCTCTCCTCCGCCGTCGGCCTGCTCGCCGACATCCCCGGCGTCGAGAACTTCCTGGAGCGGGCGGCGGCGGAATCGCCCGGCGACCCGCTGCCGCGCACGCTGCTCGCCGAGCGGTACGTCTACATCGGCTGGGACATCCGCAGCGGTGCCCGCGCGAACCATGTCTCGCGGGACCAGTTCACCCAGTTCCACGACTGGCTGCGCAGGGCCGAGCAGCTGCTGATCGAGATCTGCGCCGAGCACCCCTCGTACGCCCCCGCCTGGACCGCCCGGCTGATGACCGCGCGCGGTCTCCAGCTGGGACAGGCCGAGGCGCGCCGCCGCTACGACCGCCTGTCCGCCCACCATCCGCACCACTACCACGCACAGGTCCAGCTGCTCCAGCAGCTGTGTCCGAAGTGGAGCGGCTCCTGGGAGGCGGCGCACGGCTTCGCCCGCGCGTGCGCGACCGAGGCCCCCGACGGCTCGACCTCCGGCGCCCTGGTCGCCCTCGCGCACATCGAGCGCTGGCTCGACCTGGACAGCGGCGAGGACGCGGCCTACATGCGGGGCCTGTCGGTCCGCGACGACCTGCGCAACGCCGCCCAGGTCTCCGTGCTGCACCCGGCCCACCGGCCCGACTGGAACTCGATCGGCGCGCACAACGCGTTCGCGTTCGCCTTCTCGCTCGGCAACCACTGGGAGTACGCGGCCCCGCACTTCGCCTTCATCGGCGACCGCGCGACCGAGTCCCCGTGGCACTACGTGCCCGACAAGAAGTCCTCGTTCCTCAAGTCCCGCAAGGCCGCGCTGGAATCCCGAGGAGGCGGCAACCGATGAGCACCGACCTGCACGAGCACGACGACCGCGCCGACCTCGCCGCCCTCGCCGGCCTCGTCTCGCACACCACCACGCAGCACATCCCCACCCTCTACGCCCCCGCCTCCGGCAAGGAGATCACCGCCGGCCTCTTCTTCCGGGTGGGCCGCGCCGACGAGACCCTGGCCACCGCCGGCCTCACCCACCTCGTCGAACACCTCGCCCTGCACCGCCTCGGCCTGTCCGATCTGCACTACAACGGCGCGACGGCGAACGCGTACACCCTCTTCCACGTCACCGGCAGCGAGGAGGAGGTCGTCACCTACCTCAACAGCGTGTGCGCGGGACTGCGGGACCTGCCGATGGAGCGGCTGGAGACCGAGAAGGAGATCCTGCGCACCGAGGCGGCCGGCCGGGGCAGCGGCCCCCAGCACCAGATGCCGCTGTGGCGGTACGGCGCCCAGAGCTACGGCCTGTCCAGCTACAACGAGCTCGGTACCTGGAGCCTGACCCCGGACCAGGTGCGCCACTGGGCCGAGACCCGCTTCACCAGGGACAACGCGGTGCTGTGGATCACCAGCGACCAGGTCCCCGACGGCCTGGACCTCACGCTCCCCCAGGGCGCCCGCTTCCCCGCTCCGGCCGCGACCAGCGCACTGCCCAGGACCCCCGCGTTCATCAGCGGCGACGACGGCCATGTCGTCCTCACCTCGGTGCTGCGCCGCTCCACCGCGGCCAGCGTCTTCGCGGACGTCCTCGGCCGGGCCCTCTTCCAGGACCTGCGCCAGGAGGGCGGCTACTCCTACTCCGCGGAGGCCGACTACACCCCGCGCGACGCCGACTTCGCCACCCTCACCGCGTACGCGGACTCCCTCCCGCAGAAGCAGGACGCGGTCGTCGGCGGCTTCGTCGACACCCTCGCCCGGCTGCGCGCCGGCCGCATCGAGCAGTCCGAACTGGACTCCGTCCGCGCCAAGCTCCTCAAGATGTACGACACCCCCGACCTCGGGGCCGCCACCCTCCCCTCGTACGCGCTGAGCCTGCTGCTCGGGCACCGGATCCTCACCCCCGAGCAGCACAAGGCCGAGCTCAACGCGGTGACCACGGACGACCTGCGCGAGGTCGCCCGGGAGACATGGGGCAACGCGCTCCTCCAGGTACCGGGCCGGGGCGTCGACTGGGCGGGTTTCACCCTCGCCCCGCAGCACTCGCAGGCCGCCCTGACCGGCACCCGCCACCAGTCCCTGGAGGACGAGGAGGTCACCCTGGTCATCGGCGCCGAGGGGGTGAGCCTGCTGACCCCGAGGGGCCCGGTCACCGTCCGCTACGACGCCTGCGCGGCGATGACCGCCCGCCCCGACGGCGCCCGCACCCTCACCGGCCACGACGGCTTCTCGGTCACCGTGGAGCCCACCCTGTACCGAGGGGTGACGCCGGAACGCACAGCCGCGCTGGACGCGGCCGTGCCCGCCGGGGCGGTGGTACGGATGCCGGCGCGCGAGCCCGACCACATTCCCCAGCCGCGCAAGCGGACCTCCGGCCCGCGGTCCGCCGGCAACGGCCGCTCCACGGTGGGCTGGACCATCGCGCTCTGGCTGGTCGGCCTGCTCGCGGTGGTGTGGGGCCTGTTGTGCGCCGTCATCACGGCCGACGAGTCCTCGGCCACCGCCCCGGAGTGGGACGCGGTGGTCGGCATCTGGATCCTCGAACTCCCCCTCGCCTTCGCGACCTGGAAGATCTACGCGGCCAGAAGACAACGCGTACGTGGCTGACGAGTCGCCCTGGTCGGTCCGGGAACGCCGACGGCGTTCCCGGAC